>SYOX01000207.1 GCA_005804885.1 Pseudomonadota bacterium
GGGCCGGATCAGCGCGTCGAAGTGGGCCTGTGGATTGGGGTTTTCACGCCCCCTGGTGTCGACCTGGGTCGTGCGCTGGCCTGCGACCGACAGGGCGCAGCCCACCTGAAATTCTAGCCCCACCCGACGAGCCCGTCCCCCCTTGTGGGGGGCGGTGCGAGGAGCGTGGGGCGATCGTCGATTGAGCGCTGCCGGGCCCGTGTCGTTTGCGGTCTGAGGACGCGCAAGGAGCCTGAGAACAACCGCGGAGGGCAGCTCAGCGCCAGAGAATGCCCACGGAGAGGCCGAGGGCTCTGACCTCTTCGGTCTGCTCGAAGTCCTCGGTGTTGAAGGTGATGCCGTAGAAGCGTGCGACGGCCTCCAGCGAGAGCGCCACGTCAGGGTTGAAGTACCAGAGAGCGCCGCCCCCCAGGACGAGCCCGGAGGACTCCTCCTCCACCGTCAGGGCGCCGAGCCTCAGCTCGCTGAGGGTGTTGCCCAGGCCCCCGCGGACAAAGAACTCCCAGTCGCCGCCGCGATCGAAGAAGTACCACGCGCTCACATCGCCCATGAGGAAGGAGAGCTCGATCTTCAGGGTCGCGCCCAGCAGGACGGACTGGTATTCGAAGAGGAGGTCGGAGACGCCGAGGGTGAGGGCGAAGCCGCCGGGCCACGCGTGTCCGATCTTCAGATCGATGACCTTGCCGACGTCTGGATCATCGTTGGAAGCCTCCAGGTTGAAGTTCGACTCTGCCAGGCCCAGCCCGCCGCCGAGCATGAGGCCCGCCCGCGGCCTGGCGCTGGCCTCGTCGGCGACCAGGGTCGAGGCGGCCAGGGCGCAGGCGAGGAGGACCACCAGGGGCGCGAGCGGGCGACGGTGAAGGGGGGATGGGTTCATGATCGGGCCTCCGACGCGCGGATTGGGGAACAGGCCAGCATCTGCGAAATTCGATGAATATCATGTCGAAGGGCAGCGCGGCAAATCGAGCCGGTGAGGGTCGCGCCGCGATCGCGGCGCCGATCGCGCTGGGCGGCTGGGTTGGCGGGAGGGCGGCGTTGAGGCGAAGGGAGAGAGGGAGAGCCGGGCGAGGGCGAGAGGGAGGAGAGGGTGCCCGCGCCGGGGAGGCGCGGTTGAGGACAAGGGGCAGGGGTCAGTCCACCGAGCCGACGAGATCGAAGTCGGAGGAGGCGTCCCAGCCGCGGACCATGCCGTGGATGACGGCCGGGGAGGAGAGCTGGACCTTGCAGACCTCGCCGGAGCCGGCCTTGAAGGGGCGGCAGTCGTACTTGGAGGTCGTCGGGGCGTCGCCGACGCGGATGTAGAGGTCGGCGTCGCGGGTGCCCTCCATCAGGAAGGTGTAGGAGCCGGAGGGCAGCGTCGGGGTCTCGAAGCGCATCTCCTGGTCGCGGACGACGGTGCCGCCGAGCTCCAGGCCCTCCCAGGCCACGATCGGCTCGGGCGTCTCGCCGCCCTCGCCGAAGCCCGGCACAAAGACGTTGTCCTCCTCGCCGGAGACGAGGACGACCTCGGAGCGATCGACGTTCCTGAAGATCTGCTCGTAGGTCTGGGGGGCCTTGAAGCTCACCAGGCCCCGGATGAAGGCCAGGGTGGCCGTCGACATCGAGCGGAAGAAGGAGGGCATGCCGTTGGTGACCAGATCGACGTGCTTCGTGCCGCGGGGGTCGTCGTCGTTGATGGCGGCGTGGGCGTCAAAGAGCGAGGAGTCGACGTAGGCGTAGGTGTCGCAGCCGTTCATGAAGATGATGACGTACTGCCCCGGGACCCAGTCGCCCTTGCTGGCCAGCGCCCGGATGTTGGCGCCCAGGCCCGCGTGGCCGTTGTAGACGATCAGGTCGGCGTCGCTGGAGAGGGCCGAGTAGCGGTTGTCGAAGGTGCGGCCGGCGGTGCGGACGTTGTCGACCAGCAGGGCGGTCACGACGATCCTGTGGGTGTCGTCCAGGGTGGCCTCGAAGGTGACGTCGGGGACAGCGACGCCGGGGTTGGCCGGCACGACCGCGGGCGTGGTCTTCGGCGACCTGGTCCTGAGCTCGTCGCGCATGGCCCCGACGAAGCTGTTGTAGGCGGCCACGCCGGCGTCCGCGCTGGTCGTCGCGCCGTCGTCGTACTTGCCGAAGATCGCCACGACCTTCAGCACGCCGTCCTCCCAGACCTTGTGGTACTCGGGGAAGCGGCCGGAGGTGTTGACCGCGCTGACGCTGACGGTGGCCTGCATCTTGACCACGTCCGCGTCGTTCAGCCGGCAGCTGAAGGCCTTGGGTCGGTAGTGGTACCACATGTTGCCGGTGGTCACGTCGTGGGCGTCGAAGCCCACGCAGTCGCGGCTGTAGCTGGCGGTGAACTTCTCCAGGCCCTTGAAGCTCACGTCGCGGGGCAGCTGAAGCATGTAGGTCGCGGGCACGGCGTTGCGGCGGCCCCAGGCGACCTGAAGGCTCGCGCTGTAGGTGACGCGGATCATGTCGCCGACCCGCTCGGTCTTGACGTTGGTCAGCGCCAGCTTGTCGATGCGGCCGACGGAGTTGTCCCCGTTGAGGTGGCCGATCGTGTAGAGCATCTGCTCCTCGATCTGGCCGTTGGGGTTGAAGCTCGTGGTGGTCAGCAGCTCGCCCTCGAAGGCGAAGTCCAGGAAGATGGCCTCGACGCTGGAGTCGGCCTTGCCCACCTCCGCCTTGGTCACGTCCCCGTCCGAGATCGGCAGCGTCTGCCCGAGGTCATCGGCGACCTCCTGCTCGGCGCACGCCGCAAAACCCGCCAGGCCCGCCACCATCACCGCCACAGTCGCCTTCTTCATCGCCTCGCTCCTCCATCCGGGTCCGTTGACCGCTCGTCCGGCCCGGCCCCAAAGCAAGATCCTTGCCATATCTCGAAAACGACACCCGACGCCGCCAACACGAGATCGAGATACCTCGACATGCCCTCCACGACCGAGCGCCCGCTCGAGTGGCGAGCGCAGTAGCCACCCTGAAGACCCCACGGGCGGCAAGCGCGGTTGCCGTCTCGCGCCCAAATGAGCGATACCTGGGGCCAGGACCGCGCGACCTCGGAGTCGATGAGCCAGGACGATCCATACGACGCGCTGCGAGAGGCCGTCGCGAGACACCCGGAGGACGAGCAGGCCGCTCAGGAGCTGCTGCGGCTCGCCTGCGCTCGCCTCGATCGCCCCACCTTCCTGCTGGCCGCGCGCGCTCTGGGGCTCTTCCTGGCCGAGGATCTGACCGAGGCCATGGAGGGCAACCTGAGCGCCGTGGCGCGCTACCTCGACGCCCTCAAGCGCCGCGACAGCCTCGACAGGCTCTCCTGGGAGGACGAGGCCGGGGTGGCCCACAGCGGCCCCGCGCTGCTGGCGCGCCTCTTTGGCGCCATCGAGCCCCACGTGCCCATCCAGCTCCGCCTGCGGCTCAACGACCACCCCATCGCGCTCGATCTGCCCCGCGCCCTCGTCCTGCACTTCCTGGCCGACATCGTCGATCAGCTCGCCCGCGCCCACGCCGACTCTCCCGCGCACCCGATGGCCGCCCGCGCCGTCGCGCTGCTCCGCCAGATCGCCTCCACCCCCTCCCCGGCCCACCTCAAGCTCGCGCGGCAGCTCGCCGAGGCCATCGCCCGCGTGCCGCGCCGCGATCCCCTCGGGCAGCTCGCGCTGGCCGCCGCCGAGGCCGCCCACGGCGGCCAGCGCGCCCTCTTCTGGCGACACGTCGAGTTGGCCGCAGGCGGCCCCGGCTGGCGCCTGGAGGGCTTCGAAGGCCGCGCCTTCCTTCACTTCCTCAACGGGCTGGCCGCCTCATTGCGCCGCCTCGGCGACCACTCCCCCTTTCACCAGCTCAAGCGCCTCTCCGGCAGCCTCATGGCCCACCCCGGCCTCAAGACCACCCCCGTCGACATCCTGCGCCCCCTGCCCATGAAGCCCTGGGACACCGACACCCTCCTCGGCCTCCCCCCCGCCCTCTCCGCCGACTTATGGCCCTCCCTCCACCCCTCCCTCCTCCACACCCGCGCCCCGGCCGCCCCCTCCCCCCAGGGCGACGACCGCATGGAGCACCTCGCCACGATCACCCTCCCCCCGGCCGCCGATGATCACGCCGTCGCCCTCTTCTTGAGCCACCTGTCCGACAACGAGGCCTCCCGACCCCACTCCCACCACGCCCGCGTCGTCCTGCTCCCCCACCCCGCCCATCCCTCGATCCCAGGCCCGACCCGCGACGACCACCGCCCCCTGGAGCGCGCAAGGCCCCCTCGCGGCGTCACCCGCACCTCCATCCACGTCCCCGTCCATGTCTTTGATGACTTCTTCGGCTTCGTCGCCAGCGATCCGGCCGCGCTCGGCCTGACCCAGGACGTCGCCGACGACATCGAGCGCCTCAGAGAGCTCCTGATCGGCTTCAGCGTCGTCGGCGGCGGACCCCTCGGCCTCACCCATCCAACACCCACCGACAAAAATAGCGAGGAATCAGAACCACTTACACACGGACCACGGGCTCCCGACGAGGATCTCGGCAAAGACTCCCCCGGCGGCGCCTACCTGATGCGCCTGAGCGCCAGCCTCTTCGGCCGCGAGGTCCACTTCGGACCTCACGGCGTCCTGCACGTCTTCGCCGACACGGCCTTCTGGCGCCCCTGACCCCCGCACTCCACCCGCACACTCCACCCCCTGTCCCCCTCCTCCCTCCGGAAGGAGGGGGGACGCTCGTATTACGGACAAGGTGGATAGGGGGATGGGCTTGTTGGGTGGGCAGGATGATTCGGGGGGTGGGCCGCAGGAGCCTTCGCCGGGATCACTGGCCACCTGGGGCGAGACCCCGTCGGGGACAATCGTGAGGTCGTCGGGGCGGGACTCGATCCACCCGAAGCCATGATACGAGCGCCCCGAACCATCTTGCCTGTAATACGAGAGTTCCCCCTCCTTGCGCAGCGAGGAGGGGGACAGGGGGTGGAGTTGCGATCCACCGACACCCGTAATTCAAGAGTCCCCCCTCCTCGTGGAACGAGGAGGGGGACAGGGGGTGGAGTGTGGGGGGGAGTGTGGGGCTGGAGTGTGCCCTTCGGCTCTGCCGTGGAACCTGTTCAGTCGCGGCGGCGACGGGCCAGGAAGAGGGCGCCGAGCAGCAGCGACGCCCACACCAGCGCGCCATTGGAGCGGCCGGGGGACACCGCGCAGCCCTCGTCGTCCTTCGGAGCCGGGGCCACGACCTCGGGCTGGGCCTCCGGCTCGCCCTCAGAGTCCGTGCAGCCCGCGATGTCGATCGTGCAGTCGCTCTTGCAGGCCACCGTCCCCACGGTCCCAGGCGCAAAATCCGCGCAGACCCCGCCGCCGACGTTCTCGCCGTCGCAGTCCTCGCCCTCGTCGATGGTCCCGTTGCCGCAAGACGTCGGCGCCGCCTCGCAGGAGGACGTGTCGAGCGAGCAGTCCTCGTTGCAGCCCAGCGCGCCGCCCAAGAAGCCCTCGCCCTCGCACGTCGCCCCGCCCAGCTCAAACCCCTCGCAGCGCTCGCCTTCGTCGATGATGCTGTTGCCGCACAGCGTGCAGGCGTCGGTGTTCAGCGTGCAGTCCTCATTACAGCCGAGCTCGCCGACCGAGCCGCTGACCGCGCCCGCGCACGTCGAGTCGCCGAGATCCTCGCCGTCGCAGGCCTCATCATTGCGCTTGACGCCGTCGCCGCAGACGTTGTTCTCGGCCGGCTCGCAGGCGCTCGTGTCCAAGGCGCAGTCGGCGCAGGTCAGGACGCCGCCGCCAAAACCCTCGCCTTCACAGGTCGCCCCGCCGATGTCGTCGCCTTCACAGCTCTCGCCGTCCTCAAGCATCCCATTGCCGCAGGTCGTGCACAGAGCCGTGTCCAGCGTGCAGCCGGCGAAGCAGCGCAGCGTGCCGCCGTCGAAGCCCTCGCTCTGGCAGGTGGCGCCGTTGAGGTTGGCGCCCTCGCACTCCTCGCCGGGGCTTCTCACGTTGTCGCCGCATCGCTCGCAGGCGCTCGTGTTCAGGGTGCAATCATTGCGACAGGAGATGGTCCCGCGATCAAAGCCCTCTCCCACGCACGTCGCGCCGTCGAGCAGCGCGCCGTCGCAGTCCTCGCCCTCATCCAGAGCGTTGTTGCCGCAGTCGCCCAGGACGGGGAAGTCGGCCGGGTCGCCGGGGCGCGTCTTCGTCCCGCCTGGGAGCGGCTGACCTTGCCGCCACATCCCGTCGGGGTCGTTGAGCTCCTGACCGTTGGTGAAGCCGTCCCCGTCCGAGTCGAGGTTGAAGATCGCCGCCCACGTGTAGCCATTGCCGCTGAAGGCCACGCCGAAGGGGTTGCGCGAGCCGCCACCCCTCGGGTTGAAGTGACAGGTCGAGCAGCTGAACGACGTCGGCACCAGGCTGACATAGCCCGAGAAGGCCTGCGCCTCCGCCTGAATCATCACCGACGCAGCCACGACCCCAGCCAGCACGACCCCGATCCTGCTCAACACACCACCCTTCATGACCGCTCCTCTCCTTGCGTCAGGTCCACGAAAATTGACGCCACACTTTGGCACCAACGCGCCTTGCGCGCAAACGCCAAATGACGACCTCCGCGCCGCCGCGCTCGGGGCCCTCAAGAGCCCCACACGACGCCCCCGACCAGGGGACGCCGCCGCGAGCGCGGGGCTGGCCAGCCGGGCCGTTTCGTGCGATGGTTTGTCGCAGTTGTTCGTGCGGGTTTCTCCTCCGAGGCCCGCCGCGATGAGGCGCAGGCGACGACCTGATGAAGCTGTCGATCAAATCTCTCTATGCGGTGCGGGCGCTCTTCCACATGGCCTACCATGCGCCCTCGTCCACGACCCGCGTGGCGCACATCGCCGAGGCCGAGGGGATCAGCGCGGGCTTCCTGGACCAGATCTTCCAGGCCTTGAGAAAGGCGGGCGTGGTGGGCAGCAAGCGGGGCCCGCAGGGCGGCTACTTCCTGGCCCGGCCGCTGGACGCGATCACGCTCGGCGAGATCGTCCGGGTGATCGAGGGCGAGACGGAGCACGGCCTGTGCAAGGCGCCGCGCGAGGAGGCCGAGGGCCTGCCGACCGAGGCCCCCCCCGAGGCCACGGGCTTGATGGTCACGGAGGAGGTCTGGCGGGAGGTCGCCGGGCAGATCGACGCGATCCTCGACGCCTACACCCTCCAGGATCTGGTGTCGCGCGGCCAGCAGCAGGGGCTGGCCCGCGAGGACTTCAGCAGCTTCATCTACATCATTTAAGGCTCCAGGCGGCTGACTTGACGGCGGGCGGACCTCGGGCGATCATCCGAGGAAGTCGACGACTTGGGGGCGGCCATGGCTGAAGAGCAGGTCTATGTCATTGCGCGTATCCACGCCCGGGAGGACACCGTCGATGAGCTCCGGCGCGTGCTGTCCTCGCTGCTGGCCCCGACGCGCCAGGAGCTGGGCTGCCTTCAATACGACCTCGTCCAGAACCACTTCGATCCGCAGGAGTTCACCTTCCTGGAGCGCTGGGAGAGCCGTGCGGCGCTCGACGTGCACCTGAGATCGGGCTACTTGCAGGAGGTCGCCTTCGCGCTGGAGGGCTTGCTCGACAAGCCGGTCGAGATCCGGCTTCACAGGCCGGTCGAGGGTTGAAGGCGCTGGCCTGCGCGCGATCACACGCCCCGTTGAGGGTTGGACCAGGGCGGCCAGGGTCGCCGCACAGGAGATTTTACCATGAGCCATCCGCTTGAGGGCGTCATCCGGGGCGCCGACGGCTTCGTCCTGATCGGGGATTCGTCGCAAGAGCGCTTCCCGGCGCAGTCGTTCCACAACTACACGCGCACGCGCAAGTCCTTCTACTGCCTGGACATGGGCGGCCTGACGGAGTCGCGCGGCTCCTCCAAGGGAGAGAAGCTCTACACCTCGGTCGCCGAGCTGCCGGCGGATCGCAGCGACCTGGCCGTGATCTGGGTCAAGCCGCGCGCGGCGGCCAAGGCCGTGGAGCTGGCCCACGAGGCGGGCTGCACGCGGGTGTGGTTCAGCTTCACGACCGGCCACCCGGACGCGGTGGCGCGCGCCAGAGAGCTGGGCATGGAGGTCGTGGAGATCGGCCGCTGCCCGGTGCACTACATGGACGAGATGGTCCCGGCCTGCAAGGCCCACACCCTGCTCCTGAAGGCCTCGGGCTCGTACAGCCGACCGCCACAGACCGACCCCGAAGCCCCCCGCCGAGAGCTCTGGTAGCCGACCGTCGCCTGGGCTGGCTCGTTCGAGCGCGGGCGGGGCGCTCGTCAGTCCTTGGAGTGGTGGATGCACCAGAAGACGAGGATGCGGTTGAACCAGATCGTCAGCCCGTCGGAGTTCTTGTCGACCTTGGTGAAGTAGAGGGCGTTGTAGACGATCCGCAGCGCCGCGTCGACCCGACCCCAGATCTCATCGAAGCGATCGATGAAGCGGCCTGAGAGCGAGGTCCTCTTGAAGATGAGGTCCACCATCGGCGAGAGCCCGATGTAGAGCAGGTAGACGAGCATCCTGGGGGTCAGGACCAGCACGCAGAGCAGATCGATGATGAAGAGGCGCGCCGTGCGCCCGAAGGGCAGGAAGATCAGCGGGAAGGTCAGGCCAGCCTGGGGGGATCTGTTGCGCGCGATGAACTCCAGGATCGCCATGACCAGCTCCAGGCCCAACAGGAGGGCGAGCCCCGCCTTGCCATCCAGCGCCAGCCCGACCAGGGTCGTCATCGCTTGATCGAAGTCCTGGGGAGGCGCCATCGCCAGCCCGAAGCCCGCGACGTAGAGCAAGAAGGCCAGCACGCCGATGTAGGTCAGGCCGAAGATGAAGGCCGCCACCGTCATCCATCCCGACTTCGACAACATCGTCAGGCTGCTTCTTGTCACACGCTCGCTCATGGGGCTCCTTGACGCTCTCTCGATCCACACGGGCCACTGTGTACCACCGACGCCGTCGAAGTGGAAACGGCAGATCGCCCGAGGGCGCCAGAGCCTCCGCGCCGGGAGTTGTAAAGTCCGGGCGCACATGCCATGTCCTGGGTCTGGAGATTGGAGGGGACATGCCACCGACCGGACGAATCCGCGAGCTCATCGCGGCCTTCAAGGCCGAAAAGATCGAAAAACCCAGGCTCTACCGGGGGTTGATGCACCACCCGAGCTGGCGAGCGCCTGGCGGGCGAGGTGAGCGGGGCCTGGAGCTTGGGGTGCTCAAGACGCCCGAGGGTCGGATCCTGGAGATCTTCTCGGACGCGCACGCCCTCAAGGTCATGGAGGATCGCGGCGAGGCCTTGTCGACGAGGCGGGTGGTGCTTCGGGGCCATGAGGTCTTCGGGGCGATGCCCGATGTCGTCGACCGGATCAACATCGATCCCTTGAGCCCGCACACCTTCCACTTCGTCGGCGATCAGATCCCGATGCTGCGCGCCTGGGCGTCGATCGCGGCGCTGGAGGAGGCGCTCCAGGCGCCGGAGCGGCTGGAGGATCCGGTGGGAATGCTGGCGCGCTTTGAGCACTTCCACGTCGTGGTCGTTGGCGACGGCGAGCCGGACGAGCAGCACGACTTCGTGCTGGCCCCCGACAGCCACGATCGTCGGCTGGCGGCGATCTTCACCTCCGAGGACCTCGCGCTGGAGTTCATCGAGGCGCTCGGGGTCGTCGAGCGCAAGGGACAAAGCGCGCAGCTGCTGGTGTTGAGGCAGGCCGCCTCGGCGCTCTTCCCCAAGATTCGAGCCATGGGCCTGGAGGGGATGGTCTTCAACCCCATGACCTCGCTGCCGCCGCGCGCGCTGGCGCCCGGGCTCATCGACAAGATTCTCGAGAGGACGCGGACATGACCCGACACTTCGCCGATCTTCACAGCCACCCGAGCTTCTACACCTTCAACCGGGTGCGCAACAGCCCTCAGGAGCAGGACCCGGAGTGCTTCAACCCCTGGCACATCCCGCCCTCGAACACGGCGGCGATGGACGAAGGGAGGCGCGGGACGGCCTACTCGCAGACCGACGTGGCCAAGATGGCGATGAGCGGGACGCGCCTGGTCTTCGCCTCGATCACGCCCATCGAGGCGGGCTTCTTGCGCAGCTCCCCCGACGGCTCGGGGGGCACCTCCTTCTGGCAGGAGGCGCTGCGGATGGCCTCGGGGGCGACCGTCCTCAAGGGCGCCATGGCGCTGGCCCGCAAGGAGGGCCAGCAGGCCGCCCTCAAGGAGCTGACCGCGATCCTGCGCAATGACGGGCCGCTCAGAGCCCTCCTGCAGCGCACCGTGCTGGGCTACAGCGCCGAGCGGCTGCGCTTCTTGACCTCGGAGCGCTACGACTACTGGGAGGATTTCCTCAAGGAGTACGCGTACTTCAAGGCCAGAGATGGCGTCACCGGCCGCGCCGCGATCGAGATCTCCGAGGGCGGCCACCGCCGCACCGAGGCGGTCAAGGGGGTCTACCACCTCATCGACCGCGCCGAGCGGATCTCCGAGGTGATGGACAGGGGCGAGATCGCGGTCGTGCTGACCATCGAGGGCGGCCACGTCTTCACCATCGGCCCGGATCAGCGCCGCGTCCCCGAGGCGTTGATCTTCGAGCGCATCGAGACCCTCAAGGCGCTGCCCCACCCCATCTTCTTCGTCACCCTGGCCCACCACTTCGACAACGGCGTCTGCGGCCACGCCCACAGCATCCCCGGCATCGGCGATCTGGTCATCAACCAGCGCGAGCGGCTCCACGAGGGCTTCGAGGCCGAGGGCGACCTCGGCCTGCGCGTCACCCGCGCGCTGCTCGACCTCGACGACGACCTCAACGACCTCGGCGGCCGCCGCGTCCTGATCGACGCCAAGCACTTCAGCCCTCGGACCCGCAAGGCCTTCTACGCCCAGATCGTCGAGCCCTACAACGCGCTGGTGGCCTCGGGGCAGCGCCAGGGCCTGCCCATCCCCGTCATCATGTCCCACATGGCCTACTCCGGCGTCGACACGCTCGACGCCCTGATCGCCAACGGCGACAAGGAGACCGACCACTGGCACCGGGGCATCTTCAACGCCTGGGGCATCAACGCCTGCGACGAGGACATGCGCGCCGCCCACAAGAGCGGCGGCCTCTTCGGCCTCTGCTTCGATCAGCGCATCCTCGGCCTGCGCTCTGGCGACAAGACCCCCGCCGAGCTCCTGCCCGACGTCCTCGTCGATCACCTCCTGGCCCTGGCCGACGTCGTCATGCTCGACGATCGCCTCTCGCAGGCCGACAAGCGCCGCGCCTGGGACTGCCTCTGCATCGGCAGCGACTTCGACGGCGCCATCGACCCCATCTCCTGCTGCCCCACCGTCCTGTCCCTGCCCCGCTTCGAAGAGGCCCTGCGCGCTCGCCTTGAGGCCCTGGCCCACACCCGCCAGATCGCCGAGATCGGCGTCGACGCCCTCGTCGAGAAGATCTGCTGGAAGAACGCCTTTGACTTCGTCCAGCGCCACTTCCCCGTCCGCGACGCCCCCCCGACCAGGACCCGCAAGAAGATCATCGCCCGCGCCCGCAAGACCCCCCAGACCTGACGCCGCCATGCCCGGATCACCCCACCCCCTCCTCGCCAGCCCGCTCGCCGCCGCGCCCGCGCCGCGCCCCGAGCCGCCTCGACGACCAAAGGCACGACCCCCTGCACCACGTGCTCGCCGCGATTTTTTCGCCCTGACCAGAGCCGCCGCGCTGGCCCTCGGGATCGCGGCGGCGCTCGCCCTTGAGCCGACGCCCCACGACGCGCAGGCCGGCGACCTGACCCGGTCGAGGCGAGCCCACCGAGGCGACATGGTCCACGTCCCCTCCGGACCCTTCCTGCGCGGCGCGGACCCCTCCAACAGCAGCCACGACGAGCAGCCCCAGGCCTCGATCCACCTCAAGACCTTCTGGATTGACCGTCTGGAGGTCACCGCAAAAGAATTCGCCCACTGCGTCGCCGCCCGCGCCTGCACGCCCACGCCCACCGAGCCGCGCTGCAACCAGGGCAAGACCGACAAGCTCGACCACCCCATCAACTGCATGTCCTGGACCGGCGCCCAGGCCTACTGCAAGTGGGTCGGCAAGCGCCTGCCCACCGAGGCCGAGTGGGAGAAGGCCGCCCGAGGCACCGACGGCCGCCTCTACCCCTGGGGCCATGAGCCGCCGCCCTCCTGCGCCCGCGTCTGCATGAACGAGGGCAACTACGGCTGCGGCACCAACTCGACCTGCCCCGTCGGCAGCCGACCGGACGGCGCCAGCCCCTACGGCGCCCAGGACATGGCCGGCAATGTCTGGGAGTGGGTCTCGGACTACTACGAATCGGACTACTACAAGCGCGCCCCCTCGCGCGACCCCCGCGGCCCAGAGACCGGCGGCAACCGCAGCATCCGCGGCGGCGGCTTCACCGCCGGAGGCAGCCTCGCCCGGACCACCCTCCGCGGCAACAACACCGAGTCCTCCACCGAGTACTACAACGGCTTCCGATGCGCCTCCGATCACCCTGACGCCGCGCGCTGAGCGACCCGCCCGCGCGCCATCGTATCACCATGAATTTCAACAGGATCTGGGCCGCCACTGGCGCAGGCCAGAGCGCCCTCGACGATCCCCGCTCCAGAGCACGCACGGAGCCTCCCCGGCGCCCAGATCGCCGCTCTGGGCGGCGAGTGATACGGAACCACGTTTGAACCACTTTCATCTTGGGCTTCCAGGTGGCCCAACATGTTAGCGGCTTGAGCGTGGTTCCGTATGACAGCCGAGGCGCGCCGCGCGCCGCCCGAGGCGCGCGCGATCACTTCGGGGGGACGAAGGCCGACCAGAGCTTGTGCTTCTCCTCGGCGGAGGCCTCGCGCGGGACGTAATGGCCCGTCATCCGGGCCAGGGTCCGATCGGCGTTGTAGCCGATCTCGTCGTCTCGAAGGGTCAGCGGGACGAGCAGATCGGCGAAGAGCTTGTCGTCCAGGCTGGAGAGCCGGACCCCTCCGCGTCGGAAGCCCTCCATGAGCAGCTCGTCCCGATCCTTCTGGCCCTTCTCGGCCCACCACGCGCGCCAGTTGTCGGCGCTGCCCGCGCTGTGGTTGGTGATGCGCCTGAGCGCCAGGTGCGCGTTGGCGCGCACCCGATTGTCGTCCTGCTCCAGCGCGTCGATGAGCGCGGGCACCATCCGAAGGTCCATCGCGTGGATCGCGGCCTCGGCCGCCAGCCTCGCCTCGCTCACCCCGGCCCCCTCCCCGATCACGCGTCGGGACTTGAGCGCCCGGGCCAGGAAGGGCCCGGCCTTCGGCGAGGCCATCTTGTCCAGCACCCTCCAGGCGCGCCTGAGGGTCAAGGCGTCGCGCTCCTGGCCCTCGCCGATGGTGTAGCGGGTCATGACGCCCGCCCACGGGATCGCGGCGGGGTCGCTGGTGGTGTAGGCCGGATCGTCCTTGACGATCCCCGCTCCTGGGGCGCGCACGAAGCGCTCGACGGCCCAGGCCACGTCGGCGTCTCTCAGGCGCCACTCGACCAGGATGTTCATCGCCCGCAGGCGCAGGGCATTGCTGCGATCAAAGATCGCCACCTCGGCCAGCGCCGGCGCCGCGTCGAGGGCCTGGATGCGCTCGATGTGATCCAGGACGCGCGTCCGCGTCTCCTCGTCGCGCTCGCGCAGCCCTGGCGCCAGCGCCGCGGCCCTGTCGGCCACCGGCACCGGGTCAAAGGTGACCCAGTCCCAGATGGGGATCTCGTCCAGGCAGCCCTCCGGGCGATCCTGATCGGCGCAGAAGACCCGGACGTGGAAGTGGTCGTTGTGGCGCGCGCTGTCGCTGGGCTGCCACAGGACCAGCTCCGCCTTCTCCAGCAGCGCCTCGGGCTCCCCGAGCGTCCGGGCGTGGCGCAGCATCGCCCGCTTGAGCGGGTTGTAGACGAAGATCCACTGAAGCTGGATGGTCGGGTGCGTCAGCAGCCGCCGCGCCAGCGCCCAGTTGCGCTCCACGTCAAAGACGTAGGCCCCGTCGTCCCCCAGGGAGGTCAACTCTCGCCCGAAGCGCACCAGGTGCGGCGCCTCGACGGGCTCGCCCGCCTTGGTCCGGACGTAGAAGGCGAGGTCGGCGTCGCGACCCGAGTTGTGCGATCGGCTCCACTCGATGTTCCCGCCGCCGCGCTTTGCCATGTTGCAGACGGCGAGCTTCGGCCCCTTCGGCCAGGCCTGCGCCATCGACGCGGCCGTGTCCGTCAACAGCGCGATCACCTCCTCCGTCCCGAAGTTCGTCTCCCGCTCACGACAAATCCCCAGCACCGTGTAGTGCGCCCCATCCAAGGGCAGCCGGGCTTCGCCCTTGAGCTTGCCCTTGAGCGTGGACCCGACGCTGACGGCGCCCTCCAGGGCGCGCTTCGGATCAAGGATCTGCTCCCAGGAGGGCTCCCTGGCCGCCCGCTCCGCTGCCGTAGGAGGAGGCTTCTCATCCATCGATTTTTTCGATGAAGGTGCGCCAGCACCCTTATCGACTTTTTCGATGGATGAGCCTCCTCCCGGCGCGACGACCTCCGCGACCCCATCGGCTGTGATCTCGACGGGCCGATCGCCGGGGGCGTCGGCCTTGGGTAAAATCGCGGCGGCTTCGGCTTTGACGGATCCGCCGCCGTTTTGAGGGCACGCCGTCAAGATCGCGGCGGCGAGCAGCAGGGCGATGAGGGCGAGGGGGCTGGAGAGAAACCTGGTCATGGGCGTGGCGTCGGGTTGCCGATTTCAAGGGACGTCTGCGATGCTGGTTATACACGCCAGGGGTGGCTGCGGCCACTCTGGGCATCGATCGGGGCCGCACCGTGACCCAAGAGATCGAAGAGGGCGCCCCGCCCTCGACCTTGAAGATCGTCCTGTCCCTCAACCTCGCCTCCGGGTTGATCCTTGGGGTTTGCGTCGCGATCTTCGGCATGGGTCCGGGCGGCATGGGGGCCTACCTGGATGAGCTTGCTGGCTGGACGTGGTCGCTGGGGGCGATCGCGGCCTATACGGCGCTCGTGGCGACCTACGCCCTGCTGGTCGAGCTTGGGCTGCGGCGAGCCGTCCAGGCGCCCATCGCGGGCCGCTGGGGGCCAGCGGGGGGGGTGATCGCGGCGGCGGGGCTCTACGGACTGTTTCACGTCCGCTTCGGGGTCGTCGGGGCGCTCTACGGGGTGGGGGTGGGCGTCGTGACGGCCGCGGCCTACGCCCGCGCTCGGCGCGTGCTGCCGATGATGCTCTGGCACCTCCAATGGGATCTGGCCGCGATCGGCGCGGCCCTGCTCCTGGCGCTGGCGGCCCCCGGCGCGCCGCGCGAGGCGATCAACCACGCCCACAAGATCGAGGGGGTGGAGGCGGGGCGGCTGCAACACCGCCGGGGTTGGGGCTGGATCGACGCCTCGCATTACCGCGGGGCGCAGCGCCGGCTCTGCGAAGTGGTGACGAAGATCGATGAGAACGGCGCCGCCGCGATTTTCGTGGAGGGGTCCTTCAAGCGGTCGGACGGCAGCATCGCGCGCATCGAAGAGCGCTTCTGTCCTGCTCAGGCAGGTCCTGGGGCGACATCGGGGCCTGGGGAGCGGCTTGAGGTTGGGGCGGGGGTGGTCCTTGAGATGGCGCGGCTGGACGAGCGGGCGCAGGAGAGCGCGGGCTTCTTCTCGGCGCTCCAGATCTCGGCCTGGAACGCCGACGATCTGCCCAGCGTTCAGCGGGCGATGCTCGACGCGCTGGTCGAGGAGGGCTTCAGGGGCCGCTGCGGCGAGCTGAGCGGGCCGACCCCCGCGGGCTTCGAGGTGCCTGGGGCTGAACACGACGCGGCGGTCAACGCGGCGCGCTGGCGCATGGAGGGGCGCGCCGAGGCCGGGCGCCTGCACCGCGATCTGGAGGCGCTGCCGGAGGGGGCGACGGAGGCCGACAGGGCGCTGCACGCCAGGATCCCGAAGGGGCTGCGGTGCGAAGGTGGGGCGGAGGGGCGGTGAGGGCGAGGGAAGGCTCGACGGAGAGCTCGACGGGGCAGGTTGAGCGCGCGGATCAGGGCAGCGTGAAGGTGTCGACGACGGGCTCCTTGGGGGCCGAGTCGCGGCACTTGACCCTGTTGGGGTCCTCGTCGGGAGGGATGGTGGGGTCCGGCGGGGCGGCGTTGAAGAGCTCGCCTCGGGTGGTGGTGGTGCGCTCCAGGACGCCGGGGCTGGAGGAGGAGAAGGTGGCGTTGGTGTTCAGGACGCACTGTTCGTACGCGGGCCGGGTTGAGCCGCCGATCCCCGACCACAAGCGCTTGAGGTCCTTGATCTCCTTGGCTTCCTTGTCGAGTTCGAAGAGGGTGACCATCTCGGTGGAGACGGGCGGGGCCTGGAAGTCCTCGGTGTGGCTGCACCAGAAGCTGACCTTGACGGCCTTCCTGGACGCTCCCAGGTCGACGACGCTGTTGGGGGTGCCGAACCACACCTTGCAGACCTTGAGCTTCTCCAGAGTGGCCTGATCGGCGCCCATGAACTCCTTGAAGTCAACGCTCTCGGAGGTCACCTGATCGCCGGAGACGAGGGCCGCCTTGAAGGACGGGAAGGCGCCTTTGGCGCTGATCTCGGCGGCGACGACGAGATCGACGCCTTCGGCCATGTTGATGTAGTCCATCTCCCAGCCTTCCTGGAGCTTGATGATCTCCTTGTACTTCTTGGAGGTCTCCTCGGTCCTGGTGAAGCGGTCCCTGGGCGGATCGTCGGGGTTTTCCGGGGCGGGGTCGTCCGCGCCCTCCTCGCCGGCGTCCTGGCCGTCGGCGTCGGCCGCAGGCTCGGCACCTTGATCGCCGCCCTGGTTGGCGTTCTTGTCAGCGGCCTTATCAACGGCCTTGTCGGCGGGGCCGTCGGTCTGCATCTCGTCTTCGCAGCAGCCGGTCAGCGCGAGGGCGAGGGCGCCGGTCAAAATGGGCGCCAGCCACAATCTTGATGAAACGATCATGGTCTCTCCATGGCTGGGTGTTCCACAGGGTGGATGGGATTGAAGGCCGCGCGGCCTCGGGGTTGAAAGCTGTCGGGAAGAAAGCACGGCGGCGGCGCAAAGGCAACAGGCGGGCAGGCCTCAGGGCGCGGGGCTGTCGAGGGGTTTGCCGGATCGGACCTCTTCGAGGCGTTTGCAGCCGCGGGGGCTGCCGAGCTGGCAGGCGCGCTCGAAGAAGGTCAGGGCCTTGGTGGCGTTGTCGGGGTTGGCGGGGACGCCTTCATTCTTGAGGTAGAGCTCGGCGAGCTCGGCGCAGCCGCCGGAGTGGTTCTTGAGGCAGGCGCCTTCGAAGAGCCGGGCGGCCTCCTCGGCGCTCTTCTCGACGCCGTCGCCGTGGTAGAACATCAGGCCCAGGATCGTGCAGCCGCGTGGGTAGCCGCCATTGCAGGCTTTATCGAGGTGCTCGCGGGCCTTGCCCTCGCTGCCGGGTCGGCTGGCCATGAGGATGCCGAGGTTGGTGCAGCCCTGGAGGCTGTTTGCGTCGCAGGATTTCTTGAGGATGGGCTCGGCGCGGTCGAAGTTGCGGAACTCCTTGTCGCCGCTGATGAGCAGGAAGCCGAGCTTGGAGCAGCCCTCGATGTTGTCGTTGTCGCAGGAGGTCGTGTAGAGCTGGAGCGCCTTGGCGTGGTCGCGGGCGACGCCGTCGCCGAGCTCGTACATGTAGCCGAGGTTGTTGCAGCCTTCGGTGTTGGCGCCATTGCAGGCTTTTTGAAAGAGCCGCTCGGCCCGCTGGCCGTCGCGCTGGTTCGGCGGCGACTGGACGATGAGGAGCCCGAGGTCATTGCAGGCCACGAAATCGTCGCTGTTGCAGGCCAGATCGAGGCGCGCCTTCGCGTCCTCCGGCTTCCCGAGGTTGGCGACGGGCTGAAGAGGGGGCGCGCCAGGGGGGGCCTGGGCGAGGGGCTGGGCGGGCGCCTTGCCGAGCGCGGGGGGGGCCTCGGCGGGGGGCTTGGGGTCCTGACAAGCCCAGAGAACGGCGGCGAGGGCCAGGACGAGACAGACGCGGCTTGTCATGGGATGCACCCTCATCGAAACTTCCATCTTGCGCCCTGGTAGAATGCG
The DNA here is from genome assembly GCA_005804885.1 of Pseudomonadota bacterium. Taxonomy (GTDB): domain Bacteria; phylum Myxococcota_A; class Bradymonadia; order Bradymonadales; genus SYOX01. The sequence continues at coordinate 17,943 of SYOX01000207.1, forward strand.
CGCGGCGCGGATCTTCATCCTGGGCGCCGGGGTCACCCCCGTCAGACGTCTTCGATGCCGATGGCGCGAGCGATCTTCTTGATCTCGGCGACCTCCAGCGGGCTGAGGTTGCCGTCGATGAAGGCCGCCGAGAGGAACTCGGAGATCATGGCCTGGCGAGCCTCCTCGGGGAGCGCGCGGATGCAGGCCTCGGCGCCCTTGGCGCCCTCGAAGTGGATGACCTGCGCTCGCTCCTCGTCGCTCAGGCCGAGCCTGTTCATCTTCGCTTGAAGCATCACCCGCTCCTTGTCGGCCATGATGCCGTCTGCCGCCAGGATCCGGGCCAGCAAATGGCACCTCGCCACGCTCTCTTTCATAGCGCCCTCCATCGTTAAGGCCGCGCACAGGGTATCCCACAGTGGGCAGCGCTGCCAATGGGCAAATTCCACTGAACACTTGACCGTGTGGTGCGTGAAGGGTTAAGCAAGAAGCGCGAGGGCGGCCGCGCGTCAGGAGGATCGGTGTCGTCGAAGTCGGATCAGCTTTCTCTGAGGCCCTACCAGGTGGACGCCATCGCGGCGGTCCGGGAGGCCAGGGCGCGCGGTGTCCGCAGGATGGTCGTCTGTCTGCCGACGGGGGCCGGCAAGACGGTCATCTTCTCGGCGCTGGCCGCCGACGAGCGCCGGGACGTGCTGGTGCTGGCCCACCGCGAGGAGCTCCTGGAGCAGGCCCGCGACAAGCTCCAGCGGGCCATCGGCCAGGGCGTCAAGGTCGAGATCGAGCAGGGGCAGCGCCGGGCCTCGGACGAGGCGAGGATCGTCGTCTGCTCGATCCGCTCCCTGCGCGAGGAGCGGCTCATGGCGCTGGTGGCCGAGCGGCGCGTCGGGCTGGTGATCTACGACGAGTGCCACCACGCCGCCGCGGAGGACAACACGCGGGTGCTGCGCCAGCTCGGGGTCTTCGAGGCGGGCTGGCGCGGGGCGCTGCTCGGCTTCACGGCCACGCCGATGCGGGGCGACGGCCAGGGGCTCGACGAGATCTTCGAGGAGATCGTCTACAGCCGCAGCGTCCTTGAGATGATCGCCGACGGCTACCTCGCGCCCATGCGCGGCTTCCGCGTCTCGACCCACGCGGAGCTCACCGGCGTCGAGCCCCGAGGCCAGGATCTGGACCTTGAGGCGCTGGCCGAGGCCGTGGACATCGAGGACCGCAATGCGCTCGTGGCCCGCTCGATCCAGGAGCTGGCCCGCGACCGGCGCACCCTGGTCTTCTGCGTCACCGTCGCCCACGCCCGCAACCTCGCCCTGGCGCTGCGGGCGCTGGGCGTCGCGGCGGCGCACGTGCACGGGGAGATGAGGCGCGACGACCGGGCCGACACCCTCCAGCGCCTGCGCGAGGGCCGCCTGCAGGCGATCACCAACGTCGGCGTCCTGACCGAGGGCTTCGACGACCCGTCGATCTCCTGCGTCGCCATGGCCCGGCCGACCCGCTCCCAGGGGCTCTATGTGCAGTGCGTGGGGCGAGGGACGCGGCTCTTTGAAGGCAAGAAGGACTGCCTGGTGCTGGACTTCGTCGACCTGTCGGAGTTGAGCCTCGTGACCCTGCCCTCGCTCTTCGGGATGCCGCGCGACCTGAACCTCTTCGGCGAGGAGGTCGGCGAGGCGCTGGGCTTCTTCAAGCAATTGTCCTTTGATTACCCGGGCTTCGAGTGGGAGGCCGGCGAGATCACCCTCGGGGAGATCAAGTCGCGCGCCGAGAGCTTCGACCCCCTGACCCTGGAGGTCCACCCCGAGATCCGCGCCATCTCCGGCCACGCCTGGACCTCGCTGGGCAGCGCCGGCCTCGTCCTGCACCTGGAGCGGCGGCCGGGCCTGCTCTCCGAGTACCTCGTGCTCGACAGCCGCCGCCAGGGCAAGGATCGCTATCAGGTCTACCTCGATCAGGCCCCGAAGGCGCGCTTCTCCACCCTGGAGGCCGCCGTCGAGGCCGTCGATTACGAAATCCAGCGCCTCGGACCCCGCGCGGCCAGCGCCGCCCTCGACGATGCACCCTGGCGCCTCGCCCCGCCCTCGCCGGCCCAGATCGCTGCGCTGGCCGCGCTGCGCCCACCCCGGCAGGCCAGGACGGCGGGCCAGGCCGTCGGCACGCTGGCCTTCGGGACCTACGCGCGCCGACGGCGCTGGAGTTGAGCCGATGACCGACGGGCCGCTCATCTCGATCATGATGCCCTGCTACAACGGCGCCCGGACGCTGCCGCTGGCGCTGGCCTCGCTGCTGGCCCAGCGCTGGACGCGCTGGGAGTGCGTGCTCATCGACGACGGCTCCGAAGACCACCCCGAGGTGATCGTCGAGCGCGCCGACGACCCCCGGATACGCCTCACCCGCCTGCCCCGCAACGTCGGCCGCGGCGCCGCGCGCCAGATCGCGCTCGAGGAGGCCCGCGGCGACATGCTGGCCTTCCTCGACGCCGACGACTGGATCCCGCCCGACAAGCTCGACACCCAGATCGCGATCCTGCGCGCCCACCCCGAGGTCAGCCTCGTCTCCATGGGGCTGGCTGTCGTCGACGAGCTCGGCGCCCTGGCCGGGGTCCGGCGCCTGACCCCCCACGGCGCCGGCGTCGCCATCTGCGGCCCCATCACCACCCCAAGGCCGCTGGCCTTCGCCTTCGCCTCGTCGATGATCCGCATGGAGGTCGCCCGCAAGGGCCGCTTCGACCCCACCCTGCGGCTGGCCCAGGACACCGACTTCCTGCTGCAGATCTTGCTCGGGCGCCGCTTCGCCCTCACCTCACAGCTCGGCTACGTCTACACCGAGATCACCTCGCGCACCCCGAAGAAGATCATCGCCGGGTACCGCTTCAGCCAGCAGATCTTCGCCAAGTACCGCCGCAGCCACCCGCTGAGCAGCCGCCTGGAGATCGCCCGCTACAAGGGCAAGGAGCTGGCCCTGCGCGCCGCCGACCTCGTCGGTCAGGGCCGCCTCCTGCACACTCGCCCGCTGCCGCCGCCCGAGTACGACGAGCTGGAGCACTTCTGGAGCGCCTGCCGGGCGGTCGCCCCGCTGCGACGGCGCCTCGAAGGCCTCCCCCCTTCACGGAGCGGCGCCCTGCTCTCCTCCCTGGACCCCTCGACGGACCTGGACGACCTGACGCAAACCCCCACGCAGAGGATCCCATGACCGAGGAGCACTTTGACCACTTCGACCCGAGCCTCTACGACTTCCTGGAGGCGATCAAGGCCAACAACGACCGCGAGTGGTTCAACGACAACAAGGACCTCTACGAGTCCACCGTCCGCGAGCCGGCCAGGGCCTTCATCCGGGCCATGAGGCCGATGATAGCGTCGCTGAGTCCCTACTTCCTGGCTGACGATCGCAAGAGCGGCGGCTCGCTGATGCGGATCTACCGGGACACGCGCTTCTCCAAGGACGAGCGGCCCTACAAGACCAACGTCGGCATCCAGTTCCGCCACGAGCGCGGCAAGGACGTCCACGCCCCCGGCCTCTACGTCCACCTGGAGCCTGGCGAGGTCTTCCTCGGCGTCGGCCTCTGGCAGCCCGACAAGGAGCCCCTCCAGCGCATCCGCCAGCACCTCGCCGACCACCCCGAGCGCTGGCTTGAGGCCACCGGCGGCGGCGACTTCAAGGCCCACTTCAAGCTCGGCGGCGAGGCGCTCAAGCGGCCCCCGCGGGGCTTTGACAAGGCGCACCCGCTGATCGAGGACATCAAGCGCACCTCCTTCATCGGCGTCGGCACGCTGACCGTCGCCGAGACCCTCGCGCCTGGGCTGCCGGAGCTCATCTACGGTCGCTTCGAGGCCGCCGTCCCCTTCATCCGGCTCCTGTGCGACGCCGTCGACGCCCCCTTCTGACCCTCGCCGACGCCCTGGCTGTGCCCGCCCCAAGTGCAATTTTGCAGTTGCGATCCAATGCTTGGGGTGCTAGAGTCGGCAATAGGCGTTCTTGACACACAACACCAATGTGGAGGGCTTTTGCTTCGTGAGCTGCGAGGGGGGCTGTTTTTCTCATTTGTACACTGGGGGAGGAAGTCATGAAAGATCGTATCATTGCGGTTTCATCTCTCGTTCTTGGCCTGTCTCTCTCTTGCGCGGGGCCCGATCCAGACACGCCGCTGCCTTTGGGCACACAACAGGATGGCCTGGGGGCGCCCTCGGGCGCGATCTTCACCACTCTGGTTGATGGCTCGCGCGTCAACGCCAACATCTACGACAACAAGGACGATGTGTACCTCGACGGTGGGCCGGGTCCGAACGCGCCCCTGGATGCCGCCGGCCTGGACGACGGCACGTACGTGTTTCAGGTCACCGATCCGAGCGCCCAGGATTTGCTCTCGTCCGACGCCGCCAGGTGCCGCGTCGTCCTGGTCAGCGGAGGCGTGATCACCCGCCGCCTGGACTGGGATGGGTCGGGCACCACGGCCAGCGATTTCTCAGCCCACCTCAACGGCAACGACGCCTGCCACCGCAGTGGTCGGCATCAGCAAGGCACCGACATCGATCACGGTCCGCCGGCTATCACGGTCCAGCTCATGCCCTACGACGACACGCCCAACCCGGGAGGCGTCTACAAAGCCTGGATGGTCACCCTGGAAGGCTTCATCGCCGGCTGCGCCCAGTTGGGCGTGACGGGCAACAGCGCGCTGACCGCTACGGACTGCGGTTACGCTCCCGGCAACCACCACGGCTTCCTTGGCGCCGACAGCAAGACCGACAACTTCAAGGTGAAAAATCGCGGCGGGCGCCCACAGCCGACCATCACCGTGCACAAGTTCTGCGATCTGGACTGCGACGGCGTCCAGGACGACGGCAATGAAGGCTGCCTCAGCGGCGTCGCCATCACCGTCACCGACTCATCCAGCGCGACGGTCTGCTCGGGCTTCACCTCGGGGGGCTACTTCGACTGCCAGCTCCCAGCGACCGGGACCTACACCGTGACCGAGGATCCTGGCGCCGGCATGGACGTGTGCGGCGCGACCGTAAACGGCGTGGCCGCGGGCGCGACGACGAGCGTCTCGGTGACGGTCTCCGACGCCCGCGTGCCCGCCCTGGTCTCCTTTGGGAACACCCCCACGGACGGGTCCATCTCGGTGAGCAAGACGTGCGCGGTCGGCTCGCGCGGCGGCATCGACGGGTTCAGCTTCTCGCTGACCGGCACCGACGTCTTCGGCCTCAGCGTCAGCGCCAGCGGCACCACCTCGAACGGCGGATCGCTCTCCTTCGGCGACCTCGCCGCCGGCACCTACACCGTGACCGAGACCGTCCCTGCGGGTTGGGCCGTGATCGGACCTGATTCGTGCAGCGTCAACCTCTCCATCGACACCTCACTCGACTCAAACGGCGAGCCCGCCTGCACCGTGCCGCCGGCCTCGTGCAGCTTTGAGAACGTGGCGCTTGGCTTCGTCGGCGCGCGGACCCCTGGTTTCTGGTGCCAACAAGTCCAGCGCGAGGCTGGCGCGCCGGGCCAGGAGGCGGCCTGCTTCGACCGCCTGATCTGCGCCTTCGGCACCATCGACGCGATCGCCGACGCGGCCCTGGCCTCCTTCGGTGGCGACGACAGCCTCTTTGACCTCAACGGCGACGGCGACATGAGCCCCGCCGAGGAGCAGCAGATCCTGTGCCCGGAGTCGGGTGACGCCGAAGCCAATCAGTGCCGCCGCCAGGCCCTGGCGCTACTCATGAACCTCGCAGGCCACCTCGGTCAAGACGACGCCCCTGAGTGCGGCGCCGCCTGCTCGCTGATCGGCGTCTCTTCGAGCCAGCCCATCGTGATCGACGGCCAACTCGGGACCGTGGGGGGCATCATCGACGCGCTCGAATCCGGCGGCTGCTCCGATGAACTCCACGCCCTGATCAAGGGCATCAACGAGAACACCAACACGGTGCTGGCGGAGTGCCCGGCGAGTCTCTGACGCTCTTCCCTCCCTGCCCTGTCCCGCCGGTTCTCATCCGACGGGGCCTCCTCGATCTGCCTTCCCTCAAGTCTCGCCGCCCAGGTGTCGATTCGACAGAGGATCGATCGACCTCGGAGGCAAGTCATGACCCCCAGCCCCACCCTCGAACATACTTCCTTGAACGACAAGCGCCTTGTGGAGCGCTTGCCGGTCTGGCTCCCCATCCTGCTCAAGGACACGGACGAAGAGCGCCGCCTGTTGACCGAAAACCTGAGCATTGGCGGGATGTTCGTGTTGACGGACGCCCACTTCAGGATCAAGCAGCGCCTTCAGATCAAGGTGCCGATGCCGATGTTCAAGGACGTCGCGCTGGATCTGGAGGCCATCGTCGCGCACACCCTGACCGCGGTGGGTCCTCAGCGGGGGCAGACGCGCAGCGCCGGGATCGGGCTGACGATCGAGTGGCCTGACGATCACACCAGGGCGTTGTGGTGCCGCTTCATCGACGCGCTGGCGCGCTACCACCGGGAGCACGGCTCGAGCCGGCCGATGCGGCTGGTCCCGGCCAGCGACGCCATCCTCGGCGCGGCGCGGCGCCAGCACACGCGAGATCCGGTGCGCGTGGCGGTGATCCTCGACGCCGAGCACGGGCGCCTGGAGACGCACACCCACGACATCAGCGCCGGGGGGGCCTTCTTGCTCACGGAGACGCGCGTCAAGATCGGGATGATCGTGGCGCTGACGATGAAGGATCCGACGAGCGGCGCGCGCCTGCTCGTCCGAGGCGCGGTGGTCCGGGGGGGTCGCACGCCGGAGGGCGCCCGAGGCATCGGCGTGGCCTTTGATCCCATGGACGGCGAGGAGCTCAAGGCCCTTCGGAGCTTCATCGAGGGCGCGCGCCGCGAGCCTGAGGGCTCCAGGAAGGTCCTCAGGCTCCACTCGGGCGAGGCGAGCGTGCTGCGGTGAGGGTTGGCGCTACTCGCAGGGCTTGAGTCTGTCTTCGAACTCGTTGCTGAGCGCGCGCAGGGAGGGCGTCAGGGCGTCGCGAGCGGCCGCGACGCCGATCTGGCTCTGAGCCTCCTTGTAGGCCGCGCAGCCATCCTCGAGCTCCTTCCCCTTGGCCTTGCCCTTGCCCATGAACATCTCGCCGTGCTCGATCAGCGCCTTGATCAGCGCGATCCGCGCCCCCGCGTTCGAGCCGTCGATCTTGAGCAGATCTGTAAATATCTTGCGGGCTTCGCCCAGCTCGGCGTCGGCCTTGTCCCTGTCCTTGAGCTCGCCGGCCATCAGCGCCGAGTGGTAGAGGCTAACGCCGAGCGCCTTCTTGTAGGCCTTGTCGTCGGGGGAGGCCTCGACGATCTTGCGTCGCAGCAGGACGGCCTCGTTGATGGAGGACTGGGCCTCCTTCTTCTTGCTCTTGAGGGTCACCTGGCCGAGCTCCAGGAGCACCTCGCTGTGGAGGTCGAGCGCGAAGAGATCCTTGTCGTTGGCCTTGACCAGCGCCTCGGTGATGGCCAGGGCGCCCTCAAGGGTCTTGGCGGCCTTCTTGTCGTCCTTCTTGAGGTGCTCGACGACGCCGCGCATCGAGAGCATCCGGGCGAGCATGCGCTGGACGGTCTGGTTCTTCTCGTCGGCCTCGGCCACGGACTGGGCCATGGGCAGGGCGACCTCAAGGACCCCCATGGCCTCGTCGAGCTTCTCGACCTCGATGGTGACGTTGACCAGGAAGAGCGAGGCCCACAGCACGTCGAGCTTGATCCGCTCGTTGGTGGGGTCGTTGTTCGACTGGGTGCGGTAGATGTCCAGGGCCTTCTCGTAGGACTCGCCGGCCTTGCGCAGGTTGCCCTGCTCCTCGTAGGCGTAGCCGACGCCGCGGTGACCGGCGGCCAGCCGCATCTTGAAGTCGACGTTCTCCGGGGCCAGCTCGACGAGCTTCTCGCGCAACTCCAGAGACTTGCGGTAGAGCTTGATGGCGTCGGAGGGCTTGCCCTGATCCAGCCTCAGGTTGCCCAGCACCAGGTAGCTCGAGGCCAGCTCCTTGAGCGCGTTGGTGTCCTTATCGTTGTCCTTGACCTTCTTCTTGCGGATGTCCAGCGCGCGCTCGAAGTTCTCGGCCGCCTTGGCCTGATCGCCCTGGCTGCTGAGCAGCTTGCCGTAATCCGAGTAGGTCTTGACGAGCATGTCCTGGGTCAGCGGATTCTTGTCCGTCTTGCGCAGCTCCTTGAGGATCGACAGCGCCTCCTTGTAGTGGTCGTGGGCCTTGTCGTTCTTGCCGCTGAGAGACTCGCCGCGCGCGAGCAGGAAGTGCCCATCGGCGATCCCGCGCTTGACGTCGCCCTCGTCCACGCCCTCCTTGCCGTCGAGCTTCTTGAAGGCGTCCAGGCTCTTCTGGTACGAGGCCATCGCGCCCTTGAGGTCACCCTGCTGGCGCTGGACCTCTCCGATCTTGCCGTAGACCTGGGCGATCTCGGTCAGGAGATCCGGCCGCTCGCCGGCGTCCTTGCTGAGCTTCTCCAGATACTCGCCGCCGCTGGAGACCAGCGAGGCCCGCGCCGAGGTCGGCCCCTCGGCCAGCCTGTCGTCCAGTTCGAAGATGAGCTTGTGCGCGAAATCTCGCCCGAGCACGAACCTCGCCTCGGCCTTGTCCCGCTCCTGCTCGGCGACGATCTTGGCCTCGCGGGCCGCGTCGCGCTCCTCGATGATGAGCTTGACCGAGATGATCGCGAAGGCCACGAAGCTCAGCAGCACCAGCGCCGCCAGCGACACCTTGCCGCGGTTCTTGGCCACCTTCTTGCGCATGATGTAGAGGGCCGTCTGCGGCTGGGCCAGCACCGGCTCGCGGTTCATCGCCCGCTGGAGGTCGTCGGCGAGCTCGCCCGCCGTCGCGTAGCGCTCGCTGGCCTCGCGCGCGATCGACTTCATGATGACCGCCTCGAGGTCCTTGTCGATCGACTTCTTGATCGTCCTGGGCCTGGGCGGGTCCGAGCGCACGACGCTCATGAAGAGCTGCATCGTGCCAGCCTCCAGCGCCGCCGCGTGCGGGTGCTGGCCGACGATGTACTCGTAGAGCATCACCCCCAGCGCGTAGACGTCCGTCCGCGTGTCCACCAGCCCGCCCTTGGCCCCGATCTGCTCCGGCGACATGTAGGCCGGCGTCCCGACCGCCATCCCCTCGCCGGTCACGCGGCTCTCGGCCGAGGGCTTGTCCTTCTCCACGAGCTTGGCCAGCCCGAAGTCCACGACCTTCGGCGTCTTGTCCAGCCCCATCATCACGTTGCCCGGCTTGAGATCCCGGTGGATGATCGCCTTCTGGTGCGCGAACTGGACCGCGCGGCACACGTCCAGCATCACCATCAAGAAGACCGGCACCGCCGGCTTCTCCTTCTGAAGCCAGACGTCCAGATCCTCGCCTTCTATCAACTCCATGGCGTAGTAGCACAGGCCCGCGTCGACCCGCGACTCGTAGAGCCTGCCGATGTTCGGGTGCTCGAGCTGCGCCGTCACCTCGATCTCCAACGCGAAGCGCTGAAGCTCGGCGGCCCCGATACGCGCGGCCGTGACGGTCTTGATCGCCACGTCCCGGTTCGTCCCCATCTGCTTGGCACGCCACACCGCCCCCATGCCGCCTTCGCCCAGCTTGCCCGTGATCTGGAAGCCCGGCAGGTTTGGAGGCTGGCCGTAGTCCTTATCGCTCATGAGATGAATCGCCTTGTTGTGTTGAAATGATGTGCTTCTGCGGAGCCTTGAAGCACCTGTCTTCCGCCTGAGCCCCCACCATAGACCGATTGAGCCTCAAACCCCAAGTGATTGCCGATTCTGTCAAGGGCAATCCGGCGCCCCGCCGCATCGGGCCGACCTCCTCGACCCCGCCCTCAGGTCAGCGCGCACAACCCCGGCGCGGTGAGCCCCTTCAGATCAGGCTCGCGCTCCAGCACGCCGACGCCGACGAGGTGGCGGGCGGCCTGGCGCAGCGCCGCCTCGCTGACCGAGGCGCGGCAATCCCAGCGCGTCTGGAGAAGCCACGCCTCGACGTCCTGCGCCAGCAGGCCGAAGCGCGCGACGACCTCCTCGACCACCCGCTCCGGCGCCGCCGCCAGCGCCTCGCTCTCGCGCGCGACCCGCGCCATGACCCCGCCCAGCTCCTCGCCGAGGTTCTCGACGGCGAGGGGGCGCGCGGCCAGGACGAAGGCGGGCCAGGGCGCCGTGCAGGTCCCGACGCGCTTGAGGTGGCCGTCGTCCACCAGGGGCTTGGTCATGTACTTCTCCCACATGAACGCGTCGATCCGACCCTCTCTGAAGGCGTCCAGCGCCCCGCCCAGCCCGCCGACCTTCACCGTCTTCGGGTGATCCTCCGGCGGCCACCCGCGCTGGGCTGCGTCGACGAAGGCCATCAGGTGCGATCCGGAGCCCTTGCGGCTGATGCCGTAGCGCCGCCCTCGCAGCCCCTCCGGGTCCTCGAAGGGCGCGTCGGCCCGGGTGTGGATGCCCCAGATCAAGGGCGTCTCGACGAAGGTCCCCACGATCCGGCACGTCCCCCCGTTGCCGATGTGGGCCACCGCCCCCTCGGTCAAGAGCAGCGCCACGTCCAGCTCGCCGCTCTCGAGCCCCTCGCACATCTGGCCGGTGCCCGCTGGACAATCCTTCCAGCGCACATCCAGGCCCAGATCTTCGAAGCGCCCCTCCTCGACGGCGAGGTACCAGGGCAGGTTGACGTGCTCGGGGACTCCCCCGACGGTCAAGGTCTTCATGAGGTGCGTCGCTCCCATCAGCCCACCTGGGCTTCCCAGCGCTGAAGCTGCTCAAGGGTCACCACCGCGCCTCCGCACACGATGGCGAGGAGCGGGCCGCCGAGGGCCTTATCAAGGATGTCGGAGGGGTTGTTGTAGATCACGGAGAGCGCCGCGCCGCAAGCCGGCTCGACCAGCACGCGGTGATCGTCCAGGAAGCGCCGACAGGCCCCTATCGCCTCGGCGTCCGTGACCGCGCAGGGCACCACGGGTCGCCTCAAGGCCGCCTCCAGGATCGGCCCCTCGATCCGGCGGGCGCCCAGCGACCCCGCCACGGTGCGGATCGCCCCGATGTCCACCGGGCAGCCCGCCTCCATGGCCCGCTTGAGCGAGGCGGCGCCCTCGGTCTCGACCGCGATGATCGGGACGTGCGACCACCCGGCGGCCTCCAGGCCCTGGAGCACCCCCATCAGCAGCCCGCCGCCGCCGACCGAGAGCACCACCGCCCCGGGCGCCCGCGCGCCCCCTTCGAGGCCCTCGGCCAGCGCCTGCTGGACCTCCGCGATCATCGTCGCGTGGCCGCTCCAGATCGCCGGGTGATCAAAAGGGTGGACGACCCCCGCCGGCCGGCCCGCCTCGGCCCCGATCTGCGCCGCGATCTCCAACGCCCTCGCGTGCGCCTCGTTCCACCCGGCGCCGTGGACGATCACCTCGGCGCCCTCGCGCGCGATGCGACCGCGCATCCAGACCGGCGTCGTCTCGGGCACCACGACCGTCACCGGCAGACCCAGCCGGCGACCACTCCACGCCGCCGCGATCCCCGCATTGCCGCCCGACGACGACACCAGGTGGCCGACGCCCTCGGCCTTGAACACCTCGCACAGCCGCCCGATGCCGCGCGCCTTGAACGACCCCGTCGGCTGCATCGCCTCCATCTTCAACAGGACCTGCCGCGCCGCCGCCTCGCGCATCGAGGCCGAATCGAGCAACGGAGTATGGATGTGCGCCATGATCTTCCTCATCGATTGATGACCGAGCATAACACAAGCGCTCGCCCGCCGCGCTTGACAATCCGACGCGCTCTGGCTCAGATTCACCCTTCGCGAGGATAAAGCCCTGGATGGCTCCATGCACCATGGAGCAGGCTCATCGCCCACAACCCAACCCTCAAGGAGAGCCGCCATGAAGAGAATCGCTCTGCTGATCGCCATCGCCTTTGCCGCCCTCGCCTTCGCGCCCGCCTGCGGGACCAGCTCCTCCGGCGGCGAGAAGAAGGAGGAGAGCGCCAAGCCCGAAGGCGACAAGAAGGAAGGGAGCGACAAGGAAGAGAAGGCCGATGACGAGGAAGGCGGCTGGTAATCCCCCTCTCATTGAGCCGCTGGTGCCCACCATGAGCCCCAAACGACAGCTGCTCCTGCTCATCGGGGCGCTATGTGCTCTGTGGGCCTGCTCGGACGCCAGACGAAGCGACAAGGCCGCCACGCCGGCCGCCCCCGAACCCGACCCCGAGCAGATCGCCTTCGAAGCGCTCGTCGACTTCGAAGACCTCGCCCGCGCCGAGGCCGACTTCGCCGCGCTGCCTCCCTCCTCGACCTCCATGGGCCCCGATCCGACGGCCATCGCCGCCCTCCCAGGGGGCCGCGCTATCGTCGCGCTGCGGGGCGCCAGCGCGCTGCTGATCGTTGACCCGAAGGGCGCCCCCCTCCACCGCGCCGGGACTGTCGACCTGCCCACCTCGCTCGTCGTGCGCGCAGGCGAGGTCTTCGTCGGCGCCGAGGGCGCCTCGGCGCTCGGCCACCACCGGATCGAGGGCGACACCCTCGTCAGGCTCGACGACATCCCGCTCGACGGCGCCCTCTCGCCCCGCGCCATCGGGGCCGGGGACGAAGGCCCGATCTACTTCGCCGACGAGGCCACGGGCCGGATCGAGGCGCTGATCAAGGGCTCCGGCGAGGGCATCCTGGGGGCCTGGCGGAGAGCGCCGGTGGGGCGCTGCAACGGGCCTGTCCAGCTGGCGCGCGTCGGCGCGCGGCTCATCGTCAACTGCCCGCTCGATCACGCGCTGCTCATCCACGCGCTCGACGGCGAGGGGCTGGCGGTGGGCCAGCCGGCGCGGATCGAGCACGAGGGGCCGATCTGGGGCTTCGCGGCCGCCGAGGGGCCTGACGGCCTCCTCATCGCCGCGGGCGGCGTCGAGGATCGGGCGCTGGACCGCAGCGACGGATCCTTCGGCTACATCGACTCCTTCGTCTTCCTTTATGGCCTCGACGCCCAGAGCGGCCAACCCGCGCGCCGCGGGATCGTCAACGTCTCCGAGCGCGGGATCATCACCCCGCGCTGGCTCTCCATCAAGCCCGCCGAGTCCGGCTGCGAGGTGATCGCGGCGGGATACGGCGGCGACGCGCTGGCGACGATCCGCTTCTCAGGCGACGACTCGCCCGAGATCAAGGCGCGGCCCGCGCCGGCCGGCATCGCGGCCATGGCGCCGGCCGGACCAGGGCGCTGGATCGCCGCCAACCCCCTGCTGGACGCCCTGATCCGCTTCGAGGCCGACGGCACCCACGCCATCGTCCCCCTCAAGGGCGGCCCGCGGCGCGATCCCGAGGTCCTGCTCGGCGAGGCGCTCTTCTTCACCCGGCTGATGGCGCCCTGGAACGACTCGACCGGGCGCGGCAGCCGCTTCACCTGCGAGACCTGCCACTTCGAAGGCTATGGCGACGGGCGGGTCCACTTCACCGGCCGCGGCGCCGTCCACGCCACCACCAAGCCGCTGCTCGGGCTCGGCAGCAACCGCCCCTTCTTCACCCGCGCCCTCGACCGGACCATGGCGCAGATGGTCTGGAACGAGTTCAAGGTCGCCAACAAGAACAACGGCCGCGACCCCTGGTTCGCCCTCGACAAGGCCGACTTCCCCTGGCTCGCCGCCGTCGAGGGCCTGCCCGAGCGCCTCGATCCCGTCACCCTCCGGCGCGCCTTGATGAAGTTCCTGATCGCCTTCACCCACCGCCCCAACCCCGCCGCCCGGGGCCGCGACCGCTTCAACGAGGTGGATCGACAGGGCGCGGCCCTCTTCCGCGACCGCTGCGCCGCCTGCCACGACGCCCGCCTGGTGGCCGACGATCCCGGCTCCAGCGTCCCCTTCGAAGCCTGGGAGGCCCGCGTGCTCTCCCCCCAGGGACCCATCACCTGGGCCAGCGACGCCTACCAGAAGACCGGCGTCGAGCCCTACGTCCACGACGAGGGCGCTCGCCCCCCTGCCCTGCGCAGGCTCGCCAAGAAGCGGCCCTACTTCACCAACGGCTCAGCCCCCGATCTCGACGCCGTCCTCAAGGAGGCCGCCTTCGAAGGAGAGCGCTTCTGGCACGCGGCCCCCTCCAAGGCCACGGTCACCCGCCTGACTGAAGGCGAGCGGGCCGCGCTTCGCGCCTTCCTCGACCTGCTCTAGAACCTTCCCCAGCGACCGGGCCAAGATGACATGACCCGATGGAGCCTGTCGCTGAGGTTAAAAACCCGATGTGATACAACAACTTATCGCAACGAGCGGCGCTGGCGCTTGATCGCGTCCTCGCCGGGTCTTACAAATCAGGCTTGTGGAGCGAAAGACTCCCTGCGGGCCTTTTTGACGGAAGAGACCTTGAAGAACAACCTGGCCTGCTTGATCCTCGGCCTCGCGCTCCTGAGCGCGAGCGCCTGCGTCCTGGACAACACCGACGACGGCTTCCTCTCCGCTGACCCCGGCGGCAGCCTCGGCGAGCCCGAGGCGAGCGCCGATTTCGAGCCCGAAGGAGCCGCCGATGCGAGCCCCGAGCCCGAACCCGAGTCAGACGCGCCCATCCATCGCCTCCTGCTGATCCAGGACGAGACCGTCGAGGCCCTCGGCGACTTCCCCGGCGCCGACATCGACGCCATCAGCCTCGTCAAGCCCGACGGCGCCGAGTTCTTCCTCCAGGTCCTCGGCCAGGAGACCGAAGTCGACTGCGACAACAACCTGGCCTGCGACCCCGCAGCCATGCTCGGCCCCCCCGACGCCGTCGACCCCGAGGCCGGGGTGTGCTTCGGCGGAGACATCCCGGACCCGACCCTCTTCACGGCGCTGAACCTCGGCTTCGTCCTGGCGCAGTTCGGCGAAGAGGGCTCCGAAGAGGGCGTCGCCATCGAGAACGGCGACAGCATCCGCGTCTTCGAGATCGGGCAGACCGAGTGCGGGCGCTTCGACGACGACAGCGTCTCCATCTCCATCTCGGTCCTCGGCGGCGCCGAGGGCGAGCTTGTGCTGCTCGGGCTCACCGCGCCCGGCAGCAACGTCATCCCCGTCTCCGGCCTCTGATCGCTCAGCCGTCGAGGCGGCCGATGCGGGCGAGGTAGGCGCGGGCCATCTCGTAGTTGTCGTGTTGATCGGGGTGGAAGTCCGGGCGCAGGTAATCGACGAACCCGGTGGCCATCCCCCTGAAGGTCGGCCGCTCCCAGAAGGCCACATAGGCCTCGTGGGCGCGCTGGCGCAGCTGCGGCGGCTCGCCCGTGATGGCGCCAGCGTCGCGCATCGCCTCGTCCTGGCGCATCAGCTCGCGGCTGGCGAGGAACCAGAAGGTCAACAACCCCACCGTGGCCAGCATCATCCCCGAGACGCGGACGCCGTAGCGCGGATCGACCGCCATCAGGACGTCAAAGGCGACGCTCTTGTGCTCGATCTCCTCGGCCGCGTGCCACAGCAGGAGGTCTTGAAGCGCAGAGTGGGCGAAGGGCAGGCCGTCCGACAGCGCGAACTCGCCGAACATCGCCGTGTAGTGCTCCAGCGCGGCGGTCACCGACAGGCGCATCTGTGGGCTGAACCTGGGCTCGATCCAAGTGTAGGCCACCCGATCGTAGAGGGCCAGGAAGGGCTGGATCTCGTAGCCCTGCGCCTCAAGGAGTTCGAAGAAGGACTCGTGCTCGATGCCGTGGCGCACCTCCTGGGCCATGAACCCGCGGACCTGTGCGCGCAGCGTCGGGTCCTCGATCTCGTCCATGAAGGCCCGAACGCTTCGGATGAAGAAGCGCTCGCCCTTGGGGAAGAGCAGGTTGATGCCGTTGGCCATGTGCGTAAACAGCCTGCTGCCGCCCATCCAGTAGCGCTCCGGAGGGGTGTCGTGCTCGATGAAGGGGAAGTCCATCTTGCGGGGGCGCAGGCTCGGTCGCTCGGTGATCTGCGGGGTCGCGGTCATGGCGCAAAGGCCTCCTTGGCCGTTGAGAGGTGGCGCGCGTCGCGGGTTTCGTAGTCGAGCCCCCAGGCCACAGGCGTGGTGGTCTCGCGGAGCCAGTCGAGCACATAGTAGCGCGACAGCCTCCACGGGTGGCGCTTGCCCTGGAGGGGGATCTGATCCTGGCCTCGCCGCATGTACCCAGAGTTCAGCGGGGCCTCGCCGTCCAGCGCGGAGGGCGGCGTGGGCGCTCGGACGACGGCGTGCCCAGCGCGCTCCATGTGGCGGTAGATCTTGAGAAAAAGATCCACCGAGAGCCCGCTGCGCAGCGTCCAGGAGGCGTTGGTGTAGCCCGTGAGCAGGATCATGTTGGGCACGCCGGAGAGCATGGCGCTTCGATAGAGCGCGCAGTCCTTCGGCCTGAGCCGTCGGCCGTCGACGTCGAGGGCGATGCCGCCGAGGAACTCAAGCTCCAGCCCCGTGGCCGTCACGATGAGATCCGCGGCCACGAGGCTGCCATCGCGCATCCTCACGCCCTCGGTCTCGAAGCGGTCGATCTCGCCGGTGACCACGCGGGCGCGGCCCTCGCGCAGCACCTTGAAGAGATCGCCCTGGGGGGCGACGCAGATGCGCTGGTCCCAGGGATCGTAGCTCGGCGCGAAGTGCCTGGAGGCGTCGATGTCCGGGCCCAGCGCCCGCTGGGCGTCCCGCAGCATGGAGCGGCGGGCGACCTCGGGGAAGCGGCGAGCGAACCAGTAGGTGAGCGTACCCCGCGCGATGTCACCGACGCGCCCGCCGGGGACGACCTCGGGCATGACGACGACGTCGGTCGGGGAGCGCTGGATCATGGTGACGCTGGCGGCAGACCTGGCCAGCTCGGGGACGAGCGTGACCGCCGTGGCGCCGCTGCCGATGACCGCGACGCGCTTGCCCTCAAAGGCGGTCTGGCCCCAATGCTGGGGGTGGACCAGCTCACCCGCGAAGGTCTCGACACCGGGGAAGTCGGGCGCATAGCCGCGCTCGTTGTTGTAGTAGCCGGTCCCGGCGATGATGAAGCGGGCCCAGAGCGTCTCCTCGCCGCCGGGGTGCGCCACCCTGAGCGACCATCGGGCGAGGTCGCCGTGCCAAGTCGCGGCCAGCACGCGGTGCTCGGTGCGGATGTGGCGATTGACCCCGCGCTCGGCGGCGGCCTGCCGGATGTAGTCCAGGATCTGCTGGCCCGAGGCGATGTCCTTGTCGCCCTTCCAGGGTCGGAAGCGATAGCCCAGGGTCTGCATGCTGGAGTCGCTGCGGATGCCTGGGTAGCGGAAGACGTCCCAGGTCCCGCCCGTATCGGGCCGCTTCTCCAGGATGGCCCAGGTCAAGCCGGGCTCTTCGGACAGGCGACAGCCGGCCCCGATCCCAGACAGGCCCGCGCCGATGATGATGACGTCCAGCTCAGCCATCCGACTCCTCCCGAGCGCGCCGTGCGTGGTCCAGCACCCACCTCGCGAGCCCTCATCGACATTTTATTATACACTGTGTATGCTCCAGTCAAGAGGCTGGAAGAACGGTCTCGCAGCGCGTGGGCCCGTGGTCGCGTCGACGAGCCCCTGGTTATATGATACAAGGTGTTCACCCAACATGGGGGCTCGTTGTCTGGGGAGGGGGAGTGAGCACAGACAGGACGAGAGGCCGTCGGGGGCGCCCGCCGCTCGACGTTTTCGAGATCGAGGCGGCGAAGACCGCCATCCTCGCGGCGGCGGCGGCGGTCTACAACCGCTCTGGGACGGAGGCGCCGGTGCAGGAGATCCTGGAGGAGGCCAAGGTCTCGCGGGCGACCTTCTACAAGTTCTTCCCCAGCAAGGCGGCGCTCCAGGAGGCGCTGCTGGAGTTCGGCATGGAGGTCATGTTCTACGCCATCGAGGGGGCCGTCACCCAGGCGGAGGATCCCATTGAGCGCATCGACGCGGCGGTGAGCACCTTCCTGAGCTTCCACGCGATGCAGCCGGGCGTCTACCGGATCTTGCTGGCCGCCTCGCTCCAGCCCGACACCCCGAGCTACCGGATCAGGGAGCGCGCCATCGAGCGCTACGCGGCCTTCTTCGCCGACGAGGTCGCGCGCGCTGGCCGCGCGCCGGTCGAGCCGCTCATCTACCAGGGGCTCGTCGCCGCGGTCGAGGGGGTCTCGATCCACCTCCTGCGCACCGGCGGCCTCGTGGAGCCCGGGGTGCTGGAGCGGGCGCGCGTCGCCCTGGTCCGCCTCATCGCCGCCACGCTCGGCGAGGAGGACGACGCCGTGCCGCCTCTGCCGCGCCCGGAGGGCGGCCCCTCGTAGGGCCGCGAGGATCAAGGCGCGGGCCGCCAGGTTTCAGCGGACCACGGCGCGGGCCGCCCGGTTCAGATGTCGGGGCGGCAGCGCGGCCATGACCACGGCGCAGGCGGTTCAGATGTCGGGGCGGCCGGCTGGCCCCCACAGGATCTCGTGGACCCGCTTGAAGCCCTCGCCGCCCTCGTCGCTGGGCACCTCGCCGAAGGCCCCGATGGCCTTGCGGACGTCCTGGATGCGGCGGTCGGGGTCGGGGTGGGTCGAGAAGATCTCCGGGGTCTGCGCCCCGAGGCGCTTGATCAGAGTGAAGAAGTCCACGAAGCGCTCGGGGTTGAAGCCCGCCTTGATCGTGTAGCCGATCCCGACCACGTCGGCCTCGCTCTCGGTCTCCCGGCTGTAATGGAGGAGGTAGCCGCCGCCGGCCACCTCCGAGGCCAGCGCCGTCAAGAGCGGCGGCACCGTGTCCTGCTCGAAGATCAACTCCTGGAGCGCCTCAAGGCCGTGGAGCGCCACCAGCCGCTGCGGGATGTGGCGCTCGGTGACGTGGGCGATCTCGTGGCTGACCACGGCCGCCAGCTCCGCCTCGGTCTTCACCATCATGATCAGCCCGGTGTAGACGTAGATGTGCCCTCCGGGCAGCGCCGAGGCGTTGATCTTGCCCGGATCGTCGACCACCTTGAAGGTGAACTCAATCGGCTCGTAGACCTCCACGTTGGCCGCGATGCGCGCGCCCAGCTCCTGGATGTACGTCTGCAACTCCTCGTTATCATGGATCTTTATGGACTTCTCAAGCTCCTTCGAGAGCCGCCGCCCCAGCTTCACCTCCTCCGCAGGCGGGATCATCAGGTTGGCCGCGATCGCGTGGCCCTTCTCCAGCGTGTTCTCAAGCCCCGCGCACCCCACCCACCCCGACGACACCACCCCAAGCACCAACACCTGCGCCCATCGACGCCCCATCACCGCGCCCATCTCGACCCCGCTTGCTCCATGAATGGCCTGCGCCATCAACCCTTGCCTGCTCCGAGGCGACCCAGCATCAAGCGCCAGCACGTCCGCCCTGTTGACCTTCATCTTGTAGCCCCTGCAATGCTCCACGCGCCACTCCTGGTGATCGATGGTGCGGAAAAATGGGCTGAAGACCACCCTGTCCATCAACCCGAGCCAGGCCGCCTCCCAGAAGAACTCGTTTTACGGACACGATGACTTGGGGGGCGGGCCGCAGGAGCCTTCGCCGTGACTTCACCGAGCCAACCCGGGTGAGCAAGTGGCCTGATGCCTTCACCTTCCATTGCGGCGCCCCAAATCGTACACTGGTGCGCCATGGGATCGAGGGACAGGCCCCGCTGGGCAAACGAGAATAGTCATGAAGATCACCACCTTGAGATGGATCGCTTTGGCGCTGGTGATCACCAGCGGCGCCACCGCGTCGGGCTGTGATGACGAGGGCGGGCCTGCCGGCGCGGGGCCTGAGCAGGACACGGGCGGCCAGGACGCCGGCCTGCCGGACGCCGACGACCCGGACGACGCCGAGCCGGAGGCCCAGCCCGAGGCCCTGGCCGACGCGGGGCTGGACGCCGATCTTCCCGATGCCGAGCCCGGGCGCGTCCCAGGCACGATCTTCATCGAGCCGCACAACCTCGAGCTCGCGCTTGAGCCCGGCGAGCGCAGGGACGTCCAGTTCAGCGCCTTCCTCGTCGGCGAGGACGGCGAGCCGGTCGCGCTGGACAACGCCCAGTGGCAGAGCGACGAGCCGAGGGCGGGCTCGGTGGACGGCTTTTCGGGCCTGTACACGACCTCGGGGATCGGCGCCGAGGCGACGATCACGGCCACTTCCGGCGAGCGCCGGGCGACGACCCGGCTCAGGACCCTGATCAGGGCCCTGGTGCTGGACGAGGGGACAGAAGCGCCCGACGCGGCGGCCTTCGACAACCCCGCCGTCCTCGATCCGCAGCGGATCCCCAAGGTCATCTACCCTCAAGACGGCACCCTCTTCCCCTCCAACATCCAGGGGGTCACGATCCAGTGGGAGGACTTCGGCCTGCCCTTGTTCAGGGTCCGCCTGACGGGGCAGTTCGTCGACGTGACCGTCCTGACGCGGAGCTCCATCTGGTTGCCCGAGCCGACGCTCTGGCAGCTCCTGGCGCGCAGCAGCTTCGGCAGGCCGCTGGAGATCGCGGTCGACGGCGCCGAGGGAGGCGAGGTCTTCAGGGGAGCGCAGGTCGCGCGGGTGAGCTTTTCACAGGACGCGGTCTTCGGCGCCATCTACTACTGGTCCACGACCGACGCCGGCATCATGCGCCTGCCGGTCGGCGATCTGGCCCCGGAGCGCTTCTTTACGCCCTCGACCCCGCAGGGGAGCCCTTGCGTGGGCTGCCACACGCTCTCGCGGGACGGCAAGCGGATGGCCTTCAACACCGCGCCGGTCGGCATCCCCATCGGCCCCTTCATGGAGATCCTGACCGAGGATCCCACCGTCCGCGTCGTCGACCTCGATCAGAACATCAACGGCATGCAGCCGGCCTTCAACCCCGACGGCACCCGCGTCGTCACCGGCTGGAGCGGCACGCTGACCGAGCGCGACGCCAACGGCCGCTGCGACGACGACATGGTTTTCTGCGTTACTGACGCCGACTGCGCCCAGGGGCAGTGCGTCACCGGCCAGCCCATCCGGGACGTCCCGCGCCTCCAGGGCTACCTGGAGGCCTTCCCCGACTGGTCGCCCGACAACCGCTGGCTGGTGTCGGCCGGCTCTCGCCTGCCCATCGGCTTCGGCGTCGACTTCGAGATCGCCAACGCCGCCCTCATCCTGCGCCCCAACTTCGGCGGCGAGTGGGGCCCGCCCACGGTCCTCTTCGAGCCGCGCAATGACCAGGAGAACACCTTCCACCCGGCCTTCAGCCCCGACGGCCGCTTCATCGCCTTCAACCACACCGGCCCGAGCCTCAACCCCGACGCGCCCAACACCTCCCAGATCAGCGCCCTGTGGCTGACCTCCCCCACCAACCGCGTCCCCATCGAGCTGACCCGCGCCAACCTGCGCGACGGCCTGGCCAACTCCTGGCCCAAGTGGGCGCCCTTCACCGGCCGACACCTCTGGCTGGCCTTCTCCTCAGGCCGCAGCTACGGCAAGGTCCAACGCAATGTCGAGGACGTCCAGATCTGGATCACGGCCATCGACCCCGTCCTGGCCGCCAGCGGCCAGGACCCCAGCTTCCCCGCCTTCTGGCTCCCCGGCCAGAACATCGCCAGCGCCAACCACATCCCCTACTGGGCGCCCTTCGACAAGGCCCCCGACAACTGAGGCCACCCCACATGAACCTCACCCAGAGCGAAATCAGGCCCGCCAACAACCTGTTGCCCTGATCGACGCCTTGGACCGGCGCCCATCCAGACGGAGATGATGACCCATGCCCACCGCGCGCACCGTCACCCCCAAGCACGCGGCCTTGCTCATGATCTCGGCCCTCCTCCTGACCTCCACCGCCGCCGACACCGGCGAGCGCCCCGCCCGCCATCGCCGCCAGGACACCTCGCCGCCACCCTGGGACATCGCCATCGTCGAGAGCACCTCCCAGCACGAAGGCCACGTCATGGACACCGAGTGGCTCAAGGTCGCCACCGCCCTCGGACACCGCGCCGCGATCGTCCCGCAGACCTTCCTGGACGACCCCCGCAACCTGAAGGACAAGGAGATCCTGATCGTCGCCTCGGGCCTCATCGACCTGCCCACGCAGCGGCGGCACACCATGGAGCGCTTCCTGCGCTCCGGCGGCGGCCTCTACCTCCAGAGCGAGTACATGGTCAGCCACCCCGGCAATGTCGCCTTCGTCGATCTCGTCGAGCGCCTCGACGGCCACTTCCAATGGACCGGGGAGGTCTCCGGCGACCTGGCCTCCATCGCCATCCGAGGGCCCCTGAGCCACACCCCCGAGCCCGTCTCCTCCCTGCCCTACTACTGGTGGGGATGTCAGGGCCGAGGGCTGGAGGCCTTCCTGACATGGCAGAGCCAGGACGTCGGCTTCGCCTTCTGCCCAGCGCGCGACCGCCCCTCCATGATCCTGACCACCTCGGATCAAGACTGGATCAAGAACGCCTCCAGCCACCCCGAGTCCGTCGCCCTGATGAAGAACATCATCTGGCGACTCGGCGCCGAGCGGCGCTGCACAAGCCGCCCTTGAGCCCGCCTCGACGCGAAGATCAACCCTGACGACCGCCCCCTCGCGACAACGCGGACCCCGACGCGGCCATCAGCGGGGTCGGCCCGACGATCTCGATTGTTCCCGACGGGGTCTTGTTCCCGACGGGGTCTTGTTCCCGACGGGGTCTTGTGTCCGTCATCACTGCCGATTTGTCGATCTCAACCCGCCTGCCGCTGGAGTCAGCCGGAACCACGCTCAAGCCACTTACATGTTGGGCCACCTGGAAGCCCAAGATGAAAGTGGCTCAAGCGTGGTTCCGTATCAGCCGCCGTGAGATAGACGTGCCCGTCAGCGCGGCCAGCGCGTCGGTCAAGGCGCCACGATGCAGACGCCCTCCGAGCACGCAAAGCCCTCGGGGCAGGGCTGGTCGCCACCGCAGACCACCGGCAGGCAGCCGCGCGGGGCCTCCGGATCGCCCGGGACGAAGGACCGACACTCGTAGAGCCCGCCGGCGCGACAGTCCTCGTCGACCTCGCAGGCCGCAAGGCACGCGCCGAAGGGGCCATCCCCCACGGGCGCGCACACCGCGTCCGGGCCGCAGAAGCCGCTCTGGAGCGGGGCGCACCCCTGCTGGGTGCAGTAGCCGCCGTGGAAGCCGCGCGTCTCCTGGCCCAGCTCAGGGGTCACGCAGATCGCGCCGGGGCCTGGCCGGCAGTCCTCGACCACCTCGCAGGCGTCTCCGGCCCGCGCCTCGGGATCGCCACAAAAGGCCCCTGAGCACACCCCGCGCTCGCAGTCCGCGTCCTCGACGCACTGGCCCGGTAAGCAGATCGACTGAAGCCCCTCCTCGATGACGTTGCAGCCGTACCCCGGGCGACACTCCTCTGCGGTCTCGCACGTCCTCAGGCAAAAACTCTCATCGGCCTCGTTGCGCGCGCAGATCGCCTGGCCGGGGCAGTCCGCGTCCTCCTGACAGCCAGGCAGCAGGCAGTAGCCGCCCGGGAAGACCGTCGGCCCCTCCGGAGAGTCCTCGTCGACCACTGTCAAGCAGGCCCCGCCGGGCATGCAGTCGCTGTTCTCCGTGCAGGCGTCGCCCGACTCCGCCGCCGGGTTCGCGCACCCACCCCCCCGGCAAACCCTGCCCTCGCCGCACTCCGCGTCGTCGGCGCACTCCGAGGGGTAGCAGAAGCGCTCGTCCTCATTGCCGGTGATGTCCGCGCAGAAGTAGCCGCGCCGGCAGTCCTCGTCGCCGACGCACCCGTCCAGGCAGAAGGACTCCCCCTCTTCGAAGGTCAGACAAGGGTTGTCGTTGTCGCAGGGGACCGCCTCCTCAGGATCGCACACGGCAATGCAGTAACCCCCCGTAAACCCTTCAGCTTCGCCCACGCAGATGCCCAGGAAGCCGCAGTCCTGGTTGCCGCCGCAGGCCGCCCCGATGAAGTCCGGAGGCGGATCGTTGTTGGGGTCGTTGTTCGGATCGTTGTTCGGGTCATTGTTCGGATCGTTGTTCGGCGCCCCGCAGTCCTGATCGCAGGCGATCTCCTCGCCTGCGTCACAGACGCCGTCCCCGCACTCTGGGAGCGGATCGTTGTTGGGGTCGTTGTTCGGATCGTTGTTCGGGTCGTTGTTCGGGTCGTTGTTGACCACGTCGACCTGACCGTCATCGTCGCCCTCATCGCTGCACGCGCAAGGCACCACGAGGGCCAGCGCCACCAGCGCCAACCTGAGACTCCCCTCAAACACGCTCATCTCAGCCTCCCTTGCCACCCCCCGTCGATCTCGACCAAGGTTAGCAGACCACGCGACCTCGATCACCTTTGATGTAAGGGCGCGGCAGGGTGAGCGTTGAAGGGCTGCTCGACAGCCCTCGACATGGAGCACGATCATGACACCACGAAGCCTCCTCAAGCGATTCGAAGCCATCGTCCGGCTGCGCGCGCCGCTGGCCGCAGGAGCCTCCGCGCTGGCGCTCACCGCCGGGTGCGCCACCGGCGACGGCAGCGACTTCGACCCCCACGAGCGCGCCCAATCCTATGAATCCCAAGGGTTCGCGACCTCGCCCGTTCAGCTCGGGCAGCAGGATTACGAGGAGCTGCTGGCGACCTTCAAGCGCGGCGAGAGCATCCCCCTGGATGTATGCCGGCGAGTCTGCGAACGCCTCGGCGGCGAGCAGGTGACGTCGTGCAACCTCCCGCTGGAGGCGGACGGTGAGGAGCCGCTGACCCTGATGTGCACGGTCGAGTACCGCTACTTCCACCCGGTCGGGCGCCGCCCGCCTGGGCTCCTGAGCGCCGCGCAGGCCGAGGGCGCCACGGCCTGCGGGCGCTGGTTCGCGGAGTCAGCCCGGTTGGAGGAGGGCGCCGTGCTCGCCTTCGCCGCCCTGCTCGACGAGCTGCGCGCCCACGGGGCCCCTCAGGCGCTCCAGGAGGCATGCCTCCAGGCCCTCTGGGACGAGGTCCACCACACCCACCTGACCCGCGCGCTGGCCCTGGCCCTGGGCGCCGACCCCCGACGCCCTGAGGTCGAGGAGTTCCGAGTCCGCCCGCTCCTTGAGATCGCGCTGGACAACGCCGTCGAGGGCTGCGTGCAGGAGACCTGGTCCGCCCTCCAGGCCACCTGGCAGGCCCACTTCGCCCAGCCCGGCCCCATCCAGCAGGCGCTGGCCGCCATCGCCGTCGACGAGACGCGCCACGCCGAGCTCTCCTGGGACATCGACGCCTGGATCATGACTCGCCTCGACGAAGGCGAGCGCCAACAGGTCATCGACGCCCGCGCCGAGGCCGTCGCGGCGCTGCGCCGCGCGCTCGCCTCGGTCGACACCGCGCCGCTGCCCGCAGCGCTCGGGCTGCCAGACAGCGCCCAGGCGCTGGACCTCTTCGACACCCTGAGCGCCGATCTCCTGGCCGCCTGACCCAAGGCCCACCCCGACATGGGACCCGTTTCCGCGCGCCGACCCTGACTTGACCCTGGGCCGGGATCACAGCCCGCAAAGTTGACCCGAGGCCGGGATCACAGCCCGCAAATTGGTACAAACATGAATCAATACGGGCACTTGAGATGGTTGAGGGCGAGCCTGCGGCCGGCCCGCAGGCTCGGAGGGGCGCTCAGAAGGCGACGGTCAGGATATCTTCGGTGAAGTCGCTGAAGCCGGCGCCGAGCTGTCCAAAGACGTTGTTGCCCCAGCACTGCACCTCCCCGCTGCGCTGGAGCGCGCAGGTGTGGCCCCCGCCGCTGACGATCTGGACGACGTCGACCGGCCTGACCAGCCGCCGAGGGCTGGACTGGCACCCGTCGCACTGGGGGTCGTCCTCACCGTAGCCGAGCTGGGCATCGTTGTTGCCGCCCCAGCAGTAGACCCGACCCTCGGCGTCAAAGGCGCAGGTGTGCGACGCACCCGCCGAGATCCCCACCACGCCGGAGAGCTCGGGGATCTCCGAGGGGGGGACGATGGAGTCGCTCTGGAAGCCGAGCCCGAGCTGTCCGCTGAAGTTGGCCCCCCAGCACATCACCCGCCCTTCGCCGACGATGGCGCAGGTGTGGAAGGCCCCGAGGGCCACCCCTCGGACCTCCTGCACGCCTTCGACCACGACCGGAGCAGTGACGCAGGGCTGACCGTTCGGGCAGACATCCGCGCCCTCGACGCCGATCTGGCCGAACTCGTTGTCCCCCCAGCACCTCAAGGTCGCGTCGTCGAGGGTGGCGCAGACGTGGCGCGGCCCCGAGAACAACCCGCGGACGCCAGCCACGACGGGGTCCAGCTCGGGGACTTCCAGGAAGTCGACGCGGGGATCGCCCAGGGCCCCCGAGAAGTTCGAACCCCAGCAATGCACATCGCCAGTCAAGGTCGCCATGCAGGTGTGCTCATCCCCCGACGCCACCCTCTCGCCCAGGATCCCTTCGACGGCGCGCAGCGGCCTGTTGGTCACGACCGTGCCGGGCAAGCCGAGCCGCCCGAGGGCGTTGTTGCCCCAGCAGAAGAGCTCGCCGGATGGGTTGAGGGCGCAGGTGTGGGCGATGCCGACGGCCGCGTCCGAGGCGTCGTCCAGGTCGACGACCTCGACGGGCAAGTCCCTGAACAAGGGGATCGCCTGGCCGAGCTGCCCAGCTTCGTTGTCCCCCCAGCACATCAGCCGCCTGTCATCCAGCAGCGCGCAGGCGTGGCCGGCCCCGACGTCGTACTGGAGCACATCGGTCAGCGGCGTCCGCCCCGGCCCTGCCGCGCCAAACCCCACCGGGAAGCCGTCGACGGGCGTGCAGTTCCCCTCCACGCCGCCGTCGCCGAGCTGGCCGAGGGCGTTTTCTCCCCAGCACCACAGCTGGTTGAAGCCTTGCCCGCCGGGGTCGTAGGTCCCACACGAGAAGCTGGCGCCCAGCGCCAGAGTGCCGGTGTTGGACGAGCCAGGGATCAAGATGGGCTCGGTCACGATCGGGATCTGGCACTCACCGCCGAGCTGACCGTTGCCGTTGGCGCCCCAGCAGTAGACCTGCCCGTCGGAGCGGCCGCAGGTGTGGCCGTCGCCTGCGGCGAGCAGCTGGATCGCGATCCCCTCGGCCCGAAACCTGTCCACCTCGACGAAGACGCGGCGCGGCTCAGGGCCGGCCACCCCGAGCTGGCCGCTGGAGTTGTCCCCCCAGCAGACGACCACACCGGCGTCGATCGCGCAGCTGTGGCGCGACCCGGACACCAACTCAGTCACGTCGTGCAGGTCGTTCACGAAGCCTGGACAGGGATCGCACTCGAAGCCGTCGAGGCAGCGATCCGCTGGGGCGACGCAGCCCATGGTGTTGATCCCCGTCTCCCGCCCCAGCGCCAGGTTGCGGTTGCCGCCCCAGCACCAGACCGTCTGGGCGGTCGTCAGGACGCAGGCGTGGTCGCCGCCGACGACGATCTCCTGAGGTTCGACGCCCTCGGGCATCGGCACCTCGCGCAGGCCGCCGTCCGCGCCCCCCTCTGGGCCGAGCTGCCCCTTGTCGTTGAGCCCCCAGCACCACACACCCTGGGGGGCGCCCTCGACCGCCGTCAACGCGCAGGCGAAGCCGCCCCCCGCGTCGATCTGCGTCGCCCTGGGCAACCCCGAGATCGTCTGAAAGTCGACCTCGAAGGCTCGGCCCGAGGCCGAGTTACCCAGCTGCCCGACCTCATTGCCGCCCACGCAGGCCACCTGCCCTTCGGTGTCCAGCACGCAGGTGAAGTTGCTCCCCGTGGCCACCTGAGCGAGCAAGCCCAGGCCCGTGTCGACGACCTCCAAGGGCTCAGGGCTGAAGTAGAGCCGGGTGCCGTCGCCGAGCTGCCCGTCGCGGTTTCCCCCCCAGCACCTCAACGACCCGTCGGCCATCCTCGCGCAGGTGTGCGCGCCGGAGCCAGAGCCCTGGGACAGCGACAGCGCGCAGCGATCTGCCGGCCTGTCACCGCACTCCACCGGCGAGTCGGGCTCGCCCGGCTCGGGCTCCTGCTCGTCCCCGGCGAAGGTCACCTCGCCGACGTCTTCAAAGGTGCCACACCCCGCCAGCGTCAGCCCAAGCCACACACCACACACGCGCATCCATGGTTGGTTCACAGGCTAAACCCCTTCAAACATTCAGGCCCACCAGCCTCCAGGCGCCTCTGCGGGCCCTCACCGGGAGCCCTCGGGAGGATCCCCGGCGGTTCCCATTCTTGAGCACGACCCCTCACCTTGTCACCCGCTCGAGGCCTGCCTTTGCCGCTCTACCAGCGCCGGAAGGCCGGGTGACCCTCCTTGACCGACACGAAGACCCCGTGGCACGAGGCCGTGATCTTGCCGCCAGCCTCGATCGTCGCCTCGATCGTCGCCCTGTCGCCGTCGATCTCCACCGCCCAGGCCTTCAGGCGCAACACCGCGTCCATCGGCGTCGGCCGCCTGAGCGTCACCGAGAAGCTCGCCGTCACCGTAAAGGGCAGCGCCTCGACCCCCCGCGCCCTCATCAAGCTCCACGCCGCGCACCAATTCGAATGACAGTCCAGCAACGCCCCGCAGATCCCACCGTTGAGGATCCCGTCAAAGGCCTTGTGGTGATCCTCCGGCCGCCACTCCGCCACCAGCGCTTCGCCCTCGACGAAGCTCTTGATCCGCAAGCCCTTTTCATTCGTCGGTCCGCACCCGAAGCACACGCTCGTCGGCGCGTGGATCTCTTGCAAGCTCTTCATCATCCTCCCCCCTCACTGGAGTTCTCCAGGTCTCCACGCAGACCATCGTCACATCAGATCCCAGATCGGATGCACAAGCCGCCCTTCCCCTGGTAAAAAGACGCCCTTGGTCCGAAGACGCCCTCGGCTCGAAGGCGCCATTGACCCGAAGACGCCCTCGACCTGAAGACACCCTCAGCCCAAAGACGCCGTCGGCCCAAAGACGCCGTCGGCCCGAAGACGCCGCCGGCCTGAAGACGCCGTCAGTCTGAAGACACCGCCGGCCTGAAGACGCCCTCGGCCCGAAGACGCCGTTGGCCTGAAACGCTGTCGGCCTGAAACGCCGTCGGCCTGAAACGCCGTCGGCCTGAAGACGCCGTCGGCCTGAAGACGCCGTCGGCCCGAAGACGCCGTCGGCCCGATCGAGTCACTCTAACGCCGGGGAGATCCTGGCGCAAAGCGACCCCCACCGTCCACAGAGGATCGACCATGCGCCCCGACAAGCCCTCGGACCCGGCCCTCCATACCGCCGCCCTGCCCCTCGGCCCGATGGCCTACACCGACAACGGCCACCCCGGCCCCGCCGTGGTCCTCGTCCACGGCATGCCGGGATCACACCGCGACTTCAGGTGGCTCGATCCCGCCATGGACGCGGACATCCGCGTCGTGCGCGTGGACCTGCCCGGCTTCGGGGCCACGCCGCTGTCCACCGCCCCCGCGACGGACCTGGCTGGCCGCGGTCTCGCCGTCAAGGAGCTCCTCGACGCCCTGGACATCCGAGGCGCCCTGCTCGTCGGCCACTCCATGGGCGGCGGCGTCGCCACCGCCTGCGCCACGCTCACCGATCGCGTCGCCGGCCTCGCCCTCATCGCCTCCCTCGGCCCCACCCCCCACCGCGCCCGCCGAGCCCACAGGCCCGAGCCCCTCGCCCGGCTGCTGCGAACCCCCCTGCTCGGCACCCTGCTGCTGCCCCTGGTCCGCCGCGGCTTCACCTCCGCCGGCTTCAAGGAGACCGACCGCGCCGTCCTCCAGCACACCCTCGACTGCGTCGTCGGCACCTCCTTCGCCGACCACCGACGACACCTCAAGGCCCTCTCCCTCCCCACCGCCGTCATCTGGGCCGACGACGACAGCTTCATCGAGCCGGCCATCTTCGAAGCCCTCGCCGAATTCGCCCCCACCGGCCCGCGCCTGCGCTTTGACACCGGCGGCCACAACATCCAGAAGAGCCGCGCCGTCGAGATCGCCGCCCTGCTCTCCGACCTCGCCCGGACCCTCCACGCCTGATCCAGCCGCCTTGCCCCGCCCACCCTCCGTGCAGACCTTGCCCCTCCCCTGTACTGGAGGTGTCCATGTTTCAAGAGGATTTTTTAATGCGCGAGATCGCCCGGATCGCCCAGGCGCTCCAGCGCCTCATCGGCCTGCGCCAAACCCAGCGCCACGAGGAGGCCCTCCAGACCCTCGATGAAGCCCTCGACGATCTGCTCGGCCTCGGCCTGGACGCCATCGACGCCCTCTCCGCCGACGATCTGGCCCGGTGGATCCAGATGGAGGCCGACCACGACGCCGCTCAGATCGCCCTGGCCCTGGCCGCGCTGCTCCGAGAGCGCGCCCTGCTCCTGGTCGACGCCGGAGAGGCCGCCCGCGCCGCACACACCTCCGACAAGGCCCGGCGCCTCCTCGCGCTGCTCGCCCCCGACACCCCACAGCCGCTCATCGACGCTCTAAACATCCATCAATAAAGCCATTTGCACGAACAAGGCTCGCTTGCGTCGCCCATCCAGAGGTGCGCCCTCTCATGCTGGCCTTCAAGGCGAGCGGGGCACGGGCTCCCTCTCGCGGACGCCGGCCTCAGAGTCGTCGTAGGTGTACTCCTGCGCGCCGCCGAGGAAGCGCGCCCCGTCCCAGCCGCACGCCCAGGGTTCCCGCTCGCGCGCCAAGTCGCAGATCAGGATCCGGCACACGGCGACCTGCGCCGGGGCGGCGGTCAAGAGCGCCACCAGCGCCTCCTCGGAGCGCCTCAGGGTATCCCGATCCGCCGCGCCTTGAAGCGGGAGGACGTAGGCCTGAGCCCCCTCTCGGCCCAGGTGGATCTCCAGCACGGCGATCTGGCGCTCGGCCGCGTCCGAGCCGAAGAGCGGCAGCACCAGCCACCCCTCCTGAAGCCACAGCGCTCGGTCGGTCCTGAGATCCAGGCCGCCCTCCGTCAAGCGCCACAGGCGCGCCAGCAGCCACGAGGACATCGGGGCGCCGCCGAGATCCACGGCGTCTGCGACGAAGCTGGCGACCTCACCGTCCTGAAGCAGATCCTCGGGGTGGACCTCTATCGCGGGGGGATGGTCGAGGGCGCGCGTGGGGATCCTGACCGTGTGGTAGAAGACCCCCCCGGCCTCGATGCCCCCCGTTCGGTCGTAAAACGTCACCGGGGACTTGCCTGAGGCGAGCCGCGCGAGGGTGTCTCGATCGACCCCGCAGCGGGTGAGGTTCACCGAGTGCAGTTCAGGCATGTGGTGAGGCGAGGCGAGGGCGAGGGCCCCTGGTGAAGCGACGAGGTTGCCGGTCAGGTCGAGGGACTTGAGGGAGGGCAGGGCCGTGGTGCGGGACAGGAAGACTGCGCCGCCGGGTTGGAGCTCATTGCCGCTCAGATCGAGGTGCTGAAGGGAGGGCCAGGGCTTCTCCATGAGCATTCGAAGGTGTTGGTCGGCCATCCCGCAGCGGATCGAGAGGCGCGTCAGGTGCCGGAGGCCTGAGTTTCTTGCGAGGGCGTCGAAGCGCCTGAGGTCGATCCCGACCTGTCGAGTCAGCGAGCGGGCCAGGAGCCACTCGGGGCGTCCTACGGTCGACTGGGAGGCGCGCTCGACCCAGGCGGCGGGCATGGCGCGGGCCTCATCGGGCCAGCTCTGGGCGCGCATGTGGGCGTCGGCGTACTCCAGAAGCACGTCGAAGCCGGGCTCGTAGGACCACCCTTCGAAGAGGACGCAGAGCGCCGCCCACCTGACCTCGATCGGGTCCTGGTCCGAGAAGATCTGGCGAAGCTGAACAAGGCGCGCGTTGATGGTCAAGGTCTCTCCTGGGTTGATCCTCGCGGCACACGCCGCGAGCGCCCCACGCTCCTCGCACCGCCCCCGTTGGGGACGGGCTCGTCGGGTGGGGCTTGGATGCGCGGGGTGGGCTGCGACCTGTCGGTCGCAGGCCGGCGGGCGACCGAAGTCGACCTGTGGGGAGTGTCCCTGACGACGAGGCCCGTCCAAATCCGAAGCTCCCCTCTTGCGTCGATCCGGCCCTTCGATCCGCTCTCGTCCGTGCGGAGGCCTGCGCCCATCGGGCGCAGCCCACCCGGGTATCCAAGCCCCACCCGACGAGCCCGTCCCCAACGGGGGCGGTGCGAGGAGCGTGGGGCGCTCGTCGGTTGGGGCGGCGCGTCGATGGACGTGCGTGCCTTCCCTGCGGCGAGTTGCTACACTGCCTCATTCCGAGGATCGCGGCCAGCCCGCGCCGACAAGGTAGGTTATGTCCAAGCTCTTGAAGTTGCTCTTGTTCATCGCGCTTGCGGGGTTGGCCGCCGGGTGCGGCGACGATCCGAAGCCCGCTGTCGGGCCGAGCCCGGGTGGGGAGGACGCTGGCGAGCCGGAGGCCGAGGGGCCCGACGCGTCGGAGCCCGAGCCAGAGCCTGAGCCTGAGCCGCCGCTGGACTTGAGCCAGCGTCTTGAGGCGGGTCAGGTGCGAGCAGGGGTTATCGAGGGCGAGGGGGCGCTGATCGGGGGGGTGAAGGCGGACGGGAAGGTGGGCGACGCCAAGATCTACAACGCGCATGTGGCCTTCGTCATCGAGGGGGTGCGTGAGGCGACGGGGGGCTACCGATTCTGGGGTGGGAACATCGTCGACGCGGACGTGGTGAGGCCGGAGGGGGAGCCGGGGCAGGATCTTTTTGGGGAGATCGGGCACAGCTGGAACCTGAACATCTTCATGCCGGAGGAGTTGGAGGTCGTCAACGACGGCCGGGACGGGCGCCCGGCCCACATCCGGGTGACGGGCCGGAATGTCCCCTTCGACTGGGCCGAGAGCTTCGTGCGCGCCTTCATCGATCCGGGCCCGGTCCAGATCGAGGCCACCTACGATTACATCCTTGGGGCGGAGGACAGGGCGCTGCGCCACGTCATTACGACGCTCAACGTGGACGATGAGCCGACGCTGGTGGACTTCCCGCTGGTGCTGTCCAACCAGGGCGATGGGATCAGGCAATGGCAGACCGGCAAGGGCTTCGACATCAGCATGGGGCCGGTGGATCGCTTCCAGCTCGCGGGGCGGGGGCCTTCCTACGCGTTGATCCCGATGGATACGAGCTTGACCTTGCTTTTTGAGTACAACAACGTCGAGCTGCTCATCCACGAGGGCTTCACGCTGGAGGCCGGCGCGTCGACCTCGCGGGAGTTCCGCTTCGCCGTCACGGATCGAGGGGTCTCGGGGCTGGCCGAGATCGACGCGGGCTTGCGGGGCGGCAACGAGGTGGAGTCGTCCATCAAGGGTCAGGTGGCGCTGCCGGACAGCGCCGATCCGGCCACGGCCTTCGTCGTCGCCTGGGTCGGGGAGCTGCCCTTGACCTTCGCCCCGGTCGAGGCGGACGGGAGCTTCGAGCTGGGCATCCAGGCCGGCACCTATAGGATCCAGGCCTTCGTGAGCGGGCACGCTGGCAGCAACGAGGCGCAGGTGAGCGTCGAGGCCGGCCAGCGCGCCGATCTGGAGCTGATGATCCCGCGGGCCGCCACCGTCCATGTCACCATCAAGAACGACGAGGGGGAGCCCGTGCCGGCCCGCGTCACCCTGGTGGTCGCCGAGGACGACGCGACGACGCCCGAGCCCTACGCGCCCTCTGGCGTCCGCCTCGACAGCGATGGCGCGTGGCGCTGGACCTCGGCCAGCAACGGCGGGAAGATCAGCGCCGTGGGCTACGCTGGCCTGGACGGCGCCGTGGCGGTGGGCGTGCCGGCTGGCACCTATCGGGTGCTGGTCAGCCGGGGCTTCTCCTGGGAGGTGGCCGAGCAGACCGTCACCGTCGGGCAGGGCGAGCGGGCCGAGCTGGAAGCCACGATCAACAAGGTGGTCGACACGACCGGCTGGCTCTCGGCCGACTTCCACATCCACGCGCTGCGGAGCCCCGACAGCGACACGCCCTACGAGGTCCGCGTCAGGCAGGCGCTCACGGACGACCTCGACATCCCCGTCATGACCGAGCACGTCACCCTGACCGGCCTTCAGGACACGGCGGACGGCCTGGGCCTGGGCGAGCACGTCATCGGGCCCTTTGGCCAGGAGGTCACGACCTTCGAGTACGGCCACTTCAACGCCTTCCCGCTCCTCTATGAGCCTGAAAAACCCAACACCGGCGGGATCTTCCCTTACGACAAGCGCCCCGATGAGCTCTTCGCCGCCATCCGAGCGCAGCAGCCCGAGGACGAGATCATCCAGATCAACCACCCGCGCGGCTCCAACCTGGGCTCCTACTTCTCCTACGTCGGCTACGACCGCGCCACGGGCGAGCCGGCCAACCCTGAGGGCTGGAGCACGAACTGGGACTCCATCGAGGTCTTCAACGGTCGCTGCTCGCGCCTGGGGTCGAACGAGGCGCTGGACGACTGGATCGCCATGACCAACTCGGGGCTGATCCGCACGCTGGGCTCGGGTTCGGACTCCCACAGGGAGAACGACCCCATCGGCATGCCCCGCAACTGGATCAGGATCGACGCCGAGGCGCTCAAGCAGGACCACCAGCTGATCGTCGGCGCCGTGCGAAGCCGCCAGATCTTTGTCACCTGCGGCCCCTTCGTGCGCTTCGAGGCCGAGGGCGGGGCCATCTCCCTTGGGCAGCGGACGGCCCCGGACGCCGAGGGCAATGTCGAGTTCAGGGTCCAGGTCCAGGCGCCGGACTGGATCCGCCTCGACGAGGCGCGCCTGATCCGCAATGGCGTCCCCATCGACAGCCTGCCCATCCAGGAGCAGGGCTCGGGGGTTCGTCTGGAGGCCACCTTCACCGATCGGCCCGAGGCCGACGCGTGGTACGCGCTGGAGGTCATCGGCTCGGGGAGCATGCTGCCCGTCCACGCCAACGGCCCCCCCTACGCCTTCACGAACCCCATCGAGGTCGACGTGGACGGCGACGGGAACTGGACCCCGCCTGGCCTCTGAGGCGGCCTGGGGCGCCACCGCCCTTGGGCAGCGGCGCTTTGGGGATCAATGACAAAGCGGATCGGACGGACAGCGGCGCTTCGAAGATCCAGCGACCCTTCGAGGATCGACGGCGGCGCGGATCGGACGGGCAGCGGCGCTTCGAAGATCGATGACAACGTGAATCGGAAGGGCAGCGCCGCTCTGAGGATCGACGGCGGCGCGGATCGGATGGGCATCGGCGCTTCGAAGATCCAGCGACCTTTCGAGGATGGACGGCGGCGCGGATCGGACGGGCAGCAGTGCTTCGAAGATCGATGACAACGCGGATCGGAAGGGCAGCGGCGCTTTGAGGATCGACGGCGGCGTGGATCGGACGCGGGGCTGGAAATCGTTGCGGCGGAGAGCGGGCGGCCTGGGCCAAGGCGAGGGGCAGCGGAGAGCGGGCGGCCTGGGCCAAGGCGAGGATCAGCGGCTGAGAGCGGGCGGCCAGGCCAAGGCGAGGATCAGCGGCGGGCGTCGTCGAGGCAGCTCTGGACCTCGGCGGTGATCGTGTGGCCGCACTGGCCGTTGTCCTGGCGCTCGCAGGCGGCCTGCTGGAAGCAGGCGTACTCGGCGCGGAACTCACAGGTCGAGATGCCCGGCTCCCCCTCCTCGATGCAGAGCTGGCTGGAGCAGCCGCCGCGCACGCAGGCGGGCTGCTCGGGCTCCTCGCAGGCCCCGACCGACAGGACCGAGACACCGGCGGCGTTGGCATTGCAGGCGTTGGAGTAGGTCTGCCTGTCGCAGCCGCACACCGGCATGAACTCGCGGGTGCAGATCGTGGGAGGGACCCGGCAGACGCCCGGCGCGTCGGCCATGCCGCAGATCGCGCGCGGCTCGCGGTGGCAGTACTCGCCCTCCTCGCAATGACCCGCGCCGCGCGTGCCGCACATGCGGTCGGCGTTGGGGTCCTGCACGCAAAGCGCCGGGCAGGGCCACCGGATGCACTGGACCTGCTGGCAGAGCTGGTTGGGGCCGCACTCCTCGTCGCTCTGGCAGCCGGCGATGTCGGCCAGGATCTCGTAGGACAGGACGTCGAAGCCGTAGCGCCGCACCGAGTAGTCGGTGATGAGCTCGATCGTCACCACATTGCCGCCGACCTCCACCGAGGTGAAGTCGCCGCGGCGGCCCGTGTAGGTCGCCACCTGGCGGCCATTGCCGTCATAGAGGGCCACGACGTCGTAGCCGCGCTCGGTGTCAAAGCCCGTGAAGTGGACGCGGATGCGCTGGGCCTCGGGGATGGCCGTGATCGTCCACTTCTGGCGAAAGCTGTTCGCATAAGGGTGCGCGGTGCGGATGGCCTGATCGTCGCCGAGCGTCTGGGCGATCCACTCGCCCTCG
The DNA here is from genome assembly GCA_005804885.1 of Pseudomonadota bacterium. GTDB lineage: Bacteria > Myxococcota_A > Bradymonadia > Bradymonadales > SYOX01. The sequence continues at coordinate 53,874 of SYOX01000207.1, forward strand.
GTCGGCTCGGCCCTCCGGTACTGGACCCCGTTGATCGAGAAACCCCAGGCCGTGACCGAGTAGTCGCTGACGATGGAGACCTGCGCCGCATTGCCGGGGATCTCGTCCGACCAGCCCCTGAAGTTGCCCGTCAGGCGCTGGATCTCTCGCCCCTCCATGTCCCGGATCACGACGTGATCGTAGCCGCGCTCGGTCCTGAGCAGGCCGAAGTGGATCCTCATGCTCTGCGCCTCGAAGGGCGCCCGGACCGTCTGCACCTCGTCATCGACCCCGAGGTTGTCGCCGTAGGGGTGCGCCGACTCGATGGTCTCCGAAAAATTCACCAGCTCCCAGCCCTCGACCTGCTGGAAGATCGTATCAGGGATCTTGCCCTCGTCCTGCGGCTCCACGTCCGCGCACCCGGCCAGCCCCATCGACGCCACCAAGGCACACCCAATCAGCGTCCAGAACTTATTCATTTCAACCACTTCCATGCATCGGCCCCCCGTTGTGAGGTCTGGCCCTTCGAACACTCGCCCGCATGGGATCTTTTCGGAGACCCCAATGGGGCTGGCTCGTAACAGGTCGCCCCAGAGATATCAAGGGAGCAGCGGCAGAAAAGACGGCGCTCCGCCTCAGGCCAGCTCAACGGCGACCAGCCCCCTCGGGCCAGTCACGACGTCGATCTCCGCCGAGGGCGCCGGGCCGATGGCCAGCGCCGTGTGGGTCGGCTGCCCATGAAACTCGGTGCGCCCCGAGTCGAGGATCAACGCGCAGGGCAATCCCCTGGCCTCCGCCTCCCGCTGGGCCAGCAGCAGCGCCGCTTCGTCCTCGACCGACAGGACGATCTTGGTGAAGCGACCAAAGACCCACGCCGCCATCTCCGGCGTCAGCGCGATCGTGACAGATCCCCGATCCTCGGCCGCGACCGCCCGATCAAAGAAGACCTTCATCGAGGCGTGCGCGCACTGGGCCGCGATCTTGCCCTTGCGCATCTTCAAATCCCGACGAAAGAGCACCACCTGCTTGACGTCCATCTCCACAACCCACTCACCAACAACCACGACGCGGGGCACCTCGCCCATCATGCCCACAAGGCCCCGCCGACCGCAACCGACCTACGCTCGCCGCAGCCCCACGCTCCACGAGCGCCCCACGTTCGACGAGCGCAGGGCGATCTTGACCCCGGCCGCCCAACCGCGCACCCTCAACGATCTGTGAAGGATCAACAGGAGGGCCTCCCCACGATGGATTACCAACGAACGACCCTGGCCATGATCGCGCTGACGATCTCGGGCCTCCTGAGCGCGTGCTGCTGCGAATCAGACGATCTGGAGTCCATCGCCGAGGGCGTCGAAGAGGCCGTCGAAGAGGGCGACGAAGAGAGCGACGAGGGCACAGACGAGGGCGCAGACAAGGGCGGATCGGCGACGGGCGCAGACGAGGGTGGATCGGCGACGGGCGAGGGCCGCTTCAAGGTGAGGTACAGCGACCCAGGCGGCAAGAAGCTGAATAAATATCACAAGATACTCAAGGAGGATGGGGTCATCGACGAGATCGTCGAGGCCGTCAACGCGGCCATCGCCTTGCCCGTCGACGTCACCATCAAGGTCCAGTCCGGGGACGGGCCGCTCTACGATCCCCAGGAGAGGGCCATCTACTACAACCACGAGTTCCTCGACGAGGTCGACGGGCTGATCGGCCAGCACCTGGAGGACATGAGCGCCGAGGATCGCAAGACCTTCCTCATCGACGTGACGGCCTTCGTCCTCCTGCACGAGATCGCCCACGCGCTCATCGACGTGCTGAAGCTGCCCGTCGTCGGCAAGGAGGAGGACGCCGCCGACGGCCTCGCCACGATCTTCGTCACGGAGCTCTACGAGGAAGGCGCCGAGATGGCGCTCACCAACGCCGAGCTCTTTGACATCGAGGCGGCCAACGCCGGCGATTTCGAAGAAGAGGACTTCTGGGACGAGCACTCGCTCAACGCCCAGCGCTTCGCCAGCATCGTCTGCTGGGTCTACGGCAGCGATCCCGACAAGCACGACAGCTTCCTCAAGGAGGAGATCATCCCCGAGGAGACCGCCGAGCGCTGCCCCGAGGAGTACGCCCAGCAGCGCAAGTCCTGGCTCCAGCTGCTCAAGCCGCACACCCGACCCGGCGCCCTCGATCTGTGACCCGGACGCCCGCGACCCGCCTCGCTCGCGGCGGTTCGCGAAGTCAGCGCAGCGAGCACTCTGACCCAGTCGAGCGCGACCGCCTCCCCTCGGCGGCGCGCCCCAGACAGGAGCTCACGACCGCCATGTCCACGCCACGCCAAGCCCCGACACTCACCGCGATCCTCACCCTGGCGACCCTCGGCGCGACCTCGACCGCGCTGGCCCAGGAGGGGCCGCGCCGGGCCGACGCCTTCGAGCGCGTCTGGCAGACGACGGGCGACAGCTGGACAGCCGGCGTCCTCATCCTGCCCAACCAGCAGGAGGTGCTGACCCACTCGGGCGCGGCGGCCCACATCCTGGATCTTCGCGACGGCTCCTCGCGCCTGCGCTTCGACTTCTGCTACGGCCCCGACGAGAAGATCGCCGCGATCGACGACCGGCGCTTCGTCGCCGTCTGCAGCGACACCATCGACACCATCGACGCCAGCAAGGCCCGACCCGTGAAGCGAAGCCGCGTCCGCCTCAAGAGCGCGGCCCAGGAGGCGGCCTTCTCCAGCCAGTCCGTCGCCGCGGCGCTGGAGGACAACACCGTCCAGATCTACGGCCTCAAGGATCTCAAGCTTCGGAGCCGCCACGCCTTCGAGGCGGAGATCGAGGGCCTGGCCCTCTCGCCCGACGGCGCCACCCTGGCCCTCACCCTCAAGGGCGGCGCCGGCTGGCTCGTCGACGTGGCCACGGACGCACGCCGCCCCCTCGAAGGCGGCGGGCTCGACAGCGCCATGCGCTTCTCGCCCGACGGGCGCCTGCTGCTCGTCGATGGCAGCGGCTTCGGCCTGCGCCTCTTCGACGTCGCCAGCGGCGCCGTGATCGAGACCTTCAAGACCGGCTCATGGATGACCGGGGCCGCCTTCCTCGGCAATGGGCTCATCGCCGCCACGGGCTCCAGCGGACACGCCATCTACAGGAGAGGCCACCCCGAACCCCTCACCCTCGACCAGAACACCACCGGCGAGCACCTCGACGCCAGCCTCGACGGGCGGATCTTCTGCGCGGGCAGCCGCGCCGGCGCCGTGTCCTGCTTCCGCGCCGACCCAGCCCGCGAGGCGGCCCTGGATCGCGCCGACGCCGACGCGGCGGCCGCAGCCGAGGCCGAGGCGCGCCGCCTCGCGGACCTCAAGGCCAACGAGGCGCCCCTGACCGGCACCGATCCCTTCGACCCAAGCCTGACCGACCCCGCCCTGCCACCCTACGAGGAGCCTGCCTCCTACGCCCTGTCCAGCCAGGATCTCCTGACCAGCGGGATCGTCCTGACCGGGCTGGGCACCTCGCCCTTCTTGATCTCCAGCCTCAACAAGGACGTCCAGTACCCCGAGGCGCTCCTGATCTCGGCCGCCAGCACCCTCGGCGTCCTCGCGCTCGGCGGCGGGATCGCTGGCGTCGTCGTCGGCCTGGACATCATCGACGAATTTGGTGAGATGATGGACGAGCTCCTCAAGATCCCGATCATCGGCGTCATCATCGGCATCCCCATCGTCATCGTCGGCGTGGCCGCCGCTGGGGCGCTGATCGTCGGCGGCGCCGCGCTGGCGCTCGGCTCGCCGCTCATCTTCGGCTTCGGCATGAGCGCCATCGACGGCCTCATCGGCGCCGAGCCCGACAACCCCTTGACCCTGACCCTGACCAACACCGCCGCCGCATCCATCGGCCTCCTGAGCTACTACCTGTGGACCGAAGGCCTCGACGTCGACGAGGACATCGCCTTTGCCCTGACCATCGCCACCGGCGTCGCCCTGACCTCCCTGAGCCACGGCCTCTTTCGAGAGATCGAGCCCTCCGGCGCCGACGCCGAAAAACCCACCCTCATCTTCACCCCCGTCATCCTCTTCTGAAGCGTCGCCCCACCCGCCGCCCCGGGCTCGCGCCCGGCGCTACAGAGCAGGCACGCCCCTTCGGGGCTCTCGACAGCGTGAATGCCTTCGGAGCGGCGTGTCACAAACCACAAGGGACGCGATAGGTTGAGGGTTCTGGTGTCGAGGGGCACGCCGCCACGCAGATTGACGCCCCGTCGCCAGCCCCGAAGGGGCATCCCTGACCTGGTGCGCCGGGCGCGAGCCCGGGGCGGGACGCCGTCGGCATGATCGTGCCTGTGGGGCGTCGTTACCCTCACCGAGCGAACATGTCATTTCGAGTCACGCGGCATATTTGACTGGACAAACGAGCACCTTTGAACGACAATTACCCCAATCGTAACCCTCGCATGGAGCGCCCATGAGCCAACCTGAGCAAGCCCCTCCTCTCGATCCGGTCATCAACGTCGACGACGCCCCTGAGATCGCGCAGCTCAAGGGCGATGGGTGGGGAGGGCACTTCAAGCGCCTGACCCCCTCGATGGCGCCCGGCGGGGGCTCGCTGGGCGTCAACTGGATGCGTGTGCCCAAGGGTCGCTCCATCTGCCCCTTCCACACCCACCAGATCGACGCCGTCGGCACGATCGACGAGGTCTTCTTCGTCCTCTCGGGCCGCGGCGTGCTCAGGTACGGCGAGGATCTCGTCGCGATCAAGGCCGGCGACTGCGTCTCGTGCCCCGCCGGCACCGGCAAGGGGCACCAGATCGCCAACCCCCACGACGAGGATCTGATCTACCTCGCCATCGGCCACCGCGACCCCAACGAGGTCTGCACCTACCCCGACACCGGCAAGGTGCTGATCCGCAGCCTCGGCCAGATCGGCCAGCTTGACCCGCGCGGGTACATGGACGGTGAGCCCGACCAGCCCAGGATCTTCAACCTCATCTCGGAGGAACCCTCATGAGCACCCTCAAGACCCAGAAGACCGACGCCAGCGTCGAGGGCTTCATCGACGCCATCGACGATCCCCGACGCAAGGCGGACTGCAAGGCCCTCGTCGAGCTGATGCAACGCGCCACCGGCCAGCCCCCCGCGATGTGGGGCGCCAACATCATCGGCTTTGGCGACTACCACTACCGCTACGACTCCGGCCGCGAAGGAGACTGGTTCCTCGCCGGCCTCTCGCCCCGCAAGCAGAACCTGGCCCTCTACATCACCTCCGGCTTTGAGGGCTACGAGGACCTGATCTCTCGCCTTGGCAAGCACAAGACCGGCCGCTCCTGCCTCCACATCAACAAGCTGGTCGACGTCGACCTGGAGGTCCTGGAAGAGCTGGTGCGCCTCTCCGTCGACGCCCGCGCCCTCCAACACGCCCCGGAGACCTGAGGCGCTCCCACCTCCCCCACGTCGACAACGCGCCGCCCTTGCGCTAGTTTTTCCCCCGATCGCGCGGCAGCGTCCTTCCACCCCTCACCCCGCGCGCCCTCCGCGCGAGCGAGGCGCTTCGCCCGCCGCAACCCTGGAGCCCGCCATGCGACACCTCGCGCTCGCCCTCGCTCTCGCCCTTTGCCTCATCGTTCTGGGCTGTTACAGCCGCGCCAACCTCCAGCCGCGCCCGACGCCGTCGCCGGCCACCATGGCGATCGAGGTCGTCAACGACGGCCTGCTCGGCGCCGGCGTCCAGCCTCGGGCCGAGGCGCTGCTGCGCAGCGACGTCCTCTCCAAGAACATCGCCGTGCCCGTCGTCGCCGGCGGCGAGGCCGATCTGAAGCTCCTGGTGCGGATCACCAGCACCAACTTCACCGCCGCCACCGCCTACGAGTGGCAGCTCATCGAGTCCCGCTCTGGCCGCATCATCGCCCAGGGCGCCGAGGCCCCCGCCCTCGGCCACGAGGGCGAGCAGCTCGCCGACGCCGTGATCGCGGGGCTCATCGGCGTCGACACCCTCCCCTACGCCAGCGATCCCAAGGGCGCCGTCGCCGCCGTGATCACACCGCCCGACAGCGCCAACCCTCCCAACGGGAGTGAGGTCATGCCGACCTCGAAGACGCCGGGCCAGGACGCCTGGGCGGTGATCATCGGCGTCGAGCGCTACCGGAATGAGCTGCCCGCGGCGACGCACGCCGAGGACGACGCCCGCGCCTTCAAGGCGCTGGCCCGACAGACGCTCGGCGTGCCGGAGGGCCACATCAAGCTCTTGATCGGCGAGCGCGCCTCCAGGACGGACATCGCCGGGGCGATCTTCGAGTGGCTGCCGCGCAATGCGGTCAGGGAGGGCGGCACCGTCTACGTCTTCTTCTCGGGCCACGGCGCGCCGGACATCGACACAGGCGAGGGCTACCTGGTGCCCTACGACGCCGATCCGGCCTACTTGAAGACGGGCGGGGTGTCGATCGGGGAGATACAGGCGGCGCTGTCGAAGCTCAAGGGTCAGAGATCATTCGTCTTTCTTGACGCGTGCTTCTCGGGCAGGGGCGAGCGGAGCGTGCTCGCGAGCGGGACGCGGCCGCTGGTGCCGGTCAAGGAGGTCGAGGCCGTCGGGGGCGTGATCACGATCAGCGCGGCGGGGGCCAGAGAGGCGACCGGCGCCCACGAGGGCTCACCTCAGGGGCTCTTTACGCACCACCTGATCCGGGCGATGGTCGGCGGCGCCGATCAGGACGGCAACAGGGACGTGACGCTGGCCGAGATCGTGTCCTACGTCGCGAAGGCCGTCGAGGACGAGGCGCGGCTTCAGAACCGGGAGCAGCGCCCGACGGCCACGGTGCCGGGCGGCGTGGACGCGCGCGGGGTGATCGTGATCAAGGGCCTGGACGCGCGCTGAGGGGATCGAGGGGTGGACAGGAAGGCCTCGGGTCAGTCGTTCTCATCGCAGATGTCGCCCTGCCCGTCTTGATCGACGTCGCGCTGGTCGGGGTTGCCGTCCAGAGGGCAGTTGTCGCAGGCGTCGCCCACGCCGTCGCTCACCCCCAACTCTACGCCATCCTGCCTGAGCGAGAAGCTGGCGACGCTCCGCCCGGCGAGCAGCAGCGCCGAGGCGCCGTCGGGGCTCTCCATGCCCTGGGTGTGGAGGCCCCCGCCGGAGTTGCAGACGGCGCAAAGGACCTCGACCGTGTTGGAGCCCTCCTTGATGACGATCTGGAAGGTGACCGGGTTGCCGGTCCTGAAGTGGGGCACCTGATCGAACATCACGACGAATTCTCGGCTTGGCGCCTGGCCCTGGACGCCGAAGCGGACAGCGCCGCCATCGACGGGGTTGAGATCGGCCCAGTAGCCCGCGATGAGCGCGTTGAGCCCATCGGCGCTTGGGATGGGGCGGGCGCCGACGCCGGTGTTCAGGGCGCCGAGGTCGAAGGTCACGAAGCCGTTGGAGGAGATCTTGAGCTGGCTCTGGGTCGCGCCGAAGGACGAGAAGGCGAAGCCGATGTCGATGGGCTGGGAGTAGGCGTCGTCGGAGAGCTGGACGCTGTTCGAAGGGGTCGGCCGAAGCCGGAAGGGCGCCTGGGTGGCCAGATCGCCGTCGAGCTGGTCGGCGTTCGGGATCAGGGAGCAGTTGTCGGCGAGGTCGACGACGCCGTCGTCATCGTCGTCGGGGTCGCAGGTGGCGTGCTCGCCGCACTGGGGGTCGGCGCAGCCGGCGAGCCCGTCGCCGTCGTCATCGAGGCCCTCGCCGCAGCGGAACTCGAAGGGCTGCCCAAGCTCGACGAGGAGGTCATAGGGGAGGTCTGAGACGCGGCGCCCGCGGACGTGGACGGCGAGGTAGCGACCGACGAAGGGAGCCGGGACGGTGAAGGAGAGCGCCCAGCGGCCCGGCGCGATTTCTTCGGCGCGCGCGAGCGGCGCCGTGGCCCTGAAGGCCCTGATTTCGACGCTGAGGTCCGATCGGGGGGCGGCGTCCAGGGAGATGTTGATCGTCTGGCCTTGGATGAAGGCGCCGCCGAAGTCCCCCTGGATCAAGAAGACATCCTCGTCCTCGTCGTCTTCGAGCGTGGCACCCTGGAGGGCGTCGACGAGGCGGCAGGCGAAGTCGGGCTCGGAGGGCTGGTCCAGGTCGGGCGTGCAGGCGTCGGCCAGCGTGTCCGCCCCGAAGGGATCGTCGGGGAAGGTGTTGACGATCATCTGGGCGGAGTCCAGGGGGAAGCCGGCGTCGAGCAGCCAGTTGCCGTTGAGGGGGTGGGCTTCGAAGCGCGCCAGCGAGGCGAGCACCTCGGGGCGCCACAGGCCAGGGTCGGTGCCGGCGGAGGGTCGGCGCGCCACGGTCAGCCGATGGCCCAGCGGGGATCGGAGCGAGAGGGCGCCGGGGTCGGAGGGGTTGAAGCTCAGATCGAGCTCAAGGCGATCGACGCGGCAGGGCTCGGCCAGCGCGAAGGTGAAGCCGCGGTCGCCCCCGGCCAGGGCGCGGAGGGAGGCGGAGGTGGCCTGACAGCGCGGCAAGGCGGCGTCGAGGAGGCGGGCGCCCGTGCGCTGGTTGAGCCGCCCGAGCAGGACGCTGACGGTGTCGCTGTTGCGGTTGGCCGCGACGAGATCGAGGCGCCCGTCGGCGTTGAGGTCGGCCAGCGACACCAGGCCCGGGAAGTCGCCGACGACGAAGGTCTGCTGCGGCAGGAAGGTCCCGAGGCCGTCGCCGATCAGGACGCTGACGGTGTCGTTGTTCCGGTTGCTGAAGACGCCGGCGTTGGCGGCGACGACATCGGGGCGCCCGTCGCCGTTGACGTCGCCGACCGCCAGGCCGCTGGGGTTGGCGCCGACGCTGAAGGGCCGCTGGATCTGCGAGAAGGCGCCGCCACCGACGCCAAAGAGCATCTGAATGCTCTCGCCGAGCACGTTGAGCTGAACAATGTCGAGCAGGCCGTCGAGGTTGACGTCGCCCAGCGCCACGAGGTTGCCGCCCGGCGTCGTCCCCTGGGCGCCGAAGCCGCCTCGGCCGTTGTTGAGCAGGACGGCCGCGGAGGTGACGACGTCCAGCAGGCCGTCGTTGTTGACGTCCCCGACGGCGAGGCCGTTTCCTCCAGGGGTGACGCCCAGCGCGCTGAAGCCGCCTCGGCCGTTGCCCAGCAAGATCCCGCCGTTGCTGATCAAATCGAGCGTCCCGTCGCCGCTGACGTCCGCCAGAACCGCCTCGCCCGAGGCGCCCGCAGAGGTCAGGCGATCCGCGAAGGCCCCCCGCCCGAGGCCGAGCAGGACGCTGACGTCGTTGCTCGCCAGGTTGAGGGTGACGAGGTCCGGGTGGCCGTCCCCGTTGAGATCCCCGAGCGCCACCCTGCGCGGATCGTCGCCCACCCGGAGGGTCGGCCCGGCGACAAAGCCCCCGCGCCCGTCACCCAGCAGCACGCTGAGGGTGTCGTCCAGGCGGTTGGCGGCGACGATGTCGAGGTCGCCGTCGCCGTCGACGTCGCCGACGGCGGAGGACTCGGGGGTGTCGCCGACGATGGAGGCGCGCTGCGGCGACAGCGCCCCCTGACCAACGCCCATCAGCGCGCTGACGTTGTTGCCCAGGAAGTTGGCCGTGATGAGGTCGGGCAGGTCGTCCCTGTTGATGTCCGCCAGCGCGATCGAGGTGGGGTGGTTGCCCGCCGCGACGTTCACGCGGGTCGGGAAGCCGCCCGCGCCGTCGCCCAGCAATACGCTGACGTTGTTGTCGAGGAAGCTGGCCGAGACGATGTCCACGCGGCCATCGCCGCTGACGTCGGCCACGATCGCCGAAGTGGGCACATTGCCGACGAGGAAGGACTGCCGGGGCGCGAAGCCGCCCGCGCCGTCGCCCAGCAGCACGCTGACGTCGTCGGTGCGCTCGTTGACGCTGATCAAGTCATGGCGACCGTCGCCGTTGACGTCCTCGATCACCACCGCCCTCGGCTCCTCGCCGACGGTGAAGACCCGCTGCGTCGCGAACCCTCCCCGACCATCGCCCAGCAGGACGCTGACGCTGTTGGCGCCGAAGTTCGCGGTGGCGAGATCCACATGGCCGTCCCCGTTGAGATCCCCGGCGGCAATGCCCCGCGACAGCCGACCGACCGCGAAGGTCCGCGGCGCCGCGAAGAAGCCGCCGCTCTGGCCCATCAAGGCGGAGACGACGCCGGTGAGGTTCGCCGTCAGGGCGTCCAGCAGGCCATCCTCGTTGATGTCCGCCAACACGAGGGCCGCAGGCGAGGCCCCGGCGCTGAAGGTGCGCCGCGGCTCGAATCCCCCGCGGCCGTCGCCCACGAACATGGACACGTCGCCGCCCTCGTTGGCGACGACGACGTCCTGAGCCGCGTCGCCGTCAAGATCCCCGACCGCCACGGCGGCGGGCCTCGTCCCGGCGCTCAGGATCACCTGATTGGTAAAGCCCCCCTGACCATCGCCGAACAGGAGGCTGAAGTTGTTGTCGATCTGGTTGGCGGCGACCAGATCGGCTCGACCGTCGCCGTTGAGATCGCCGACCGCCACGGACGAGGGCTCCCGGCCGACGGCGAAGGACGGCGTTCGACGGCCGTAGACGACCTCACAGGCCCGCGAGTGGATCGTCACCTTGACGGGACCGGCCGAATCCCGCCCCACGAAGCCGTCGACCACCAGCCGGTAGCGGCCCTCGGGCAAGCTCTGGCCCTGGACCACATCCAGGCCGCCGCCCACGCGGCACGCGCGCTCCTGGCCCAGAGCGTCCAGGAGGTAGATCGCCACGGCGTGATCCGCCACCGCGCTGACGGTCCAGGAGTCGCCCTGCCCGACGTCGAGCTCATAGACCACCTCGGGCGCGCCGGCCCCGCCGCAGCTCCCCTGGAGCCGGGCTGGCCGCTCGCGGGTGTCGAGCGCCTGTCGCGCGACCCCGCAGCCGACCACCAGCGGCGACTCGACGCTGCCCGCCTCACAGGACGCCCCAAGCCCGATCCCCGCACGGTCCTCCTGCATGGGGTTGGGGGAGAAAGGGCAGTTGTCCAGCCCATTGGCCATCCCGTCGCCGTCCGCGTCCCCGTCGCACCGATCGCCGAGGAGGTCACCGTCGACGTCGCGCTGATCGGGGTTGAACCTGTCGGGGCAGTTGTCCAGCGCGTCGATCTCGCCGTCGCCGTCCCGATCGCTCTGCGGCGACCGCACCAGCGCGATGGCGTTGGCCACGTCGTCCAGAGCCCCACCTTCGAGGGTGAAGCGCTGGCCGTCGAACTCCACATCCACGTCTCGCCCGATGAAGTTGTCCTTGCTCACCGACAGGCTGTAGGCCCTGGGCAGCGCCCGGAAGACAAAGCGGCCGTCGGTGTCGCTGACCGTCGTCTCCACCAACACCCCCTGGCGCTTGAGCCGCACCGTCGCGTCCGCGTCGTCGACCTCCCCGATCAAGTCCACGAAGCCCGCCAGCGACACCTCGATCGGCTCCATCTCGATGGACCCCAGATCGTTGAGCCCCGAGTCCAGCTCAAGCACGAGGCTCTGAGGGCGGTGCCCCTCCAATTCGACCTCAAGGCGGTAGAGGCCCGGCGCCAGGTTCTCCACGCCGAAGACCCCGTCCGCGCCCACCCCCACGGACTGGCGCACGTCCCCGACCAGCGCCACCTGCGCCTCCTCCAGCCTCAAGCCCTCGATCGGCGTCACCAGGCGCCCCTGAAGGTCGGCGCTCAGATCCGGCGCGAGCACGATCCCCTCAAAGCCGTCGAGCGGCTCGCCGAGCACCTCAAAGCGCTCATCGGCGTCCGAGTAGCTCACCTGCACCGTCGCCACCTCGAAGCCGGGGTGCGAGAACTCGAGCGTGTGATCGTCCCGAGCCGTCGACAGCACGAAGCCGCCGACCGGATCCGTCGTCCCCACCGCGACCAGGCTCTCACCGATCAGCGCCCGGATGATGATCCCCGAGTGATCCCGCTGACCCGCAAGCGTCGCGATCCCCCGCATCTGCACCGCCGCGTTCTCCTCCCCGATCTCCGCCGTCAGCGTCACCACGCCAAGATCCGTCTGCCCCGCCGACAAGAACACCGCCCGCGACTGCCTCAGGTGAGCGCGCGCGTCGATGTCCAGCACATAGCTGCCCGGCACCACCGCCCCCACCAGCGCCAACCCCCCGTTGGGCTGCACGTCCACCACCGCCTCTCCGCCTTCGCCCTGGAGCACCACTGAACGCACCTGATCGCTCCAGTTGGCCACCTCGAGGCGATCACTGGCCAGACTGCCCACCAGCGTCGCCGACGCGTCCGGGCGCAACACCACCGCCACACCCTCAAGGGCCTCGCCGTCAACCTCGAAGCGCTCATCCTCGCCGTCAAAGACAACCTCGATCTGCTCCGGGAGGTAGCTCCCTCGGGAGAACTTCAACGTGTGCTCCACCCTCGATGCGCTCAACACCCAGACGCCCTGCGCGTCCGTCAGCGTCGAGGCCACCGGCACCCCGCCCACCAGGGCCTGGACCAGAATCCCCTGGTGATCCCCCCGCCCCTGGAGCGTCGCCGCGCCTCGCATCGACACGGCCTGATCGCCGACGGCCTCAGGCACCAGCACCAGCCTCCCCACGTCGACCCTCGGCTCGCCGGCGACGCCAGGGTTGTCAAAGACCCGCTCGAAGGCCGTAAAGCCCGGCCACTCCACACGAATCGCGAAGGGGCCAGCCTCCACCAGCGCCCCCTCGAAGGCGAAGGCCCCCTGACCGTCGACGCCAACGGCCTCCCCCCGCGCAGAGATGAAGACCCGCGCGTCGTTGGTGTCGGGGTTGCCGCCCGCCGAGAAGTCCAGCTCCCCCACCACCCCCCATCCCCGGACCGCCTCGTCGCAAGCATTCCCGACCCCATCTCCGTCGGCGTCGGACTGCGTGGGGTTGTGGCGCAGCGCGCAGTTGTCCGTCGCGTCTGGAGCCCCGTCGTTGTCGTCATCAACTTCACAGACATCGCCCTGACCGTCGCCGTCGTTGTCCTCCTGCCCGGCGTCCTGAGCATCGGGGCACACATCCTCGGTGTCGGGCACGCCGTCCCTGTCCCGATCCGCGCCCACGTCCGTCAAGCACGCGCCCCGCTCACACACCTCCCCAAGCCCACAGTCGCTGTCCTCGACACACCGGGGGACAAAGCAACGGCCGCTCTCCGCGTCGCACAACAGCCCGTTGGCGCAGCCCTCATCGGCGACGCAAGGACACTGAGGGCCCTGACACTCGCCATCGCCCTCGACGCAGCTCCCCTCCTCACACACGAACCCGGCCTGACAGTCCGAGTTGAGGCGACAGCCCACCGCCACCTCGGACGGCGGCACCCCCTCACCGCAACCCACCAACGACACGCCGAACAAGAAGAGCAACACACCCCACGACAGGAGAGAGCCAAAGAATCGAGTCATGACAACTCCTTCTGGACGGCGCACCATCTCTTCAACGAACCCGCAAGAGTGACCAGGGGAAAGGAGGGCGATCAGTGCCAGGCGACAAAGTCAGGGTGGGTGGACTGCGTCCTGGCCTGCTTGATCAGGCCGTTGAGCGTCTTGGAGGGCCAGTCTTCCTGGATGAGGTTGATCAGGACGTCGGGCAGCAAGCCCATGGGGTCGGTGTGGACCTCGACGGTGATCCGGGTCTTGCCGCCGTCCAGCGCCTCGAACTTGTAGTAGGTCCCGAAGGCCTTGGCCCTGACGCAGCAGTCGTTCTCGGGCGCCGAGGGGTGGGTCACCGACTTGATCTTGACCAGGATGATCTTCTTGTCCTCCTGGAAGGTGGCGTCGCTCTTGAGGACGTAATCCCGATCCGTGGCGGGGAAGGGCAGCTTGAAGTGGATCCAGTAGGTCTGGGAGTCGTCGGTCTTGATCAGGGTCTTATGCGCCCCGTAGAGATCGACCCACTTGGAGCGCTGGTTCTCGTCCAGGAAGGCCGACATCAGCTTGCCGATGTGCACGTCCGTGACGATCACGCCCTTGAACGCCAGCACGTCGCTGCCCTCGACCTCCTTGGAGTAGACGCGGACGCCGTCGTTGTCGCCCTCGTCCTCCCAGCCGGCGGCCTGGGCCTCCATGGCGGGCAACAACCCGCACGACATCGCCACCGCGACACACGCCGCCAACATCAACCTCTTCATGACGCTCCCCCTCTCACCATTCAAAGTCCAACAACCACTGGACGTTCTGGGTCGCTCAACGCAACGGATGAGAGCGATTATAGACGCTTCTGGCCTCAAAGGTGAAGGGCCGCTGCGTGAGCCCGCTCAACGCCCCACGCTCCTCGCACCCCCACGGGGGCTCGTCGGGTGGGGCTTGGATGCGCAGGGTGGGCTGCGCCCGTTGGGCGCAGGCCAGCGGGAGGCCCTGATCGACACCAGGGGGAGCAAAGACTCCAATCCATAGGCCCACTTCGACGCGGTGGTCCTCCCCTTCGATCCGCTGTCGGCCGCCCGCGGGCCTGCGACCGCCAGGGCGCAGCCCACACCGAGTTTCTAGCCCCACCCGACGAGCCCGTCCCCGAAAGGGGCGGTGCGAGGAGCGTGGGGCGATCGTCGGGCGTGGGGCGATCGACGAAAAACGAAGAAGGGCCTGGTGATCACTCACCAGGCCCTTCTTCAGTGGAGGCGGCGGGAATCGAACCCGCGTCCGCAAGCAGTCTACATGATGCATCTACGTGTGTAGCGCGTGGTCTAAATACTGAAGCCGGTAGGCCCACGAGCAAGCGGAGCGTCTTCAGGCACGAGTTAAATTTCGCAAGCTGGGTCGGACGTGCGCGCCCTGAATGCTAGACTGTTAATTTGTCACCTCAAGAGGCCCACAGACACATCCTCGAGAAGTGGGGTGCTTGCGCACCATCATGCTAAAACGGCTTACGCCGCCATCGCATAGCCTTCGTAGTCGTTGGCAATTGAACTGTTCCAGTTTTCTAACGAGGTCCTGGCCCCCGACACGCCACACCAGCTTATCCACCCACGTCGAAACCGGGGCGCCCCCTTTCGAGGACTAAGCCGTATCGAGACCCCGGAGGGTGCCGACAGACCCATCTTAACCACCGGCCCCAGGCGAGGCAATGGCATTTTTTGGGGGGGGCCAAATGAGCGCCTGTCTGGTCGGGGGGAAACGAGCCCGGCGAGGCCGCACGGCGTCGAGAACCCTTGCCGGATGGGCTCTGAGCGTGGAGGGGGAAAGGGAGCGCGGGGGGGAGAGGGAGTTGGCCGCGAGGGCCCGCCGAAGGAGCGCTCTCGATCAGGAGAAGCCAGCGACCGGCGCCCCGAGGCGGTCGTGGATCTCGGAGCACTCGTAGGTCTCCTGCTTGTCGATGTCGCCGATGTGCAGCTCGATGAAGGAGCGGTAGCTCTTGAGCAGGATCAGCAGGTAGCGCCAGTGGCCGTAGCGGGCGTAGTGCAGGTAGTTGCGCCCCATCGACAGGAGCTTGCCGGGGATGCGCACGGCGCTGACGCCGTAGACCAGCGCCTTGGGGTGCTTGTTGTGGACGTCCTTGTCCATCATCCAGCGGATGAGGTCGTGGGGCAGCCACTTCTTGCCGGCCATGAAGTAGTAGTTGATGTAGGCGTTGCGCTTGAGATCCTCGGCGTACATCGACTGGGTGCGCCGCTGCCCCTCGGCCGCGCCGACGACGTCGCCGGGCTGCAGCAGGCCCTCGGTCAGCGCCTTGAGCGTGATCGGGTAGCCGGGGTAGTAGGTCATGGTGTGCATCTGGGCCTTGAACTCCTTCTCCAGGCTCAGGCACAGTTCCAGGCCCTGCCTCTTGTCCTCCTCCGTCTCGAAGGCCGACAGGATGAAGTCGTAGGTCAGCTTGACGCCCCGGCCCGCCTGGATGGTCGAGGCCTTGATGATGTTCTCGTTGGTCTCAAAGCGCGCCATGTACTGCGAGCGGACCCGGTACGAGCCGCTCTCGATCCCCATCGTCACCTTGTCGAGCCCGGCCTTGACCATCGCCGACATGAGTTTTTCGGTGATCATCTCCGGGTGGGTGTAGCAGAAGAAGGGCAGCCCGATCTCGCGCTCGTAGACCTCGCAGAACTCCATGACCCACTTCGGGTAGGCCGTAAAGACGTCGTCCCAGAAGTAGATGTAGTCCAGCCTCGGGTAGAGCTCCATGGCCTGCTTGAGCTCGTCGATGACGCTCTCTATCGAGCGACGCCGCAGGTAGCGCCCCTTGCCCAGCTCCTTGTCCGCCAGCGCCGAGTTGCCGCAGAAGGTGCACCGGAAGGGGCAGCCGCGGGCCGTATTGATGTAGTAGGTGTGCTGCTGGAAGGGGATCGGGTTGGAGCCGTGGTAGACCTTGCCCTGGATCAGGTAGTGCTTGTTGTCGTCCGTGTAATCGTTCTTCGGCAGCCCGTCCAGATCCTGCACCAGCGGCCGCGGCGCGTTCTCGATGAAGCCATCGGGCTGGTTGACGTAGATGTTCGGGATCGCGGTCGCATCCTCACCGCACCGCAGCGCCTCGAGCAGCTCCGGGAAGGCATCGTCGCCCTCGCCACGGCACAGGTAGTCGACCTCCTTGTTCTCCTTGAGGCACTCCCGATAGCGCAGCGAGGCGTGCGTCCCGCCCCACACGATCGGCACCCCCGGCAAGAGCTTGCGGCACTCCCGCACCAGCTTGACGCACTCCCGGTAGCCCATCGAGGTGACGTTGAAGCCCAGCACGTCCGGCCCCAGCTCCGCCACCGACCGCGCCATCAGCCGGATCTCGTCCTGCGTCGCCGCCAGGACCTGCTCGAAGGTCTCCCGGAAGAACACCGTGTGCGCGTCGTAGCCCGACGACCTCAACAGCGCGTGGACGTAGCGCGACGCCATCCAGTGCGACCCATGCAGGCACACCATCACCACCCGGAACGACGCCTTGTCCTTGGCCACGCCCGCCCGACTCTCCCGCTCAGACACCACCGCCGCGCCCAACATCGCCGCCTCACCTCGCTTATGTCCCCTGCGCCGCCTGCCCCTCAAAGACAGGCCCGCGCCCAAAAATCACAGCGCAAAAAACCACGACACGCGCCAGAGTGTCAAGCTGGACCGGATAGGTCCACAACAAGCGCGCTCGATCCCCGCACTCAAGCCCCGAGCGCCGCACCCGATCGCCGCACCCGATCGCCGCACCCGAACCCTCGATCGCCGCCCCTCAGCCCCCCAAGAAGTCCACCGACCACAGCGCCGGATCCTCGCCGAAGACCACCAGCCTCAGGCCCCGCTGGCTCAACACCAGCTCCCCCCAGGCCCCGCAGGCCCTCGGCGGATCGAGCCCCAGCGCGTTCTCGATCGGCGACTGCACCGTGATGTACGGGATCCCGTCGTGCGTCGTCAGGTTGTTCCAGTGCAGGTGCCCGTTGATCACCGCCCTGACCTTGCCGCTGTCGCGGATCAGCGCCCGGATCGCCTCGCGCTCCCGGATCAAGGCCAGGTGCGGGTGCCTCTTGAACCAGTGGTTCGCCCGCGTGTCCTGATCCGCCAGCGTGTGGTGCACGAAGACCACCGCCGGCCCCTCGATGGCCTCAAGCTCCCGCTCGAACCACGCGATCTGCGCCTCGTCCACAAAAATATGGCTGTCCTTGACCTCGTGAGAGTGCAGCATCACGAAGGACCACCCGCCGAGCTCAAAGCGATAATAGAGCCGCTCGGCCCCCAGCCCCTCCAGGCTCAGGTGCCCCAGCCCCGCCCACGCCTCGATCAGATCCTCCGGCTCAAGCTCGATCAGGTCGTGGTTGCCCGCCAGCGGGAACATCGGCGCCTTGAGCCCCGACAGGATCTCGAAGATCCGGCCATAACCCAAAAGATCCGCCGCCCGCCCCAGATCCTGGACCACGTCGCCCAGGTTCATCACCACGTCCGGCTCGAAGACCCCGTTCATCCGCTCCACGAAGGCCGCCGTCAGCGGCTCGGCCGCCTCCGTCACCTTGCGGACCTGCCCCCCGAAGCTCGCCCGAGGCCCCGTATGAATGTCCGTGATGATCCCGATCTTCAACGTCTCCAAGGCCACCCCCTCCTCTCCTCACCAGTCGATCGCCTCGCGCACCCGCTCCAGATCCTGCGGCGTGTCGATCTCCCGCCAGCCGCCTCGAATGTCCACCGTCGAGAAGGGCACCCCCTGCTGGCCCAGGTGGCCCATCAGATCCGTGATGTAGGCGTAGCGCAAGGTCTTTTTCTGCCCGAA
The DNA here is from genome assembly GCA_005804885.1 of Pseudomonadota bacterium. Lineage (GTDB taxonomy): Bacteria > Myxococcota_A > Bradymonadia > Bradymonadales > SYOX01. The sequence goes on from SYOX01000207.1 coordinate 71,909, forward strand.
GGGCGTCTCCAGGCCCAGCGCCGAGCCCGCCATCTGCGCCCAGGCCTCGCGCCACCGCGCCACCGCCTGAGCGCCCACCCCCCCCATCCCGGCCACCTCGCCGTGCGCCTCGTGCGGCTGGACGATCTTGCCCACCTTGTCCACGAAGCCCTGAGCGTCCACGCGCGCGCACTCGGCCTCATCGACCGGGTGCTGGTCCCGACCCTCGTAGATCGCCAGCCAGTCCCTGTCGACCACCACGGCGATGTGATCGGGCTTCTCCTCCAGGTGGGCCTTGAGCAGCCGCGCGTTCTCCGACCGCCACACCGTGTCCGAGTAGGAGAAGATGAAGCCGCCCTCCATCGCCTCCTCGGCCGCAAAGAGCGACCCCAGCAGCCCCGTCCTCTCCCAGTCCGGGTTGTGGCAGAAGCGCACCCCCTCCGGGGTGATCCGCTCAGCCAGGTAGCCCCGCACCACCACGATGTCCTCGACGCCCACCTTCCGATAGGCGTCGATCTGGTGTTGCAGCAGCGGCTTGCCCGCCACCTCCATCATCGGCTTGGGCGTCTCGTCCGTCAGAGACCCCAGCCGACTCCCGCGCCCCGCCGCCAAGATGATCGCGCGCATCCCCTCAAGCTCCTGTCTGTGTCGAGGCCGGCGCGAAGCGGCCCAGCTTCAGGGCCACCTGCAAGAATGTCCGCGCCGTGTACAAGAGGTAGACCCCGATGAAGGCCCAATAATAGAGGTCGATCCTGTCGACCAGCGCCAGATATACCACGTAGGTCGGGTAGTTGATGATCTGCTTCGCGCCCCACTCCACGAGCCCGATCAGCCGCCGCAAGGGCGAGCGCCTGGGCTTCGGCCCGCCCTGCCCCCCCTCGCCGGCCCCATCGGCAGGCTCGGCGGCTGCCTGCGGCGCAGGGTACTCAGGCCGCCGGGTGAAGGTCGTCAGGCTCAAGCCCGCCGAGACCAGCGCCACGCCCCCGACGCCGACCATCGCGAAGAGCGCGTCGTCGTGGATGAGGCACAGGCGCACCGCCACCGCGCCGAAGAAGACGACCGCCTTGATCTCATCAAAGAGGAAGTCCATCAGGTGGCCGATCGGCGAGGCGATCTGACGCTTGCGGGCCAGCATCCCGTCGGCGCAGTCCAGGATGTAGGCCACCTGGTAGATCCCGACTGCGCACAGCAGCCCTGCCCAGCTGCGCCACCCCACCATCGCCGCCGCGCCGCCCAGCGAGGTCAAGAAAGCCAGCAATGTCACCTGGTTGGGCGTCACCCGCGTCGACGACAGCGCGTGCACCACCGCCGCCGCGAAGGGTCGGCTGACGTACTTCGTCCAGTAGTGCTCGTCTCGCTTGCGGGTCTCCCGGTAGAGCCTCGCGACCTCATCCCACACGGCGCCCTCCATCCCCCTGCCGATCGGCGCCCGGAGGATAGGAGCGAGCCCATCCGGGTGTCAATCGGCGCCCCTGCGCCTCGATTCCGGCCGGCGCACCTGAAACTTTTTCACGGCGGCGGATCTGGCGTTAGGATCTCCTGCGGGCGGCAATGGCGCCGCACCTCCTTCGAGATCGCGATGCAAGCCCTGACCCGTGTCCCACGCCCCAGCCTGACGCCGGGCGCCCTGGAGGACGCCGCCGCCCTGGCGGAGTGCCTCGGCGACCGCGCCATCGAGGTGGCCTTCGTGGCCTGCTCCTACGACACGGCCATGGAGCCCGTCGAGGATCAGGTCGCCGCCAAGGTCGCCCAGCTTCAGGAGGCCTTCGGGCTCGACGGCCCCGTGCGCTGGTCGCTCTGGATCGTCGACGACCTGCCGCCGGGCGCGCGCTTCAGCGCCCGCGTCGAGGCCGGCTTCGAGCGCTGCCCCGGCCTCCTGCTGGAGCAGGACCGCCTGCGCTGCGTCCCGTTGACGTCGGCGAAGCCCACCCGAGCGGGCCTCAAGGGGCAGGCGCTGCTCGACGGGATGAGCGGCGCGCTGGACGAGGGCGCCGAGATCCTCGTCGTCATCAACCTCAACCTCAAGGTCCGCGCCGAGCTGGCCGCCACGGGGCTGCGCGCGATGATCGAGGGCGGCTGGGACGCCTGCATCGGCTCCCGCGCGGCGGTCGACGGCGGGCAGGTCACGGGCGCCGGCAAGCTCGGCCGCGCCAAGAGCATCGGCTTCAACCGCTACGTCCGCGGCATGCTGCCTGAGCTCGACCGCTACAAGGACACCAACGCGCCCATGAAGATCTTCTCCGCCAACGCCGCCCGCTGCCTCATCCACAAGGCCACCATCCAGACCGTGACCATGGACGCCGAGTGGCTCCTGCTGCTCCACCGCAACGGCTTCGACGTCACCGTCTTCCCCGTCGCCTGGGCCCAGCGCCCCGGAAGCCGCCCGCCCTGGGCCATGATCCCGGCCTGCGCCCTGGACGTCGCCCGCATCAGGGCCATGTGGAGCCGGTAGCGCCGAAGCCCCGATCCACCCTCACCGCCCTTCACCGCGACCGCCGACAACCCCCACCAGGGCGGCGACCTTGACGCCGCAGGCCCGAGAAGGCGCGCTCGCCGCCGCTGCTGTTCCGAGCCGACATCGGAGGCCATTTTGATCCCTCGTCGGGCTTGCGACGTACAAGATCGCGGCGCACGACGACAGAGGTGGCCATCGACGGCTGGACTCTGCTATTTTATCGGTCGATAGAGCCCGAGGAACCCGCATTGAACTCCCAGGAAGGAGCCCCCCATGTTCGATCGACTCCAGACCATCGGCGAGCGCGCGAAGCATTACTGGCAGATCGTCCGTCACCCGATCGATCCAGAGCGCCAGGAGGCCAACGACAAGATCTTCGGGGGCCTGCCGGTCAACCTCCAGACGCCGGATCAGGCCCTCGGGGTGCAGCAGTCCGGGTGCGCGGCGACCTACAACATCATGGAGCGGTGCAACTTCTCGTGCACGGCCTGCTACCTGAGCAAGGACGCCAACGAGACCCCGCCGCTGCCCTTCGAGGAGGTCTGCGTTCAGATCGACGCCATCCGCGAGCACCTCGGGCCGGGGGGGAACATCCAGATCACGGCCGGCGAGGTGACGCTGATGCCGGTCGAGGACCTGGTCCAGATCGTGAAGTACGCGGTGGAGAAGGGCCTGAGCCCGATGGTGATGACGCACGGCGACACCTTCCGGGAGGACCCGACCTACCTCGACCGGCTGATCCTGGAGGGGGATCTTCAGAAGGTCGCCATCCACGTCGACACCACCCAGCGCGGCCGGATGGGGATGAAGCGGCGAGAGAAGACCGCCCGCGAGGTCGATCTGAACTTCCTGCGCGACGAGTTCGCGGACATGATCCGGGATACGCGCAAGAGGACCGGCCGGACGCTGCACGCGGCGCACACCTTCACCATCGACGACAACAACTTCGACGAGGTGCCCGACGTCATGCGCTGGATGGTGAACAACTCCGACGCCTTCCGGCTGATCAGCTTCCAGCCCACGGCCGACGTCGGCCGCACGCGCACCGGCTCCGTCACGGGCCAGCGCGACGATGTGTGGGCGAAGATCTGCGAGGGCGTCGGGCTCAACCTCAACCGCCACCCCTACATGTTCGGCCACCCGGACTGCAACTTCATGGGCCTCTTCTTCGTGATCAACTTCGACGGGGAGCGGCACCTCGTCGAGGTCAGCCGCGAGGGCAAGGCCATCGACCGGCTCTTCATGCTCAGGATGCTGCACGGCCCGCTGGGCGGCTTCAACACCGACGGCCTCAAGCCCGGCAAGGAGCAGCTCGTGGCGCTCTTGAGCCACCTGGCCCGCGATCCCGTCCACGTCGCCGACATCCTGGCCTACAGCGCCTACCGGGGCGCCGGCGAGCTGTCCTGGCTGCCCAGGCTCGTCAAGGCGATGGCCACGGGTAAAGACTGGCAGATCAACCCCTTCGCCATCATCGTCCACAACTTCATGAGCCGCGACGAGCTCGACACGCCCGTCGGCCGCGCTCGCCTGGAGGCCTGCGCCTTCCGGCTGCCCGTCGACGGCCAGATGATCCCGATGTGCCAGATGAACGGCACCGATCTGCGCCAGGATCTCAACCTCAAGGCCCGCAAGCGCCTGGGCAAGAAGGCCTCCATGGCCGCCTGAGGCGCCTCGACGCCCAGCCGGCCCTCAAGAACCCACAGGAGAGAGCGACGACCATGCGACAACAACGCCCTCACTTCTCCCGACCCCTGGCCCTGCCCGGCCTGATCTGCATGGCCGCCCTGATCCTGGGCGCCTGCAGCACCCAGCTGACCCAGGGAGCGCTGTCCAAGAGCGACGCCGACGCCCTGGAGTCCTTCCCCTTCGGCGTCTGGGACGAGCTGACCCGCCAGCACGTCGACGACAAGGGCCGCGCGGACTACACCGCCATCCAGGCCAACCCCGAGGCGCTCAACAAGTACGTCGCGACGCTGGCCACGGTCGGTCCCACCGGCTACAAGAAGCTTTTTCCCAGTAAAGACGCAGAGTTGGCCTACGTCATCAACGGCTACAACGCCCTGGCCATGTTCAACGTCCTGTCGCGCTACCCCGACATCCAGGGCCTCGACGGCGTCCTGGCCCAGAAGAACTTCTTCTACGACACCTACCTGAACATCGACGGCCGCAACATCAACCTCTACGACCTGGAGAACGAGGTCGCCCGCCCCCTGGCCCGCGGCGCGTACAAGGCCGAGGGCAAGTGCACGAAGCTCGGCCGCGTCCACTTCGCCCTCAACTGCGCCTCCGGCGGCTGCCCGCAGCTGCCCGCCGAGGCCTTCACCCCCGAGAACGTCGACGCCCAGCTCGACCGCGAGACGCGCAAGTTCGTCCGCGAGGCCCGCAACGTCTCCGTCGACCACGGCAAGCGCGTCATCACCCTGTCCATGATCTTCAAGTGGTACGAGGACGACTTCACCAACGACGCCTGCGAGAAGATGAACCGCCTGGCCTGGATCAACCTCTACCTCGGCGAGAACGAGCAGATCCCCACCGACTACGAGCTGGAGTTCCGCGAGTACGACTGGCGCCTCAACGACCAGAAGCTCTACAAGGACTGAACCCTTGCCCCAAGCTCGCCCACTCGCCCTCCCCCGCCCCCCGACGCTCCTGACCGTCATCGCCCTCCTCAACGCCGCGCCGCCCTCACTCGCCCTGGCCGACGAGGCGCCCACCGACGGCGCCGCCGAGCGAGCCTCCCTGAACCCTGCGGGGGACGCCCACAACGTCGATCCAGGCAGCCTGCGCCCCGACGACGCCCCCGATGCCTCCGGTGGGGGCTCGACGGACCCCCCCGAGGTCGACGCGGCGGGCCAGCAGCCCCAGGGCGCGCTGGAGGGCCGGGACATGCTCTCCGGCGCCCTGATCCTCAACCCCGAGGGCCTCTACGCCCGCTATGATCACGGCGAGCCCCTGGCCGACAGCGGCTTCTGGGTCGGCGGCTTCGCGACCTTCCTCTTCTACAGCAATGAGCTCGGGGTTCAGCTCCAGTACATCACGGACCCCGCGCTGGTCGAAGTCCACCTCGATCTGGCCTTCGAACCGGGCTTCTTCCGCAAGGTCCCGACCGGACAGCCCCCGCAGGGCGAGGACGCCGGGCGCACCGCCGCGACCCGCTTCGTCGCCCGCGCCCAGAGCAACATCAACCTCCAGCTCGACCACGTCTGGCTCTACAGCCGCACCACCGCCCTCTACCGCCACAGGGACTTTCTGGAGGACGACACGATCCTGGAGCTCCAGATCGCCCGCGAGTACTCCCTTGAGCAAGCCGCGGCGGCCTTCGTCCGGCTCGCCGGCACCCCGCCCTCCCAGAGCGCGGCGCCTGAGCCTGCGGGCCTCTGGCTCTACGCCGAGTACACCCTCGGCGGCATCCTCGACGTCGGGACGCGCCCCAACCGCGTCTCGCTCGGGCTGCTCAGCGAGGACTGGCCTCGCCGAGGCACCACGCTCAACCTCGACCTCTTCTACAGCTTCGCGGCCCCCATCGACGGCCCTGGCCTGATCTTCGCCTGGTGGGTCGCGCTGGACTGAGCCGCCCCGCGCGTGTAGACACGACCGGGATCGAGGGCGATGAGGTGGCGATCGTCACACTGGACTGAGCCGCCCCGCGCGTGTAGACACTCAGCGACGAGCCGCGCTCGCCTGGGCCACGCCGCCGAGCGCCCCGGCGCGCAGATCGCCCATCGCCCCGGAGTTCGAGGTCGTGAACACCGCCCCTCCCCCACCCTCTCGGCCCTGGCCTGCCCGACGGCGCGGCCTCGCGCTCGTCGTCGCCGCGCTGGCGGCGATGGCCTCGGGCTGCCCGAAGCCGCCGCCGATCCTCAACCCCAGGCTCGTCGACAAGCCCGAGGGGATCGGCAACCCGACCTGGACCACCACGCTGCCCGCCGACCTGACCCGCGTCCGCCTCCACGCCCATCAGGACTGCGTCTTCGTCACGGCCGAGAAGGACACGGCGCTCCAGCCCACGCGCGTCCAGCTCTGCGTCGATCCGATGAGCGGCGAGGTCGCCTGGGTCAACACGGTCGAGCTCAGCGGGGGCATCCAGCAGGCAGACACCTACTTCGTCACCGACAACCACCTCGTCTACGTCAACCGGGCCGAGGCCATCGGGGTGGCCCGCAAGACCGGCAAGATCTCGTGGCGCTTCAAGGACGAGGGCGGCCTGCCGATCTACAGCGCCTTTGTGGAAGGCGGCGCGCTGGTGTTGAGCCTGGGCAACCGCAAGCTGGCGGTCCTGGACGCCGACAGCGGCGCCTGGGTGCGCGGCTTTGCCCTCAAGGACGACGCGCTCAAGCAGATCGTCCGGGTCGAGCGCGGCCTCCTGGCGCTGCTGGTCAACTTTGATCCAGAGGGCAAGGCGACGCCGCGCCTCGTCGCTGTGCCCATCGGGGACGCCCGGACATCATCAGGTGACCCAGGCGCCCTCGACCACGAGGGCAACTTGTCCAAGGGCAACTTGCCCGAGATCGCGCCGCTGTGGTCGCGGGAGATCTCGGCGTGGAGCTTCGACGTCCAGGTGGTCGACGGGGTGATCATCGGGGAGTTCGAGCAGGGTCAGCTCTGGGCGATGGAGGGCGCCACGGGCGCCGAGCTCTGGCGCCAGCCCCGCGAGCTGCCTCGCGGTGCGCTCTTGCCGATGTCCCGCGCGCTGCTGCTGCACCGCCACGTCAAGATCGACGAGGCGCTGCCCGACAGCCCCAGCAAGCTCCTCGTGCTCGGGGTCGCGCCCAGGGCGCTGGCCGGCGAGGAGACGCTGTGGTCGATGGAGCTGCCCACGGACACGCAGCTGCTCGGCATCGAGGAGGGGCCAGCGGGCGATCCGAGGACGCTGGGCGCGACCGTCGAGTCGCTCTTTCAGTTCGACGCGAGGGACGGGCGCCTGCTCTGGATCTACGTCTTTGAGCCCGTCAACGAGCCCGGCTATTGGAGCAATGCCTCGTCGAACGGCGAGGCGACCTTCCTGTTCTTCGAACGGGAGGGGCGAGGCGGCGCGCTCAAGCGCGTCCCCATCCTGATCGACTGACAATGGTTCGGACAGTTCTTGACTCCGATGACGGGCGCGTCGGAATCGACGAGTCGACTTCAATGACGGACACGTCGAGATCGGCGAGTCGGCTTCGTTGATGGGCACGTCGGGATCGGCGAGTCGACTTCGTTGACGGTCAAGGAGAGATAGGCGAGTCGACTTCGTTGACGGGCACGTCGAGATCATCGAATCGGCTTCGTTGACGGGCACGTCGAGATCAACGAGTCGACTTCGTTGATGTGATCCGCACGTTGGCGGTCCACCCGGGCTTGCGCCCGGGCCTACATTTTGTCCAGGGACGCCCCTTCGGGGCTGGCCAGGGGCCGTCGACCTTCAAGGGGCAGACCCTCTCGAGGGTGTACGATGTCTGCTTCCGAGCCCCTGAAATTCTCCTGTGAGATCAACACGGTTGACACGCCCCACGCACGCTGACGCCCTGTCGCCAGCCCCGCCGTATGGCGGGGCGACCCGGGACAAAACCCAAGGCCCGGGCGCAAGCCCGGGTGGACCGTCAACGTGCAGATCGCACCAACGAAGTCGACTCCCCGATCCCGACGTGCCCATCAACGAAGCCGACTCGTCGATCCCGATGTGTCCATCAACGAAGTCGACTCGCTGATCTCGACGTGTGCGTCAACGAAGTCGACTCGATGATCTCGACGTGCCCGACAACGAAGTCGACTCGCCGATCTCTCCTTGCCCGTCAACGAAGTCGACTCCACGATCCCGACGTGTGCGTCAACGAAGTCGACTCGACGATATCGACAAAACGAAATAAGTACAGCTACTTGTTGACCTCGATGGGATCGAGGTTTTCGGCGCGGAAGCGCTGCATGAGCGCCTTCATCTCGTTGGCCTTCTCGGGCTTTGCCTTGAAGAGGTCGTTGAGCTCGCCGGGGTCGTCGGCGACGTTGAAGAGCCGATAGTAATTGCCGTGGAGCCTGTGGATGAGCTTCCAGTCGCCCATCGTGATGCTCCGGAAGACGCCGTTGTAGGGGCCAGGGGGCATCTCGGTGTAGATGGGCCTGGGCTCAAGCGGCCCGCCGCTGGCCAGCGAGGGCAGCAGGCTGGTGCCCCGGTAGGACTTCGGGATCTCGACCTTGACGAGATCGAGCATCGTCGGCGCGAGGTCGATGAGGCTGACGCGCTCGGAGAGCCGCCGGGGCGGGACGCCGGGCAGGTGGATCAGCAGCGGCACGCGGATCTGGTGCTCGTACAGGTCCCGGCCATGAAAGCGGTGGTCGTGCTCGCCGAAGGCCTCGCCGTGATCCGAGGTGAAGACGATGGCGGTGTCGTCGAGGCCGGGATCGGCCTCCTCCAGCGCGGCCAGCAGCCGCCCGAGGTGGTGGTCGACGAAGCGGATCTCGCCGTCGTAGCGATCCCGCCCCGTCGAGCCGAAGGGCTCGAAGCCCTCGTGGTCGATGTAATGCTTGTGGGGATCGAGGTAATGGACCATCAGGAACCAGGGCTTCGCCGCCCCGCCCTGAGGGGCGACCTCGGGCTTCTCGGGATCGGAGGGCAGCCCCCCGCCAGAGAGCGACTTGAGCATGCGGATGGCGGTGTCGGTGGCCTGCTTCGAGGTGGGGATGCCCTCCATCTGATCGCCCTCGATCATGTAGGTCTGCCAGCGCTCAAAACCTTGATCGTACCCGTACTTACGCTGGAAGTACCAGTGGCAGCCGCTGGCGGCGGTGTGGTAGCCGGCGCTCTGGAGGGTCTCGGCCATGAAGAGGTTCTCGGGGCCGTAGATGACGAAGTGGTTGTAGGAGCGGGGCATCTCGGAGGGGTAGCGGCTGGCCAGGATGGGGGGGACGGCCGTGGGGGTCTTGGAGGAGACGGAGTAGGCGTTGTCGAAGATGAGCGCGCGGGCGGCGAGCTTGTCGATGTTCGGGGAGGTCGGGCGCTTGTAGCCGGCGTAGCCGAGGGCGTCCCAGCGCAGGGTGTCGACGATGATCACGACGAGGTTGTGGCGCTTGCGGATCGCGGCCAGCGCGTCCTGGGTGGCCGAGGCCGCCGCCTCCGCCGCGGCCTTCTGCTCGGCGGTCGCGGGGATGGCGGCCAGGGGCGCGGGGTCGGACGCGCCGAGGGCGAGGTCCTGGCCGTCGCAGTCCTCGTCGACGCCGTTGCCGAGGATCTCGTCGGCGCCGGGGAAGATCGCGGTGTCCTCGTCGTCGCAGTCGCCGCCGCCGAGGCGGGAGGCGTAGCCGTCGCCGTCGCCGTCGAAGCGGCTCTGCATCAGGGCCATGGGGACGCGGGCCAGCAGGCCGCGCTCGCGGGTGGCGTAGACCAGGGAGGCGTCCTCGGGTGAGGCGCCGAACCAGGCCAGGGTCGGGAGCAGGAGGCCGATCAGCGCCGCGAGGATGCCGGCGGGCAGGAGCTTCGAGGTCAGGGCGGCGCGAGCGCGCAGCGGTCGGGACAGCGCGCCGACGGAGGCCCAGGCGCCGGTCAGGGCGGTGACGATCATGACGGGGGCCCGCAGATCCAGGGCGTCCCAGGTCTCGGCGAAGCGGGAGGGGATGACGAGGGCGGCGGCCACGAGCGCCGCCAGCGCCAGGGCGACCGGGAGGGCGGGGGCGGCCAGGACGGTGGGCGCTGCGGCCAGGAGGCGCCGCAGGGCGCGGACGAGCAGGAGCCCGGCGACGCCCAGGGCGGCGCCCCAGGCCAGGACCACGACGGCCAGGGTCAGCGCGGCGAGCGTGGGGTGGTTGAAGGCGGTGATGAAGAAGAGGTTGATCTTGAAGAGGCCGGCGAAGCCGACCAGGAGGGTCAGGCCGGCGCCCCAGATGGCGCCAGCGAGCGCGGCGGCGTCGGGTCCGCGGGCGCCGATGAGGCGGCGCAGGCCGGCGACCAGGCCGAGGGGGCCGAGATCCCAGGGGGCGGCGGCCAGCACGAGGCCGAGCAGGAGGGCCAGCGGCGCCACGAGGGGGACGTAGAGGCCGGCGTTGAAGAAGGCCAGCTTGAGGGTGGCCAGCGGGCCCGCCTCGACCTCGGAGGCGCTGCCGAGGGCATAGAAGGCGTCGATGGCCCCGAGCGCCAGCGGGAGGATGAGGCAGGTGAGCGAGGCGGCGGCCAGTGGGCCGGCGAGCCCCCGAGAGGCGGTCGCGGGGGTTGGCAGGGCGAGGGCCGGGGCGGCGTCGTCGAGGGGGTCGGCGGGGGTGTCCTGGGCGATCATGGCGTCTCGTTGGGCCTGGGAGCTTCGCCTGGGGCGTCGCTTGGGCGGGGGGTGGATCTTGATGCGGGGCCGCCGACGGGCGCTCAGGCGCCGGGGGGCTTGTCCTGGGGCGCGAAGCCTCGGCGCATGGTGTTCTCGGTGATCGTGCGGGGCTCCATGAAGTTGATCAGGTAGTCGGGGCCGCCGGCCTTGGAGCCCATGCCGGACATCAGGAAGCCGCCGAAGGGCTGTCGCTCGACCAGGGCGCCGGTGATCCCGCGGTTGATGTAGAGGTTGCCGACCCGGAAGGCCTCGCGGGCGCGCTGGATGTTGATCGGGGAGCGGCTGAAGAGGCCGCCGGTCAGGGCGTAGGGGGTCGACAGGGCCACCTGGAGGGCCTGGTCGAAGGTGTCGACCTTCATGACGGCCAGCACGGGGCCGAAGATCTCCTCCTGGGCGATGGTGTGGTCGGCCTGGACGCCGGTGAAGATGGCGGGGCCGACGAAGAAGCCCTGGGCGGGGACCTCGCGGCGCAGCGCGAGCTTGGACTGCTGCTGTCCGCGAGCGACGTAGCGCTCGATCCTGGCGCGGGCCTCCTGATCGATGACGGGGCCGAGGCGGAAGCGGGGATCGGAGGGGGGGCCGATGTCCAGCGAGCGGGTCGCCTGGACGAGCCGCTCGACGAAGGTGTCGTGGTGGTGGGACAGGACGACGGCTCTGCTGCACGCCGAGCACTTCTGGCCCTGGAAGCCGAAGGCGCTCTGGAGGGTGCCCTGGACGGCGGCGTCGAGGTCGGCGTCGGAGTCGACGATGATGGCGTTCTTGCCGCCGAGCTCGGCGATGACCTTCTTGAAGGAGCGCTGGCCGGGCCGCAGCACGGCGGCGGCGCGGACGATGGCGGCGCCGACGGCGTGGCTGCCGGTGAAGGCGATCATGTCCACGGCGGGGTGTTCGACGAGGAAGGCGCCGACCTCCTCGCCGAAGCCGGGCAAAAAGGCGCAGACGCCGTCGGGCAGGCCGGCCTCCTTGAGGATCTTCACCAGTTCGAAGGCGATGGCGGGGGTCTGCTCGGCGGGCTTGAGCAGCGCGCAGTTGCCCGTGACGAGGGCGGCGGCGGCCATGCCGGTCAGGATGGCCAGCGGGAAGTTCCAGGGGGCGATGACGGCCACGAGGCCGCGCGGCTGCCAGGTGGTGTGGTTGAGCTCGCCGGGGACGCGGCCCATCTGGCGAGGTCGGCCCAGATCGACCATCTGCCGGCCATAATACTCAAGAAAGTCAATGGCTTCAGCGACATCGGCGTCAGCCTCTGCCCAGGCCTTGCCGGACTCGACGACCATCAGGGCGCAGAGCTCGACCTTGCGACGGCGGATGATCGCGGCGGCGTCGAAGAGGACCTTGCAGCGGCGCTCGACGGGGGCGGATCGCCAGCCTTCGAAGGCGGCCAGGGCGGCGCGGACGGCCTCCTCGGCCTCGGCGGGGCCTGCGACGGCCGAGGTCGCCACGATCCTGGCGGGGTCGGCGGGGTCGACCGAGTCGATGGTGCGATCGGTCCAGCGCTCCTTGCCGGCGATGACGAGCGGGCAGCGCCAGGCGGGTCGGGCCTTGAGCGCGGCCAGCGCCTGGGCCATGGCGAGCCGGACGGAGGCGAGGGTGTAGTCGGCCAGGGCCTCGTTGACGAAGGGGCCGGCGCCCTTGGGCTGGCAGCCGTGGACGCCCTCGGCGGGGTAGCCGGTGGGGGTGAGGCGCTGCTCGGCCGCGGTGGGGCGGGCGAGGAGTTTTTCGGCGGTGGCGCCGTCGGCGAAGCGGTGGCGCAGCCAGCTCTCGTTGGAGGTGTTCTCCAGCAGGCGGCGCACGAGGTAGGCCATGCCGGGGATGAGCTCTCCGACGGGGACGTACTCGCGCAGGCGGAAGCCGAGCTTGCGGACGGCGACCTTGAGGGGCTCGGCCATGCCGTAGAGCATCTGGAACTCGTAGGCGTCGTCGGGCAGGCCGAGCTGTCGGGCGGTGGCGACGGCGTAGGCCAGCGATCGGACGTTGTGGCTGCCGAAGGCGGGCCGGACGACGTCGCAGCTCTCGAGCAGCATCCGGGTCAGGCGCTCGAAGTTCGCGTCGGTGGCGCCCTTGTCGGTGTAGACGGGCACGGGGTGGCCGTGCTGCTCGGCGGCGACGGTCTCGTAGTCCCAGTAGGCGCCCTTGACCAGCCGCACGGTGACGACGCGGCGGGCGCGCCTGGCCCAGTCGATGAGGCGCTGGAGGTCCTGGGCCGAGTCGCACAGGTAGGCCTGGATGACGCAGCCGGCGTGGAGGTTGGCCAGCTCCGGGCGGGCCATCAGGGCCATGAAGGCGTCCAGGGTGATGTTCTTGAGGGCGTTGTGCTCCATGTCGAGGTTGAGGAAGACGCCCAGCTCGCGGGCGCGCAGGAAGAGGGGCAGGAGGCGCTCGACGAGCATGGCGACGCCGTGCTCGTGGGCGACAGGGTCGAGCTGGGAGTAGAGCGAGGAGACCTTGACCGAGACGTTGACGCGGGCCAGGGGGCCGAAGGCGTCGCGCTCAAGCTCGGGGCGAGGCTTCCAGCGGCCGGCCTCCTGGGCGAGCTCCTCGATGAGGTCGAGGTAGCGGCGCTGGTAGTCGGCGGCCTCGGACTGGCTCAGCGTGGCCTCCCCGAGCAGATCGACGGTGAAGGCGGTGCCGCGCTTCCACATCGCCTTGAGGGCCGGCAGCGAGCTGGTGGCGTCCTGGCCGGCGATGAAGCCGCTGGCCATGCCGGTGACGTTCTTCTCGATGCGCCCGGCGGCGAGCCGGGCGATGGGCGAGCCCGGAGAGAGGGTCTTGAGGCCCCACTGGAGGGCGGAGGGGAAGTCCTGGTCGGGGCGGCAGAAGTACTCCTGGATGTGCCGCGCTACCTCGGTCGAGTCCGTCAGCACCGGCAGCACGTCCACGAAGCGGAACATCTCGACCTTGAACTCGGGCATCTTCATGGACCACTCCATGATCTGCCCTTGCCAGTAGTCCCGCTTGAAGATCGAGGGCGACTCGCCCTCCATCAGATCCAGGATGCGCTGCCCCACCTGCCGGACGCTCTCTTCGCGCGTCGCCGCCTCACGCGTCGATTCCATGATCCCTCCCGATGGGTCCTTCAACAAGACGGGCCTGAAGATACGTGGACGGGCGCCTCTCGGCAATGGGATAGGGCGCGGGGGCTCAATCGAAGGCGCACGAGCCGAGAGCGCTGATGGATTTGAGGGACCGACGAACGACGGGAGTCAAACCCATCAGCACTCTGGGGGGGCACAGCCTCAGTCGAAGCAGATCGCCCCGTAATACTCGGGGTCGAAGCCTCGGGGCCAGCGCGTGGCGCTGTCGAAGCGGGCGCCCTGGACATCGGCGTCGGTCAGATCGCACAGGCTCAGGTCCGCGCCCCTGAGGTCCGCCCAGCTCAAATCGGCCCCGTTGAGGTGGGCGCCGATCATGCGGGCGCCGGTGAAGTTGGCCCCGATGAGCCGGGCTCGCGTCAGGCGGGCCATGCACAGGTCAGCGCCGGTGAAGTCCGCGCGGTGGGCGTTGGCGCCGCTCAAATCGGCCTGCAGGAGCCGCGCGCCGACGAAGCTCGCCATGCACAGCGAGGCCCCGACGCAGTCGGCCATGAAGAGGCTGGCGCTGCTGAAGTTGGCCTGGACGAGTTCCGCCTGGCGGAGCGAGGCCCGGCCCAGATCGGCGCCCTCGAAGTCGGCCTGGATCAGGCTCGCCCCGGACAGCGACACCCCCTGCATGCTCAGGCCAGACAGCTGGGCCTGGAAGACCGACACGCCCTCAAAGACGCGCTCACCGAGGTTGTAGCGCAACTGGATGGCGGCGGGCCCGGCCTGCGGATTGTCTCGCGCGGCCTCTTGCTGAGAGAAGTCCGTTTCTTCATGCATCCCCAACCTCCGCCCCTGCTCAGACACCGCGCCACGCCAGCGCCCACGGAACTACACACCCACTGTAATAATTTGAATCACCAGAGTCAACCATCACACAAAGGTTGGACGCAGGTCCGCAGGTTCAGGCAGGAATCCTTGAAGGCCGCAGCCGTCGACTTGTCGACGCACGGACGCCGCAGCGCCTCGCCGCCGATCTGCTCGGCGCAGCTTCGCCCGACAAACGACGGACGGCGCCAGCGGGCCCCGCGCTCAGTCCCCCTCGCCCTCGTCGCCCACTGCGGCCTCTCTGAAGCGCCTGACGAGGGACCGCGACGTCGGATCCCAGACGCGGATGACCCCTTCGGAGTCGGCGGTGGCGACCTGATGCCCGTCAGGGCCAAATGCCCCGCTGTAGACCCCCGAATCGTGCTCGGTGAAGACGCTCAACGCCTCCCCGCCCTCCACCCCCCAGATCCGCGCGCTCCCGTCCTCCGAGGTCGACAGCAGGCGCGAAGAGTCCGGGCTGAAGTCCAGCGCCAGGATCCCCACGTCGTGCCCCACCAGGGCACGCAGCCGCCGGCCCTGCTCCAGGCCCCACAGCGCGATCTGGCCCGAGCCATCCCCCAGCGCCGCGAGGCGGCCATCCGGGCTGAAGGCCACCGACCACACGTCGGCAAGGTCGGCCTCCATCGTCCGCAGCGCCTCGCCCCCAGGCACGCTCAACAGGCGAAGCACGCCGTCGTCCTGCCCCACCCACAGCTTGTCCCGGCTCAACCACGACAAGCCCTGGATCGCCCCTCCCTCCCCCTCGATGATCTGCGGCGGCGACTGAGGCGCGCTCAAGGTCCAGATCAACACGCCGCCGCCCTCATCGCCCGCAGCCAGCCGCCCCCCCTCGGGCGAGAAGCGCGCGGACCAGATGGCCTCGCCTCGCGTCGCGAGCGCATGAAGCAACTGACCCTGCCTGTCCCACACGCGCATCACACGGTCGTCGCCGCCCGAGGCCACCAGCTGGCCGTCGGGGCTCACCGTCACCGCGTGGATCTCGGAGCCCTGATGGTCGAGCTGCCCCTTGAGCGACCCAGTGGCCCGATCCCAGATCCGGGCCACGCCGTCCAGACCGCCCGAGACGATCAAGGCGCCGTCCGGCGACCAGGCCAGCGACCACACGTCGGCGCCGTGCTCGGCCAGGACGCGATCCCGGCCCAGCGCCCTCGCGTCCAGCAGCCGCAGCCCACCCTCATCCTCCCCGAAGAGGACATAGCGCCCCTCGGGGCCGATCGCCACCGCAGGCGACTCGCTCACCTGCGTCTCCAGAGTCCAGCCCACCGCCCCCGAGCGCACATCCCACATGAGCACCTCGCCGTCGTCGCCCACCGACAGGATCTGCCCCCCCCCCGAGCCAAAGTCCACCGACCACACCGCGCTGTCGTGACCCTCGAAGGTCTGGAGCACCTCGCCGGTGGCCAGCGACCAGACCACCACCGCCTGGTCCTCCCCCCCCGCGGCGATCAACCGCCCGTCAGGGCTGATCGCCACCGAATAGACCGCCCCAGAGTGCCCGAAGTAGCGCCGCCGCAGCCTCCCCGTCGACGCGCTGTAGAGCCCCACCCCCTCGCCTTCACCCCCTACTGCAACGTGGCTGCCGTCTGGTGTCAGCGCGGCGCTGTAGATCGAGGACTCCTGCTCGGACACGCTCGCCCATCGGTTCCCGCTGCGCGCGTCCCAGAGCGACACCTCCCCGTCGTCGTTGACCGACAGCAGGATGGCCCCGTTCTGGCTCAAGGCCAGCTCCTGAACGGCGCCGCCTGCCTGCGAGTCCATCTTGAGCGCACGCCGGCCCCGCGTCAGATCCCAGGCGACCACCGAGCCGCCTTCCGCGCCCACATAGAGCAAGAGCCCGTCCTGGCTGAAGCACAGCGCGTTGATCCACGCGCCGTCCTCGTCAAAGGCCCACTGCGCCTTGCCCGAGGCCACGTCCCAGACACGGATCTCCCCCGACTCCGAGCCCGAGGCCACCAGCCGACCGTCCGCGCGGATGGCCACGGCCGTGATGGGCGCCGCGTGCCCCCCTCTGGCGACGAAGCCCGACCCCTTCGCGGCCCCCGACAGGTCGGGCGCGTAGCGACGGGGGGCGCTCTGACAACCCTCGATCCCCAGGAGCAGGGCGACGACGGACAACCACGTTTTGACGTCTTGATGGCCCATGGCGCCCTACACCCTACACGCTGAAGCAGGCCGACAACAGCCGCCCCACCTTCTTTCAACCTCAAGCGCCCCAAACTCTGGCTGGCGCGCTTCACAGCGGACTTGCCCACCACAAGGAGGCCGTGATAATCGGGCGCAGCCCCGCATCCGGCGAGGCGCACAGCCCACCCGAGACACAGGGTCGCGCCCGGTATAGACGCGACCGCCGTGACCAAGCCCGACAAGGAGCCTGACATGAACCTGCCGCCGAAGGTGGTGCTCGCCCTCAAGGGCGTCTGCATGGGGATCGCTGACGTGATCCCGGGTGTCAGCGGGGGAACCATCGCGCTGCTGCTGGGCATCTACCAGAACTTCCTGGACGCCATCAACTCGATCAACCCCAGGCCGCTGTTCGCGCTGGGGCGCTGGGCGCGCTCGGGCTTCAAGGCCGAGGGCCGCGCTGCGCTCATGGAGGCCATCGGGACCATCCACTTCGGCTTCCTCATCCCGCTCGGGATGGGGATCGGCAGCGCCATCGGCGTCGGCTCGCTCATCATCCCCCCCCTGATGGAGCGCTTCCCCGAGATCATGCGCGGCCTCTTCTTCGGCCTCATCCTCGCCAGCCTCGCCGTCCCCTACCAGATGATGCCGCGCGAGAACCGCTCTCACGTCATCGCCGCGATGCTGCTCGCTGTCCTTGCCACCTTCACCGGCTACCTCTTGACCGACCCCAACCTCGTCGTGGACACCACCAACGAGTGGGTCGAGGTCACCGCCGTCGCCGGCGAGGAGCCCGACACCCTCAAGGACGTGGTGCGGCGCGGCCCCAGTTCGCTGACCTCGCGGCAGGTCTACTGGTCCGACAAGAACGCCGCCCTGCGCGAGGCGATCAAGGTCAGCGAGCCGGACAAGGCCGCGCGCTTCGAGCAGGCCCAGGCCCAGGCCACCGGGGTGGTGGCCACCGACAAGAAGGCCATCAAGGCCATGGCCGAGCCCTACGACGAGGTGGTCGTCCCTGCGGGGACGACCGTCATGGTCCCCAGGCCCGCGTATCCATTCGTCTTTATCTGCGGCGCCGTGGCGATCTGCGCGATGGTCCTGCCGGGCATCTCGGGCTCCTTCATGCTGCTGGTGTTCGGCGTGTACTACTTCATCCTCAACGCGCTCAAGGGGACGCTGACGCAGCTGGCGCACCTGGAGTTCCCCGCCGAGAGCCTGCTCTTCGTCACCCTCTTCATCCTGGGCATCACGGTGGGGATCTTGGGCTTCTCCAGAGTGCTCTCGTGGCTGCTCAGGCGCTTCCCCACCCACACGATGGGGGTGCTTCTTGGGCTGATGGCCGGCTGCATGCGGGCGATCTGGCCCTACCAGCAGACCATCGACGGCAAGATCCTCAACGTGCTGCCGGCCTACTGGGGCAGCACCGAGTACGGCGCCCTCGTCGCGATGGGCGCTGGCGTGGTGATCGTCGTGACGATGAGCTGGCTGGGCAAGCGCGTCTCCGCCCAGGAGGCGGCGGCGGCCTGAGGACCGCACGATCCTCCGCGAAGTTGAGCGGCGCAGTGGACCTGGGGGGCGCTTCTCTGGTATGAGATCGTCATGGCCGAACACACCTATGAGGACATCTTCAGGTGGGTCAAGCGCGGTCTCATGGCCGGCGCCGTCGATCTGGACGCCTACACCCGAGCGATGATGGCCACGGGCGGTGTCCCGATGGAGCGGCGCGCGGCGGTGTTGCGCCAGCAGCTCGGCCTGACCGACGAGGTCTTGAAGACCCTCCAGAGCCTCTCGATGCCCGAGCGCGATCCGCGCGCCTCGTGGAGCTCGCTCGAAGCCCGCCTGTCCGAGCACCCCGAGCGCCTCATCGAGCAGCCCGAGCAGTCCGCCGAAGCCTCCCCGCTGGTCTCCACCCAGCCCCTCGGATCCGTCTCCGGCAAGCACGCCCGCTACACGATGGGGCGCCACATCGGCCGGGGCAGCTCGGCCAGGGTCGTCCTGGCCAGGGATCACTACCTCGGGCGCGAGGTGGCCATGAAGATCCAGATGCCCCTGCCCGACGACCGGGGGCACCTCAAGGCGCGCTTCATGGAGGAGGCCCAGGCCACCGGCCAGCTCGAGCACCCCAACATCATCCCGGTCTACGACATGGGGGTGCTCGACACCGGCGAGCACTTCTACACCATGAAGTACGTCCGCAAGAGCAACTTCCGGCGCGTCATCCACCAGCTGCGCCTGGGCCGCCCCGAGGCGCTGCGCCACTACTCCCTCATCAAGCTGCTGACGATCTTCAACCAGGTCTGCATGGCCGTCGACTACGCCCACTCCAAGGGCGTCATCCACCGCGATCTCAAGCCCGAGAACCTCTTGCTGGGCGATTACGGCGAGGTGATCGTGATGGACTGGGGGATCGCCAAGGTGATCGGGGACGAGATCCAGACCACCAGCTCCGCGATCGGCCGAAAGAACACCCCCGAGAACACCGTCTACGGCACCCCGGAGTACATGGCCCCCGAGCAGGCCATGGGCTTCTCGAACCACCCGGCCGTCGACATCTACTCCCTCGGGGCCGTCCTCTACGAGATCCTCTGCCTCTCGCCGCCCTTTGAGGGCAAGACCCCGGTCAAGACCATGATCGCGGTCGTGCGCGAAAAGCTCGTCCCGCCGACAGAGCGCGCGGTCGAGTTCGGCAGGCACGTCCCCCCCCTCCTCGAAGAGATCTGCCTGACGGCGATGAACAAGAAGCCTGAGCTGCGCCAGGCGAGCGCCAAGGCGCTGCGCGATCAGATCGAGGATTACGTCGAGGGCTACCGCCACGAGGCCCACCACCGCAAGATGGCCGAGGCCCACGTCGAGTCGGCCAACAGAGTGGCCCGGCGCTACTTCCACTACGTCGGCCGCGCCGAGGAGCACGGCAAGGTGGTGCGCGACCGAGCGCGCCAGTTCGAGGGCTGGGAGCCGATCGAGGAGAAGCGCGAGGTGTGGGCCGAGGAGGCCGAGCTGGCGCGGCTCCACGCCGAGGCCGTCCAAGCCCTCGGCGAGGCCGAGGCCGCCTACCTCCAGGCGCTGGCCTACGAGCCGGAGAACGACACCGCCCGCCAGGGCCTCGCCCGCCTCTACTGGACCCGCCTTGAGGAGGCCGAGGTCGCCGGCGACAAGCTCCAGGCCCTCTACCAGAAGACCCTCGTCGAGCGCAATGACACCGGGCCCTTCGCCGACAAGCTGCGCGGCGACGGCCAGATCACCATCACCAGCGAGCCCAAGGGCGTCCTGGTCGAACTCCACCGCCTCGAAGAGATCGACAAGCGCCTCCAGATCACCGCCTCATGGTCTGCCGGCCACACCCCCGCCGACCTCCCCCTCATCACCATGGGCCGCTACAAGGCCACCCTCCAGAACCCCGACGGACCACCCGTCACCCTGAGCTTCAAGATCGAGCGCGGCACCACCCTCGCCCTGCACACCCCGCTGCTGGCCTCTTACGCCCTCGGCGACGACTTCCTCTTCATCCCCCCAGGCCCCGTCACCCTCGGCGAAGACAGCCTCGGCGCCTCCTCCCTGCCCCGACAGACCCTCGATCTGGACGGCTTCGTCATCGCGCGCTACCCCGTCACGATGGCCGAGTATCTCGAATTCATCAATGATCTCGACAGGTTGGCTCCAGAGGCCGCCATCGCCCACATGCCCCGCACCAAGGGCGACGGCATCCTCTGCCAGAAGAGCCAGGCCGGCCACTACGAGCCCATCGACCGCCTCATCACCGGCCCGGCCAGGAAGCGATACCCCGAGGGCCAGGGCCACGAGTGGTTCCTGCCCGCCTTCGGGATCAACTTCTTCGACGCGCTGGCCTACATCGCGTGGCGCTGCGAGCGCGACGGCCGCCTCTACCGCCTGCCCACCGAGCTGGAGTGGGAGAAGGCCGCCCGCGGCGCCGACGGCCGCCTCTACCCCTGGGGCGACCACTTCGACCCCACCTTCTGCAAGATGTCCCGCTCCCGACCCGAGCCCGCGCAGCCCGAGCCCGTCGGCGTCTTCGAGTTCGACTGCTCACCCTACGGCGTCCGCGACATGGCCGGCGGCGTCTCCGAGTGGACCTCCAGCCTCTTCACCCTCGCCGGCCCCACCTTCGAACAACGATCCCAGCTCGACCCGCAGCTGACCACCTTCGAACGCGTCTGCCGCGGCGGCGCCTGGAACGCCCACCCCATCTTCAGCCGCGCCACCTTCCGAGCCCCCGTCATGCCCCGCAGCCGGGAGCCCTCCATCGGCTTCCGCCTCGTCCTCGTCCCCTCCTCCGGACCCGACGAGGCCACACGACCCCGACCCCGCATCGACTGACCGCGACGCCCAGACGCCACGCGAGGCGCCCCCTCAGACCTCCGCCCAACCCCAAGCCCCGCACGATCGCCATGCCCAGCTCCAGCTCCCCAACCCGCCGCGCCTTCCTCGGCCTCGGCCTCGGCGCGCTGGCCGGCGGGGGCCTCTTCGCGCTCGGCAAGCTCGCCCTCGATCCCGCCAACCCCGCGCCATCCCTCCCCGACGCCGCCGACGACCCAGGCCACCAGTCCACGGCGGCCCGCGCCCCGACAACCACACCACCCTCAAAAGCTCAACAAACAGAACAACTTGCGCGCGGCATCGTCGAGACGAGGCTGACCGACATCGTCGCCTTCACCGCCGATCGCCTCCACGCCGGGGTTGAGCCGCATCTGCTGCTCAACGCGGCCTTCCTCGCCCCCGTCCTCCAGAGCGGCGATCAGAGCGACATCCACAGCATGCTCGTGATCGACGCGATCCGCCCCATGCTCACCCTCTCCAGCCCCGAAGGCCGCCTCCTGCCCCTCTTCTGGGCCGTGGCCAACGCCTGCGAGTGGACCCGCGTCGGCGACCCCGCCCCGCTGCCCGGCCCGCCTCGACCCTTCGCCCGCGCCCAGGACGCCCGCGCGTCCTTCAACGGCGCGCTCGACGGGCGCGACGCAGAGGCCGCCGAGGTCGCCATCGCCGCCCTGCTGCGCCTCGGGGAGCGCCAGAGCGCCGTCGAGGCCCTGGCGCTGGGCGGCTGCGCCAGCTTCACCGACCCCCACCGGATGATCTTCGTCGCCCAGAGCCTGCGCGCGCTGGACATCTTCGGCTGGACCCACGCCGAGCCCGTCCTGCGCGCCGTCGCCCGACACCTGGCCCGCTCCGCCAGCCCCGCCGCCGACAACATCGACCTCCAACTCGCCCTCACCCTCGACCCCCTGCCCGACCGCCCTGGCCCCGCCGACCCCGAGGCCGCCGCGCACCTCGCCGAAGCCCTCGACGCCGGCGAGGCCTCCCGGCCCGCCGAGCTCGTCGCCGACCTGCTCCAGTCCGGCGCAACCACCGCCTCCGTCCACGACGCCCTCGCCCGGCTCGCCAACGGAACAATGAAGGTCGATCACAGCGCCAGCGGCCTCGGCGTCCACGCGACCACCTTGCTCGACGCCCTGCTCTTCACCCGAGATCAAACCCCTCTCCGCCTCTCCCCCTCCGCGCGGCAGCTCCTCACCCTCCAGGCCGCGGCCTGGATCGCCCGAATCCACCTGCGCCCCCTCGACGCCGATCTGCCCTCCAGCGCAGACCCCGCCCCGACCCCGCTCGACCTCGACGCCCTGCTGCGCCCCGACGCCGAGGCCCCCGCCGACCCAAGCTCCGACGCAAGCCCCCTGGAGCGCGCAGGGCGCGTTCGATCCTGGCTCGATCAAGGGGGAGATGGCCGGCGGCTTATGGAGGTGATGCGCCAACAGGTCGCCCTGGCGGGCAGCGACGCGCACGACTTCAAGTACCTCAACGCGATCGACGCGCTGGCGGCGCGCTCGGACGCCGAGACGCGGCGGCGCTTGCTGTCCACCGCGGCGCTGGCTCGCCCGTTCCGGGCGCCCGAGCCGTGGTCGCGCCGCGACGAGGCGCGGGCCGCCATTGCAAAGTTGTCGCGCCGATGAGGGCAGCTGTCAGCCTTCGGAGGGTCGCCTGCCCTTCTTGATCGCCAGGGCAACGAGGGCCGCCAGGGCGATCAAGGCGAGGTAGCCGATGAGGTCGCCGATGCGGACGTAGAGGGTGGGGGGGCCTTTCATCATGGGGACGTCGAAGGCCAGGGTCTCGGCGTCGTGGATGCTGGTCTGGGCGCGGATCTCGCCGGTCGCGTCGACGAAGGCGGACACGCCCGTGTTGGTCGAGCGCAGGAGCCACTTGCGCGTCTCGACGGCGCGGAAGGTGGCCAGGGCGAGGTGGAGGTAGGGCTCGGCGGTCTTGCCGAACCAGGCGTCGTTGGTGACGTTGATGAGGACGTCGGGGTTGGCGGCGGCGAGCTTGCGACCGAAGGCCGGCAGGATGTCCTCGTAGCAGATCATGACGCCGAGGTTGTGCTCGCCGAACTTGAAGGCCTCGATCCGCTCGCCGGGGGTGAACTCGCTGGCTGCGGGCAGGAGGTCGTAGACCCAGGGGAAGAGGTCCGCCAGGGGGATGAACTCGCCGAAGGCCAGCAGATAGGTCTTGTCGTAGGTGCCCTGGACGCGCCCCTGCCCGTCGAGCAGCATGGCGGTGTTGTAGACTCTGTAGTTGCGCGGGACGGTCACGATCTGGCCGTCGACGATCTGGCTCATCTTCTTGTTGGGCGGGTCGTCCCGGTACTCCTCGTCGGAGAGCAGGCGGAAGGTGATGCCGCCGAAGAGGATGGGGACGTCGAAGCCGCGCTGGACCGCGTAGCGATCGGCGCTCGAGATCCCGGCGCGCTCGTCCTCGGCGTCCGAGGCGAGCAGCGGCGCTCTGCTCGGGCGCAGGTAGGTCGCGTCGGAGGGGATCCACAGCCGGTATTCGACCGCGGTGCGGTGGAGATCGGCGAGGTCGTCGGTCTGGGCGACGCTGGCGAAGACGATGCTGGACTGGAAGGAGGACTCGGGCCAGACGATGAGCTCGGCGCCCTGGTCGGCCAGCGTCCTGGAGAGGGTCTGGTGGATGATGAGGTTGTTGGCCAGCTTCTCCGGGTTCTCCTTGGACCAGATGCCGATGTCGGCCTCAACCATCCCGATCTTCACCTTGGGGGCGGCCTCCTGCTCGGCCTGGACCTGCGCGATGCGCACGAGGCCGTAGCCGATGTTCGCCGCCACGACCACCGCCGCGATCGCCACCCCGATCCCCGCGCGGCGCCGCAGCACAGCGATCCGATCCAGCGCGAAGACCTTGAGGGCCTCGTAGATCGCCCCGTTGGCGATGAAGAGGACGGCTCCGACGGCCAGCGGCCCGAAGAGCTCGGCGATCTGGATCATGGGCGTGAAGGTGTACTGGCTGTTGCCCAGATAGTAGGGGAAGATCAAGGGCATGCACAGCTCGACGGCCACCCAGATGAGGGGCGCGAGCAGGATCGCGGGCAGCAGGAGCCGCCTTCGCAGGGTGTGGAAGAGCGCGCCGAAGACGGCAAAGGAGAGGCCCTGGAAGAGGTTCATCAGCAGGCAGATGGCCACGGCCGCGAACCAGGGCATCTGCCCGAAGTCGGCCAGCAGGCCGCTGATCCAGTAGAAGCCGCCGTAATTGGCCACCCACCCGGTCCACAGCGACCACCAGAAGGCCTGCTTCGCCGTCTGGCAGCGCTCGACGGCGAACATCAGCGGGACGACGAAGAAGAAGCCGAAGGGCCAGATGTCCCAGTCCGCGAAGGACAAGAAGAGCAGGGCGCCGCTGAGGGTGGTCGGGACCCAGAGCACGGCGGGATTGCGCCAGACGATCGCCCACAGCCCGAAGGTCGCCAGCGTCAGGACCCAATGCACAGGAGTGGGGATCTTCCGCGTCCAGGGGTCCGCGCCGGGGGGGCCAGCGGCCTTCGGGGCGGCGCTCCCGGGGGGATCCTTCAACGCGACCGAGGCGGCCGGGGCGTGGGCGGGAGGCGAGGGGGGCTTGCGCCTGGAGGACTTGGACATGTCCGATCCCTGAGGCTGGCCTGGCGAGCGGCGGACCCGTCGGGCGAGCGTGAGCTGCCCTGGGTTGCGCGGATCAAGACCAGATCCGTATCGCCCCGGGCAGGATCTCGAAGGTGGCGGGCAGCCTCCCGGGCGCCTCGCCGTCGATGTCGAGCAGGACCTCGTCGCCTTCGGCTCCCATGGGCTCGGCGAAGAGCTTGCGCGCCTGGAGGTGGCTGATGTGGGGCGACTCCAGGTGCTTGCCGTCGTAGACCTTGATGCCGGTGAGGACGACGTCCGACAGGCTCATCTCGCGGATGATCACGATGTTGAAGAAGCCGTCGTCGATCCGCGCAAAGGGAGCCACCTTCATGCCGCCGCCGAAGAAGCGCCCGTTGGCCACCGCAACATTATTGATCGGCGCCTGGACGTCAATCCGATCGTCGATCACCATGCGCACCCGCTGCGGCGTGAACTCGCTCAAGGCCCGCACCAGCGCGAGCATGAAGGAGGCCTTGCCCCCGAGCGCCTTGCTGGACGTGTTGGCCTTCTTGTCCACCAGGCCGCTGATGCCGAAGCTGGCGATGTTGATGAAGTAGCGCTCGGCCTCCTGGCCGTCGTGCTGGACGAAGCGCACCCGCCCCACGTCGCAGGGTGAGGGCGAACCCGAGGCGATCCTGAGCGCCGCCTCCCTCATATCTCCGGACAAATCAAGGCTTTTTCGAAAGTCGCCGCCTGTCCCGCAGGGCAAAATCGCCAGCGCCGCCGCCGGGTTGATCACCTGGCCGCCTTCGAAGAAGCCGTTGACCGTCTCGTTGTGCGTCCCGTCGCCCCCGAGGCTCGCGATCAGATCGTGGCCGGACTTGAGCGCCTCGCGCGCCAGCCGGGCGGCGGCCATCGGCGCGTCGGTCATCGCAAAGTCGAAGGCCCCCAGCGTCGACTCCAGCAGCGCCCTGACCTGCTCCCAGTTCTCGCCCACCTCGCCGTTGGCCGCCCGAGGGTTGACCACGACGAAGGGGCGGCGGCTGTCGAAGGGCCTCTCGCTGACCTCGGAGAGCTGCTGAGAGTGACCGTCATTTTGATCGTGCATTTACTACCTCCTGGGCTGGGCCCCGATCTCCAGACCCAGCGACATCGCCACCAGATCCAGAAGCTCGACGACCTCCAGATCCGTGACCGCCCTCAAGTGCTCGGCCCCCTCGACGTCCGCCGTGACGATCACCTCGGCCCCCTCGGCGCTGGCCTGCGCCGCGAAGGCCGCCGTCGCGACCCGCGCCCCCTCCGCGTCGATCGCGCCGTAATGCGCGCCTGCCCCGAGCCCCAGGGAGGCCTCGCGGCTCGACCACAGCTCCTCGGCGGCCCTGCCGAGCGCCCCCTCCAGCACCGCCCTGGGCTCGTCGTAGAGCCCAAGCCGCCGCCCGAAGCGCCCGTCGTGGTAGAACACCCGCCGCCCCTTCATGAAGTCCGGCGCCTCGGCCCGCAGCCGCCAGCCTCCGGAGCGGGCCAGGACCCCCACCAGGTGCTCTGGACCGCCGCCCGCACCCGGGAAACGCCGCTCCCAGGCCCCGATCATCCCCGCGCAGTCCGTCACCACGCGATCGTAGTGCTCAAAGGTCGCCCAGGAGCGCTCCCCCACCGCGTCGGCGACGGCCCCGTAGCCGGCCTCCCGCAAGGACTCTCCGCAACAATGGCTCGGAGTGGCCCGCTCGGTCTGCACCGTCACCAGCGCCACCTTCTGCTCCAGGGCCGCCTCCAGCAGCTGCCCCAGCCGACCGAGCCGCTGCGGCGCCTGCCGCGCGTGGCAACCCGGCCTGAAGCCCACCCTCGATCGCCTGTCGAAGATCGCCTCGATCTCCTCGGGCAGCGCCGGCACCGCGCCCAGCGGCGAACCGTGCCGCTCCTGGATCAGATCCAGCCCCCGGACCGCCTCCGGCACCGGCACGCCCCCTTCGACCAGGAGCCGCCGCGCGTCGAACATGGCCTCGGGCACGTCGTTGTCGTGGCGACAGAAGGTCTGGCACCTCAAGCACCCCGTGCAGTGGTAGAAGGCCTCGCCGATCTCGGCCGTCAGCTCGACGTGCCCCATCCTGACGGCGCGCAAGAGCGACATCAGGCCCCAGGGCGTGACCGTCTCGCGCGCCTCGGCGTCGGCCACCGGGCAGGCGAAGCGGCACATCTTCGGGCAGTAGGCGCAAAAGTCGGTGGCCTTCTCCACCTTGGCGCTCATTCGTATCAAGCCGCACCCCCCATCCCGTCGACAGGAGGCAGGATCCCCCTCGGGTCCATCGCCGCCTTGATCGCCCCAAGCCCCGCCAACACGACCTCGCCGGAGGGAGCGTGGGCCGCCTCGACCTCCTCCTGACCCCACCAGCCCACCCGCGCGCCGCGCCTGCCCTTGAGCGAGGCCGCGCTCGATCCGGCCGGGAGCCACACCGAAGCCTGGTGCGCCGAGATGTCGTAGACCACCGCCTGCTTCCAGCAGCGCTCCGGCAAGGTGGACAGCGCCCGCGTCGGACCCCAGATCGACACCGCCCCCCTGGCGTCCTGGCCGCGGCCGGAGATCGGGTCCGCCCCGCTTCGGATGAAGCCCCACGACTCAGGAGGCCCTTGCTCGACGGGCTCAAGAGAGACGCGAAGCCCCAAGGCCTCGATTTCACTCACGATCGCCGCCTTCATGAAGCCCGTCGACTCGCCCTCCAGCCACCACTGGATCTCCCTGGCCTCGCCGCTGTAGATGACGTTGGGCGCCCGCAGGCCCGCCGCAGCGACGTCGGCGAGCAGCTTCAGGGCCACCTCCGGCGCGACGCCCTCGATCCGCGCCAGCGACCGCTCGACCGGCGCCCGCGAGACCCCCACCGACGCCGCCGTGATGACCCCGAAGCGCCCCTCGGCCCCGATGAAGAGGTGGCGCAGATCCGGCCCCGCCGACCGCCTCGGCGCCGGCAGCGCGTCGTAGCCCCGCCCCTGGCCGTCGAGCGCCGAGAGCGCCACGCAGGCCTCGCGCGCCGAGCCGTTCCAGAGCGCGTGGCCGACCGGCTGCGCGGCCGAGAGCAAGCCCCCTATCGTGGCCTCGGGGTGCTCGCGACGCCAGCCGCACAGGCTCGCGCCGCGCTCGACCACATAAGCCTCCAGCGCGCCGAAGCTCACCCCCGCCTGCGCCGCGACCACGCACGACTCCCGATCCCAGCCGAGGATCCTGTCCAGGCCGCGCATGTCCAGGAGCGTCGCCGTCGGGGGCGGCGACGTGGGCGTGTGCCAGCCCCCGCCGATGGGCCACAGGACCCCGTCGGCCTCGGCCAGCAGCGCGCCAAGCTGGTCGACGGTCTCCGGCCTGCGGGCCGGCAGCTCGCCCAGCGGTCGCAGGCGCTCCGGGAGCCCTCGGGCCTCGAAGGTCGTCGCAGGCACCTGACTGTCAACGGGCCGCTCGGTCATGGGGCCACCTCCGGGTCGTCGGCCCAGACCTTGCCGGGGTTCATGATCCCGTCGGGATCGAAGGCGGCCTTGAGGGCGTCGAAGAGCGGGCGACCGCCCTGATGGTCGTGGCCGGTGTTGGCGGCCTTGGAGACCCCGACGCCGTGGTGATGGGCGACGCTGGCGCCCGAATCGATGACGGCCTGCTGGGCGACCTGCCAAAGCCTCGTGTAGCGGGCGAGCGTCTCGTCCGTGTCGGCGCCGAAGCCCGCGAAGGTGAAGTAGATGCTGCACCCCTCGGCGTAGGCGTGGCTCAAGTGCGCCATGATGAAGGCGTCGTCGGCCACGGCGCGCTTGACGTTGTAGTACAGGCGCATGAGGTTGGCCCAGGTCGTCGAGACCTCCATCGTGTCGGTGAAGGCCCCGGCGTCGAACATCGCGGATTGCTTGTAGGAGACGTTGAAGCGGTTCTTGAGCCAGTGCTCGCCGGGCCCCGAGCCCAGATCGACGCAGCTCGCCCGGGCCAGAGCCATGGCGGCGTCGTACTCGGCCTGGGCGGCGCCCTTGTGGCCCTCGAAGCCCATCACCAGGAGGCAGCCCCCCGGCAGCGCCTCGGTCATCTGGTTGAGCAGCAGGGGCGAGCCTATCGCCCGGGTCAACAGGCCCATGCCCGCGCGCCGGACGCGATCGGCGATGTCGGGGGCGGCGCTGGCGGCGCGCGCCACGTCCCCCGGAAGGACCTTGACGGCGGAGTCCCACAGGCCCGACATGAGGCGCGCGGGCATGCCCGGCTCCACCTCCGAGGGCGCGCCGCGACGCTGGCCCTTGAGGCTGCCGGCGATGAGGGTGTCGAACTCGTCATAGAGGCGCATGACGGCAGGCCGCAGGCCCGCCTGCATGATCTTCCGCATGAGCTTGACGCCGGACTCCATCGAAGAGCACTTGAAGCCCCTGTAGAGCCTCACCTCGGGCGCCAGGTTCAAACGCAGGACCCCGCTGGTGATGACCCCAAGCGTCCCCTCGCTGCCGACCATGAGCTGCGTCAGATCCAGCCCGCCGCCCCAGCGATCGGCGCCCAGGCCCGGCGCCGTGTCGATCGTGTCGCCGATCCCCGTGACCACGCGCAGGCTCTGGACCATGTCCTCGATCTTGCCAAAGCGGCTGGAGTACTGGCCCGCCGAGCGGCCGGCGAGGTAGCCCCCGACCGTGGAGCAGTAGAGGCTCGACGGGAAGTGCCCCAGGGTCAGCCCGCGGCGCTCAAGCTCCGTCTGGACGACCTGCCCGATGGCGCCCGCCCCCACCCTCATCAAGAACGCGTCGACGTCGATTTTCTCTATAGAGTTCAAGCGCTTGACGTCGACGACCACCCCGCCCCGATCCGGCAGGGTGCCGCCGCAGACCCCGCTGCCGGCCCCGTAGGGGATGATCGGCAGCCCCGCGGCCCTGACCGCGCGCACCACCGCCGCGACCTCGGCCTCGTCGGCCGGCTGGGCGACGCACAGGGGGTGGTGCTCCATCAAGCGGCCGCCCCGCACCAGGATGATCCCGCGCGGCCAGCAGTCCCGGGCGTAGGCGAGCTTGTCCGGCAGGCTCACCAGAACGTGGCGCGCGCCCACGATGCCCTCCAGAGCCTCTATCAAGGTCTGCTCTGCCGCCGAAGTCGTCATCCGCACCGCTGCCTCCGCACCGCCGCCCGCCCCTTCACCACCGAGGAGCGCCTCCAGGCGCGATCCAGGGCATCAAGAAACTAGCGCCCGCTGACTGGCGAGTCAACCCATCAGGTGACGCGCCGTTCACCGCCGAGGCCCCTCGCCCTGATCCTCGGCCCGGGCGGCAGGGAAGGCGCCGTCGATGACGCGCGCCACGATCTGCTGGAGGATCGCCTCGGCCATGGCGAGCCCTCGCCCGCCCCCCTGCTCGCCGCCCGTGAAGCTCGCCGTCACGGCGCGCTCGATGGCGGCGTCGGCGGCCTCCGCCGCTCGATCGCGCGCCAGCTTGAGCGCGGCGGCGACCCTCGGATCTCCGGCGGCCCGCTGCGCGATCTGCGCCACGCGCTCGACCACCACGAGCAGGCTCTCCTCGCTGGCCCACAGGCCATCGACGACCGCCGTCGCCCGCCGCGTGGCCTCTTCGATCATCGGCCCCAGCGCCTCCCGCGCGCCCTCGGCCACGCCGGGGTCGACGCCCTCGGCCGCCGCCCGCGCCTGCGCCACGATCGAGGGCAGGAGCGCCGCCACCCCGACCAGATGCGGCAGGATCGGCGCGAGCGCGTCGATCCCCTCCAGCGAGCGCCCGAGCGCGCCCCACAAGTCTGCCATCGACGATCGTGTCTTCATCGGCGACCTCCCACCCACATGATCTGGATCGGCAAGCGACCTCGGGCAACCCCAACGCCTCAACCCCGGACGCTCGCCTCCATCGCCTCGATGAAGAGCGAAGCCGGCCAGCCCGAGCGGGCGCGGGCCAGCGAGGTGCCCGCGGCGCCCTTGTCGCCGCGCGCGAGGTGCGCGACGGCGTCCTTGAGGTCCTCGACGCGCGGATCTTCGACGCGGGGGTCCTCGGTGTCGCCCGCGTCATCATCGGACCCGGCGGCTGGGGAGCCTGCGGGCTTGTCGCGGCGATCGACGGCGCCGTCGCGGGTGGGGAGGCCGTCGATCCACGCCTCCAGCTCGGCCCAGGCGCGCTGCTTGAGCAGCGCCAGCCCCTCAAGATCTTCCAGCAGGTGCTCGACGGACAGCGACAGCGCGCCGTCGGGGAAGGCGTCGAGCCAGAGCGAGGCGCTCTCCTGTCGGGCGTGGGCGTCGTCAGGATCGCCGCGTCCGATCGCCTCCAGCACGCCGATGAGGCGATCTGCGACGGCGCGCAGAGCCGGCCGGGGGGAGTCGATGAGCGGCCAGAGGGCCTCGCTCGCGGCCTGGAAGGCCTCGGAGCCCCCCGAGCGCTCCGGCGTGAGGGCCTGGAGCCGGGCGCGCAGCGTTTGGGCCGAGGGGATGGACTTAAGGAGGGTCGGGTCGCCGAGGGCGTGGTCGGCGCGCAGGCCCGTGGCCCAGAGCGCGGCGGCCGTGTCGTGGAGGTCGACCTCGAAGGAGCGCAGGAAGAGGGCCACGGAGGCGGCGCGCCAGAGGTGGACGCCGACGAAGGTGAAGCGGCCCGCGGTGGTGTCGAGTTCGAGGGCGTGGATGTGGACCCGCAGGCGCGCTATGTCCTTGAGATCGATGATGATCTCGGGGATCTCCCGGCGCAGCGGCGCGTAGCGCAGGCGCTGGCCATCGGCGTAGAGCTGGCCGACGCTCATCGGCGCCATGTCGGGGACGGAGGCGGTCCAGGGCTCCGGCGCCGTCAGCGTCGCCCTGGCCCCGAAGGTCTGCCAGCCCTCGCCTGTATCGCCCTCGCCCTCCCTGACGCGAATGGCCAGCAGCGGCTTGATGGCCGGGGTCGGGGCGCGGCCAGGGCGCGGGACGAGCGGCGCGTCGTCGACGTCGAGGAAGTCGGCGCCCAGAGGCCAGATGCCGGCCTCGGCGCACTCGTCCAGGAGCCCGAGGGCCGCGTCGAGGTGCTCGGTGGCCTGCGCGATGTCGGTCCTGTTCGAGGCGGCCTTGATCTGGATCGCGTAGAAGGCCTCGGCGGTCGAGATCGTCCGCCGCATCTGGATCATGAGCGCGAAGAGCGCGAAGGTCGAGGCCGCGGCGATCCCCCAGGCCCAGACGCGGCTCTTGAGCACCCAGGGCAGGCCAGCCAGGGGCGCCTCGGGGAAGATCAGGCCGGTGAGGATGGGCGCCACCGCGATCGCCAGCGCCCCGAGCGCCAGCCACGCCAAGGCCGTCACGATGTGAAAGCCCCGCAGCCTCACCGCCGCCCAGGAGGCCGCGCCGATCAGCCCCGCCAGGACAAAGCCGAAGTCGGCGCCCTCCAGCCACCAGCGCCCCAGCGCCCAGGCCCCCAGGATCGCCGCGACGATCAGCCCCGTGCAGCCGCAGCCGACCTTGTTGTTCTTGTTGAGGTCGTCGAGGATCTTGTGGACGGTCTGTGTGCCAGAGCTCAACCCGTCCTTGGGGTCGGGCGCGTCGAGCCTTTGCTGCATCTGCTGCCCACCTCGGCGCTCCGGCGCCCTGTCGATCTGCCTGCGCGCGGCGCGCCTCGGACCATCTGGTCCACCTCGCGGGGCCGTGCTAGGCTGTTTCTAACGGAGCGGCACCGCGAGTGCAACGGCGCCCAAGCAGGGAGAGCCTGCGCCGCCCCACCATGGATGAGGTGTGATCGTGTGGTTGAAGTCGTGGTCTTTTGCAGGGTTGGCGCTGGCGCTGGTCGGGTGCTTCGGTGAAGACACCGCTCCGCCCGTGCGCGAGGTGCCTGTCTCCGGCGTCGGCGGCGCCTGCACCATCGCCACGGACTGCCGCGAGGGGCTGGCCTGCCGGGCGAACCGTTGCGAGCCCTCCGGCGACAAGGCCGAGGGCGCCTCGTGCCGCCTCAGCGGCGAGTGCCAGGAGGCGCTTTATTGTGGATCGACGGGTGTTTGCGAGACAGCCGGGGACAACCCGCGCGACGCCGCCTGTGGCACGGCGGCGGACTGCCTCGCGGGGCTCTACTGTCAGCCCACGGGCTTGAGCGGCGTCTGCGCGCAGCCCGGCATGGGCGACATCGGGCAGCCTTGCCAGGGGGCGGCGGATTGTCTGGCGGGGCTGGGGTGCGCGGCGCCGCCGGGGGGAGCCGCGCGGACGTGCCAGGGGAGCCTCGAGGGGGGCGTGGCCGCGCCCTTCGTCGGCGTGGAGTGCGGGGGCGAGGACGAGGGGCCGCTCAGAGTCTACTTTGAGGTGCCCGATGGGAGCTCGCCCGATTTCTACCGCCTGCCCTTCCCGAACGACGCGCGCCGGCTGGGCACGCGCCCCTTGCTCGACGATCACCCGACGCCAGGGGTCGGCGCGCTGGGCTTCGACCTCGTGCGGAAGATGCTGGACGTGATCGGCGAGCGCCAGCAGGGCTTCGGGCTCAACCAGGCGACATTCTTGCGCTTCAGCGGCCGCTTGAACCTCGACACGCTGGACGCCAGCGGCGAGAACCCGAGCCACGTCCTCGTCGGCATCAGCCCCGAGTCGCCCGACTACGGCCAGAACCAGCCGATCTTCTGGCAGGCCAGCACCGGGCGCGGGCGCTACATCTGCCAGAACTGGCTGGCGGTGCGCCCCTCCTGGGGTCGGGCGCTGGAGCCCAACGCCACCTACGCGGTCCTGATCACCGACACGGCCCGAGGCGAGGACGGCCAACAGCTGGAGCAGGACGCGGACTTCGCCGCGATGCTCCAGGAGGAGCGCCCGCAGCAGACGCGGCTCGTCGAGGCCTGGAACGCCTACCGGCCATTGCGGGAGTATCTGATCGCGCAGTCCATCCCGGCGGCCTCGATCAAGGGGGCGGCGGTCTACACCACCGGCGATCCGCGCGCGGTCGCCCGGCAGCTGCGCGGCGCGGTGCGCGGCTTCGGCCTCCCCCAGCTCTCCGACCTGACCCTCTGCGCCACCGACACGCCCTCGCCTTGCGACGACGGGCTCGGCGGCGAGGCGCACCAGCGCGGGTGCATGGGCCGGACGGAGGGCTTCGACGAGCTTCACGGGCGGCTGCTGCTGCCGATCTTCCAGCAGGGCGAGGCGCCCTACCTGGTGGAGGGCGGCGGCGTCGAGGTCGGCGTCGAGGGGCCGGTGATCCAGCGCAATGAGCAGGTCTGCGCGGCGATGACGGTGCCCTCTCAGGATATGCCGGAGGAGGGCTGGCCGGTGTTGATCTTCGCCCACGGCACGGGAGGGTCCTACAGGAGCCACGTCGGGGAGATATCGAGCCTGGTCAGCGCGATGGGCGCGGGGGATCGAGCGACGGGGATGATCGTCATCGGCTGGGATCAGGTCCAGCACTTCACGCGGCGAGGCGCCAGCGCGCAAGATCCCGAGAGCCTCGTCTTCAACGCGCTCAACCCGGAGGCCGCGCAGGGCAACTTCCTGCAGGGGGCCGCGGATCTGCACGCGATCACGGCCTTCGTCGAGAACCTCGATATCGCCGCAGCGGACTCCCCGACGGGCAAGCGCGTCAAGGTCGATCCGAGCCGGATCTACTTCCTGGGGCACTCGCAGGGGGGCACGAGCGGGGCCATCGCCCTGCCCTTCGAGCCGGCGATCAAGGGGGCGGTGCTCTCGGGGACGGGCGGTAGCCTGACCTACGCGCTGCTGGGCAAGACCAACCCCTTCAACGCCGCCAACGGCGTCCGGATCGCGCTCCAGGACCCGGACATCGGCGAGAACCACCCGGTCTTGAGCCTCATCCAGGGCTTCTTCGAGCCGGTCGATCCGATCAACTACGCGCAGTACATCGGGGCGCGGCAGATCGAGGGCGTCACGACCCCGCGCCACGTCCTGCACGCGATGGGCATCGGCGACACCTTCACCCCCACGCTGGCGCTGGAGGCGATGGCCACGGGCCTGCGCTCGGGGGTCGCGGCGCCGCTGATCACGCCCTTCCAGCGGCGCACGGTCTCCCCGTCGATGACGCCGATCTCGGGCAACCTGACGGTCAACGGCCAGCCGATGACCGTCGTCAGCCGCCAGTACGAGCCGATCGGCTACGACGGCCACTTCGTCCTGTTCCGAGAGACCGAGGCGATCGACGATCTGATCGAGTTCCTCTCGACCGCCGTCCTGGACGGCGTGCCGACCATCGCGGACTGATACGGAACCACGCTCAAGCCACTTACAATTTGGGCCACCAGGAAACCCAAGATGACAGTGTTTCAAACGTGGTTCCGTATGATACCAGACGACAGCCGAGAGACTCACCTTGTGGCCGTCCAGGCGGCGCGCTGAGCCAGGGCCATCACTCGGCGGGGGGTGCAGTGCACCAGCCAGGCCCAGGCCATCCCCCTGTCCTGGCCCACAAAGCAAGCCCTTCGTCTGTGATTGGGTATGACGAGGGCGCGGGGTGTCTGGGCGCGAGGCTGGCGCCTCGCGTCCATGATCGCGCAAGATCCTGATGTTCAATCACTTTCAGGAGAGGCGAGGGGGGGCCAGGAGAGGGGCGGCGTTCAGATCTTGAACTCGTCGACCTCGCCGCGCCAGATGGCGCGGGCCTGCTCGACGAGATCGACGCTGCGGTCGCCGTCGATCTGGAGCAGGGGCCAGGAGGCGCCTTCGGTCCAGCGCCACTGTCGGCGGGGGTTTTCGATGACGAGTGCCGAGCCGGCGGTCATGCCGATGGCGACGAGCAGGGCCAGGGGTTCGAAGTTGGCGCCCTCGTCGTCGAGCAGGGCCTCGGCCTCATCGACGAGCTCGGGGGTGAAGCGCAGCTCTTCGCGCACGAAGAACTCCAGGCCGGGCAGCACGGAGGGGGAGCCGAGGTCGAGGCCGATGGTGGTGTAGAGCTCCAGGCTCTGCGCCAGCCAGAGGGCGATCATGTCGGGGGCGGAGGCGTTGGCCGGGACGAAGGGGGCGGGGGTCTCGACGCGGGCGATCCCTTCGAGGGGCGCGCTGGGGGGTCCCTGGACGAAGCAGTACTCCAGCAGGGGGCTGAGCGGGTGTCCGGAGAAGAAGACGAAGACGGGGCTCAGGCCCACCTCCCAGTCTTCGAAGCTGCGGTGGCCGTAGAAGCGCAGGAAGGCCTCGGTCAGGGCCTCGTCCCAGGGTGAGGTGCACAGGAAGAGGTCGTAGCACTGATCGTCGTGGTAGATGGAGAAGCCGACGAGGTGGCGTGCCAGGAGGTCGTCCTCGGGGGTCGGGTGTGGCTCCAGGGAGAGGTTGCGCTGTTGGCACAGGTCCTTGAAGGTCGCGACGGCCTCGTCGAGCGGGAGGTCGGGCTCGGGGTCCCAGGCGGGCAGGAAGTCCAGGGGGTTGACCTCGGAGCCGAGGCTGACGGGGGGGGAGAGGCGCCCGGAGGCGAAGAGCTGCTCGTAGCTCTGCCAGAGATCGGCGGAGTTGCCCTGTTCGAAGCGCTGAAAGACGGTGTCGATGATGGGCAGGGAGGAGGACGCGCCGAGGCGCCCGAGGCGAGGCCAGTCGAGGCCGTCGGCGTCGGTCCAGACGAGCTCGGAGGTGTGGTTGAGGCGGACGGCCTCGCCGGCGACGCAGCCGAGGATCATCAGGGAGGCGTGGGGGATGTAGTCGACGTCGGGGTCGAGGCGGCCCTTGGGGTCGTCGTCGAACCAGCGCAGCTCCTCGATGATGAGCTGGTTGACGACCGAGAGCCACTGGAGGTCGTCGGGTTCGAGGTTGACGTCGTAGAGGTCGCTGAGCATGGCGCGGCCGAACTCGGCCAGGTCGAGGCAGTCCTGGCTGTCGAGGTGGGGGTCCTCGATCTGCTCCCAGGCCATCATTTCGAAGATGCCGGCCAGCATGGTTTCGAAGAGGAAGGCGATCTCGGGGGGTCGCGGGCAGTCGCCGTAGAAGTGGAAGAGGGGCATGCCCTTGCGCAGCCGCTGGGGTGCCATCGCGGCGATGAAGGCGTCGGTGCGCTCGGGGGTCCAGGCGTTGGCGGCCACGACCACGACGTAGTCCACCTCCCCCATGTCGGGGTCGAGGGGGTCCGGCAGGCGGGTGGTGTAGAGCTTGACGAAGTCCGCTATCTCGGGGATGGGGTCCTGGGGCTTGAGGCGGATTTCGTGGCCGGCCAGGGTCTTCTCGACCTTCCTGGCCATCTCCACCAGCGAGGGGCTGCCGCCGCTCTGCGCCAAGGACAGCAAAGGCAGCGCGCCTCCCTCCAATGAATCCGCCTGGCTCGTCGTCATCTCCTGCCCTTGTTTGTTGTGAGGGGTGCTGTGCGGCCATCCCGGGTCTGTCGTGACCGCGGGCGCCCATCGACAGTTAGTATGTCTGCCCCGAGCCCCCGTCAAGTCAAGGCCGAGCCCGCCGCGCTCAACCGAAGAAGTTGGGGGCGGGCACCTCGTCGGTGTGCTCGATGCGCAGCAGGCGAGTGCACAGCAGCATGTAGAGGACCTTCCAGACGTCGGCGCTCAGGACGTGGTTGTGGCCCTCAAAGCCCGCCAGCAGCTCCGCGGCCGTGGTGCCGTCGCGCAGGTTGGCGGCGATCCCGAGCTCCTTGGCGCTCAGGTTCAGGCCGTCGATGCTGACCCGGGTGTTGTCCAGCAGCGTGATCACGCGGTCGCGCCGCGTGTCGAAGGCCTTGCGGGCGATGGCCTCTGGCACCCGCGATCGGATCCCCTGCACGACGATCTCCAGCGGGGCGATCCCCAGGGGGTAGCTCTCGCCCTCGTGCAGCCGACCCCCCTGGTAGGAGAAGAGCCCCCCCGTCCACGTGAAGACCTCAAGGAGCTTCTGGCGAGTCTGGAGCGAGAGGTAGTGGAAGAGCTCCGTCTCGGGCAGCATCTGCTCCTGGACCAGGACGTCGCCGAGGCGGCCGCCGAACTCCCCCAGCCGGTTGAGCGCGAGCTGGAGCTGATCGACGCTCAACACGCCGTGATCACACAGGAAGTTGCCCAGCAGCTCGTCCTTCTGGTTCGAGGCGACGTAGCCCGGCGCCCCCCCTTCGATGAAGATGGACTTGCGCACGCCATCGCACGAGACGCTCAAGAGCCCGCTGGCGCGCTGCGCGAAGAGATCGTAGAGCAGCATCGCGAAGGGGTAGGTCTCAAGCCGGCCCTCCACGACGCTCTCGACCTCCCCCTCGCCGGATCTGGACAGCGCCAGGTTTGGCAGCATGACGCTGAGCACCCCGCGCGCCGCCGAGGAGGTGGTCGGCAGGCGGACGTGGCCGTAGATCCCGAGGTGGTGGCTGCTGGCGATCCCCCGCTCCTGCTGGCTGAGCGCCTTGAGCCGATCGCGGACCTCCTCGATGTCGGCCGGCGGCACCCAGGGGCCGCTGTCGACGCTGACCGCATTGCCGGTCTCGTGGTGCCGATAGCGCAGGATGCTCATCAGCGTCTCCAGGCTCGTCGGCCCCACGATCAGGCCGTTGGGCTCCCTGAAGCGGTAGCGGGCCACCTGGGGCGACTGGAGCGCGGGGAAGGCGGTGCTGTCGTCCGGATCGGTCTGGCGGATCTCGCTCTGGAGGGCGTACTCCCGCGCGAAGACGCGCCGCATGAAGCGCCCCAGATCCTCGCCCGTGACCCGGATGTCGTTGTTGAACAAGAAGTCCATCAGGGCGCGGTGGAGATCGTTGGCCGATCGGTAGCGGGTCCGGCGCTGGTGGGCCAGCGCCTCGCGGACGATGGCGCGCAGCTCCGAGGGCAGGAAGGCCAGATCCTTCAGATCCTTGTCGATGTCGCCGTCGCGGATCTTCAACATCACGTTGAGGTCGTTGGGGCCGATGAAGAGCCTGCGCATGGCCAGGATCTCGAAGAGCACCACCCCGGCCGAGAAGATGTCCGAGCGCTTGTCGAGGCGCTCGCCGCTGATCTGCTCGGGGGACATGTAGCCGACCTTGCCCTTGAGCATGCCGTGCTCGGTGCGGCTGCGCTGGTTGGCGGCCTTGGCCACCCCGAAGTCGCTCAGCTTCACCTCCCCGTTGTAGCTCAGCAGGATGTTGCAGGGGCTGACGTCCCGGTGGATGATCCGCAGCCCGTCGCCGCGCAGATCCCTGGCCCGGTGCGCGTACTCAAGGCCCTTGAGCACCTCCATCATGATGAAGATCGACAGCTTGACCGGCAGCCTGATCCGCAGCGCGTCGCAGCGCGCGAGCAGCTCGAGCAGATCCTTGCCCGGCACGTACTCCATCGCGATGTAGGCCTGCCGGTCGATCTCACCGAGATCGTAGACCTGGACGATGTTGGCGTGGCTGAGGTTGACCGCGATGCGCGCCTCGTCGATGAACATCCGCATGAAGTCGGCGTCGTCGATCAGGTGCGGCAGGATCTTCTTGACCGCGCACTCCTTGACGAAGCCGTGCGGGCCGAAGGTCTTCGACCTATAGATCTCCGCCATCCCGCCGCTGCCGATCTTCTGGAGCAACAGGTACTTGCCAAAGCTGACCGGCTGAAAGTCGTGTTGCACCTGCGGGTGACCCATCGCCCCTCAATCCCCTTTCCGACTCATGCCTCCCACAGTCTAGCACAGCCCCGCGGCGTTGTGATGTTCTCTGTCATTCAATGACGCGCCGGCTGGCGCTGGCCACGGGCGGCTTTACACTTACCCGCGCGCCGCGCCTTGAACCCGCATCATGGGGCGACGAAGGCTCGCCCTCAAGCCCGGCTGTCGCCCGACCCGGAGGCCCCGTGACCCTCAACGCCGTCCTTGAGGAGATGCGGCTGCTCTTCTACGAGCCCCGCACCCTGAGGGCCTGGGAGCGCCTGTGCGCGCTGCTGGACCGCTGCCCCCCCGAGCGCGCCTTCATCGCCGTCGATTACGCCGAGGAGCACATGCGCACCTGGGGCTGGCCCGATCACCTCCGCATTGCCCCCCAGGCCTGGCTCGAAGCCCTCTTCGCGCAAGGCCGCGACCCCAGGATGCGGCTCGTGCGCGTCGCCGCGGTCGACGACCGGCCCAGGCTCTCGCTCGACGACGTGGCGGCGCTGAGCCGCTGCGACGAGCTGGACCGCCTCCTGAGCCTCGATCTGCGCTACCGCGAGGTCTGCTCCGAGGGCGTGGCGCTGCTGGCCCGCGCGCCGCTGATGACCTGCCTGCGGCGCCTCGATCTGGGCTTCAACCGCGTCGACGACGAGGGCGCGGTGGCGCTGGCCGAGGCCGCCTGCCCGCTCACCGATCTGGATCTGCGCTACAACCGCGTCGGCACCGAGGGCCTCATTGCGCTGCTCGACTCGCCCGTCTTCGAGCGCGTCGAGCGCCTGGAGCTGGAAGGCAACAACCTCGACGACCGCG
The DNA here is from genome assembly GCA_005804885.1 of Pseudomonadota bacterium. GTDB lineage: Bacteria > Myxococcota_A > Bradymonadia > Bradymonadales > SYOX01. The sequence continues at coordinate 111,770 of SYOX01000207.1, forward strand.
CCGTCGACGCGCTCGTCCTGCGCGCCGGCAGGCTGCCAGCGCTCAAGGTCCTCGGGCTGGCGGGCAACCCCATCTCGCCGGGGTCGAGCGGGAGCCTCCAGCGCGCCTTCAGCGCCACCCCGGGCTTCAGGTGCAGCGCGCCCTGATAGGGATCGTCAACGTATCGTAGTTGTTGAGAAATCAATGATCGCACCGAGTCGCGGTTCGGGGGTGACGAGCCGACCGTCGGGGGCGAGCGCGAGGGCGGGGTGTGCGCCGACGCGGGGGGAGAGGGAGAGATCCCAGGGGTCCGTCGCCTCAAGGCCGCGGTGGCCGCCGCCCGCGATGGCGCGCAGGATACCGTCGGGGCCGATGCTGCCGACGTAGCCGCTCCAGCGCAGCCAGATCCGGTCGCCGACCGGGACGATCCCCTCGATCCCCGGCACCGAGGCCGACAGCGCCGATTCGCCGAGCCCGGGGAAGGCCACGCCGCCGCCGGCCAGCCGCTCGAAGCGGCCTCGGCGCACCTTGTCGGGGCCGGGCGGGATCGAGGGGTCGAGGGTGAAGCGGTAGAGCCTGTCGCTGGCCGCCACCAGGAGGCGCACCGGCCCCGCGCCGGGCTCGACGGCCAGCGCCGTTGGCCGAACGCCGTCCAGCGGCGCCCCCTCCCACAAGACCCGCATGTGGCCGTTCGGATCAAAGCCCACCCCGTCGAGCGGCAGCACCTCGAAGAGCGCCCCCGCCATCGCCCCATAGAGCCCCCCTTCGTCCGCGCTTGCGAAGATGGGCAGCTCATCGGCGAGCCCGACCTTGAAGAGGCGGCGGCCGTCGAGCGCCGTCGGCGTCTGCCCCGACAGCGGCGCGAGGTCGCCGCCCTCCAGCCGCTCGACGAGCCCCCTGCCCTCCTGAGCGCCGCCCTCTCCGGGCAGGTTCACGCCCAGGAGCGCGCCCTGGTCGGCCGCGACGACCAGCGCCCTGCCCGCCGCCGTCACCGTGATCGAGGAGGCCGCCCTGCCCAGCGTCACCCGCTGCCCCGTCACCGTCGACTCCACCCCCGCGCCGTCGAGATCGAGCAGCCACGGGTCGCCGTCGAGGCAGATCACCTGGCGCGCCGCCCGCTGCCCCGCCCGGGCCGCCTCGCCGGCCGCCAGCGGCGCGCCCTCTGGCCCAGGCGAGGGCGCCGACCCGGTGTTGAGCCACCAGGCGCCCTGCTGGCCCATCAGGAGCAGCACCCCGGGCGGCAGGCAGGGCGCCCAGCCCAGGGACGCCTCCCCCGAGACGACCAGCGCCGAGAGCGACACGGGCCCCCGACCGAACCCGTCGAGGGGCGGTGAGCCCGGCGCAGAGAGCCGATCAAGTCGCCCCTGCGCGTCCACGCGGGCCAGCTCCGTCGTCCCCCCCGCCCCTCGAAGGGACATCCACAGCTCGCCCTGCTGGCCCGCGACCGCCGACACCAGCCCCTTGAAGCCCACCTCCGTCGCCAGCGCCCCATCGAGCGGCCGACCGGCGCCGCCCCCCGCCGCGACGATCCCCTGATCCACGCGGGGCAAGGCGCGCCCCGCCAGCGCCGCGGCCTCGGGCGCGGGGTCGGTCCTCATCACCAGCGCGAGGTCGCCCCGCGCCGCGTCTTCGATCACCGCCGTGATGAAGCCCAGAGGGCCCACCGCGACCTGCCGCGCGCCGCTCAGGTCCAGAACGAGGCTGCCGGCCGTGGCCCCCAGCGGCGTCACCCGCGAGAACTCCCCCCCGGCCAGCCGCGTCAACTCCGAGCCCGCGTCGAGCGCCGCCGACCCCGGCAGCGCAAAGATCACCCCCCGGGAGGCGTCGAAGAAGAGCGGCGCGTCGTCCACGGCGCGGGCCCCGAAGGCCACCGGCGCGCGCGCCGCCGAGAAGGCCCCCGCCGGCATCCCGGACAGCGACAGCGCGCCCTCGTCGGCCCTGTAGAGCACGGGGGGCCTGCGTCCGACGCCCTCGATGCTGTAGGACAGGACCTCCTGCTGGGAGCCGATGAGCAGGCGCGCCGCCTGCCCTTGCGCCGCAGGGATGATCGACAGGTTCCGATAGGGATCGTAGGCGGTGCCGGCCTGCCGGAAGACGACGGCCTCGGCCTCGCCCTTCGAGAACTCCAGCGCGATGTGGCTGCTGGATTGATCCGACAGGACCAGCGTCGGGGTCCCGTGGACCTTCGTGGTCAGCAAGGCCCCTGGCCTGAGCAGCGTGGGCAGGAAGTCGGCGTCGATGGCCTCGAAGTCGCGCCCGGCGTGGCCGGCGAGGTGCTCCTCGACCCCCTCTTCGCCGAATTGGAAGGCGCTTAGCGAGCCGAAGTCGCCGCGCCCGGCCAGGACCCGATCGCCGGCCACGGTGAAGCCGCCTTGCATCGAGGGCAGCGTCCGACCGACCAGGAAGTCCGACTTGATGATCCGCGCCTCGTCGCCCTCGACCTCGACGGTGACGCGCCAGGGGATCCCGCCGAAGTTGAGGAAGTCCAGGTGGCGCGCGGCCCCCTGGCGCGTCACCGTGAGGCTGTTGCCCAGGCCCAGGTCGAAGCGCTGGTTCAAGGGCGAGGCCTCGTCCTCGACCAGCGCGCCGCGCCCGACCCCGGCCAGCCGGACCACTCTGGCCCCTTGCTGGGCGTAGCCGGGCACCATCAGGACGCGCCCCGCGTCCACCTCCAGCACGAAGAGGTTGCCTGAGTCGTCCACGGCCAGCGGCGCCTTGAAGAAGAGCTCCAGGGGCGCGCTGAGGGCCAGGGCGCCGGTGTCGGCCTGCGCCCTGGCCCCGCTGCCCAGGACGCGCCTGAGGGGCACCTGGGGGTCGCGCAGCCCCGCCGGGTCGAGCGAGAAGATGGCCCCGTTGGCCGCCAGCAGGACCGCCGGGGGCCGCCCGTCGCCGCCCTCATCGAAGGCCGCCCCCGCCAGGGCGCTCAGATCCACGCGCCCTATCGCCGCGCCCTCGACCGCCTCCAGGCCGAGCGGGCCGGCGCCGAGCCGCCGCGCCTCGGCCTGCCCGGGCTCCACCACCCAGGGCTGGCCCGAAGGCCCCGAGAGCAACATCACCCCGTCGGCCGATCTGGCCAGGACCATCCCGAAGCGATCGTCGCGCCGCTCCACGCCCACGTCCGCCGGCATCCAGGCCGCGCCACGCCGCCAGGGCTCCGTGCTGACGGCGACCGAGGGCGATCCGAGCCGCACGGGATCGACCCCCTCGACCTCGAAGCGCAGCACCCGCCACCCGCGCCGCTCGGCCACGAAGACCGCGCTTCCGACCGCCAGCGGCCCCGGCGGCGCCACGAGGATGTTCCAGGGGTCGCGGATCGGCGCGCCCGCGTCCACCGCGTCCACCCCCGCCCTGGCGCCCTCGACCTCGTGCCGGACGCGCCACTCGGCGGCCTCGTAGCCCTCGGGCGGCGCCAGCGTCACCTCGGGATCGGCGCACCCCGCGGCCGCCGCGACCATCCACGCGCACGCCGCCCACCGCGCCGCCGACCTCGACGACCGACCTCGACAGCAAAAAACGCTTGAATCTTGCAGCGTTACACACCGACGGACGCTGCCGGATCCGCTCTCAGTGCTCAAGACATCTCCTTCAGGATCCAGACGCTGGCCTTCGGAGGGGATCAGGATCCTCGATCGGCTCAGGCCGCCCATGGCTTGAAGCGCCACCCGAGCAGCGCAGGGCTCCCAGTGTATTCAGGTTGACGGCGCGAGGCCAACTCGAAGCCACAGGGGCCTCATGGCCGGGTCCAGATGTGCTTGACCTGCTGCACCAGCCCTTGAAGGTAAGGGGCGCTCCTGAGCGCCTGGCGCTGGGCCTCGTCGCTCAAGGCGTTGTCCCTGAGGTTGAGGTGGGCGAGCCGGCCCAGGTGGGGGGAGCGGGCCAGGGAGGCCAGCCCTTCATCGCTGATCTTGTTCTGCCTGAGGTTGAGGTGGGTGAGGTTGCCCAGGTGGGGGGACAAGGCCAGGGCGGCGACGCCCTCGTCGCCGAGGGCGTTGCCCGCCAGATTGAGGTGCGTGAGCTGCGCCATCAGCGGCGCGTCGGCCAGGAGCCGGGCGCCCTCCGGCCCGATGCCGTTGGAGCGCAGATCGAGGTCGTTGAGCCTGCCCAGATGCGGTGACTCGACGAGGAGCCGGACCCCTTCGTCGCCGACGCCGTTGTCCCAAAGCTGAAGCAGCGTCAGAGAGCCGCACATGCGATCGGCGCGGACCAGCGCCTCGACCCCGCGAGGCCCGATGCTGTTGGAGGCCAGGTAGAGGTGCGCCAGGCGGTCGGGGAGGGCGGGCGAGCGGGAGAGCGCCTGAAGCTCCTCCGCCCCGATCCTGCTGTGGGAGAAGGAGAGGGAGGCGACCGCCGGGAGCCAGACCGGGGGCGCCGCCAGCAGCCGCTCGAAGCTGGCTTGCTGCTCGTGGTGGTAGGCCCTGACAAAGGGCGGCCACGCCTGGAAGTGCGCGTTGACGTACTCCAGGCCCACCTCCAGCTCATCGGCGCCCATATCTTCAAGAACCCCGCACACTTGCCTCCACGTCTGGCCCGAGGGCGCGCTGTAGATCAAGTGGCGCAGCCGCTCAAGCCCTGTCTCTTTGTCGTCCGTCATGTCGCCCCCCACGCTCTGGCTGACCAGGCGAGAGGTTACAACCTTTCGCCGCCGGGTCGAAGCCCTCGCTTTTCTGGACGCCTCGCCGCGCCGTGATAAACCTCCGGCTATCGCCGGTCAGGGAGTAGACGCGCATGGCCAAGCCCTGGATACACGCCAAGTCATCTGCCCGCCGCTTCGGCGGCGAGCCCGAAGACTACATCGAGATCCACGAGTTCCTCGACAGTTCGAAGTCGGCCGTCTCCGATCATCGCCATCGCGCGCTGACCCACAATACGTGGTTCATCTACTTCGTCCCCGAAAAAGTCTTCGGCCGGACGATCACCAACTCGAAGGGTCGAGAGGTGTCCGTGCGCGACGTATGCGAGCTGCACGTCGAGGAGGACTTCGGGGGCTTCATCCCCACGGCCCAGGACTGGATCCAGGCCATGGACTACCAGAAGTGGATGGCCAACGGGCGCACGGACAAGCCCCCCTCCGTCGAGCGCATCGAGAAGGACAAGCGGGTCATGCAGATCGTGAGCTTTGACGAGGAGCTGTGAGGGAACGATGGACGAAGAACTCAAGGCGCTCCTGGAGAGCGCGCAAGGCGAAGATTTCGACTGGAGGAACCTCCTGAGGGCCCTGCAGCACCGCGGCTACCCCAGCGGCAAGGAGGCCCTGAAGGCCCTCCGGGTGCGGATGAAGAGCTTCCAGACGGCGATGGAGGCCTCGACGCGGAATCTCCTCGCCGCCGAGGCCAAGGGCCTCTTCGCCAGGCACCCCAAGCTGGAGTCCTTCGCGTGGCACCAGTACACGCCCTACTGGATCGACGGCGACGCCTGCTCCTTCTCCAGCAACATGGGATACTGCTCGATCAATGATCTCAACTACTATAGCGAACCCGAAGATCCCGACCTTCAGACGGCCGCCAGGGATGTCCGCGAGACGCTGGCGATCTTCGACGACGCCTACCTCATGTACCAGCTCTTCGGCGATCACAAGACCGTCAAGGTCAACCGACAAGGGATTTTTGTCGAAACCTATGAGCATGAATGATGACACAGCTCAACAAGAGACAGCTCACTAAAGCCGTGAAGATGGCTCAAGAGGCCCTCGCCACCGGGGACGAGCCCGAGCTCAACAAGCTCGCCGTCGAGCTCATCAAGCTCGGCCTGATGGAGGACGAGGGCGCCGAGGAGAGCCCGCTGGAGGCCTTCCAGCGGCGCAAGGCGCTCAAGAAGGAGCTCAGGGGAGAGGCCGCCCGGATCGCGCGCACGGTCTTCGAAGAGCGCGCACGGGAGATGTTCGACAACGACCCGGAGCTGCAGAGCTTCTCCTGGCGCCAGGGCACGCCTACGGAGACCCAGGAGTACAACCTCCCTGGCTTCATGCGGGTCCACTCCGAGACGCCCTCGATCAACGGCGTCGAGCAGGACTGGAGGAGCCCCAGGGACGAGGACGGCACCGCCGGCTCCGTCCGTCGGACGCTGGCCTACCTCTTCTGGACCACCGAGCTTGAGGACATGTTCGGCGACGGCTCCGAGGTCACCGTCCTGCGCGACGGGACCATCACCCGGGACTACTGGCACCCGCCCGATTACTGACGAAGGTTTGAGCGAACCGGCCTTCGTGGGCCTCATACCAGACCACAGCCGAGAGACTCACTTTGTGGGCGGTCCAGGCGGCGCCCTGAGCCAGGGCCATCACTGGGCGGTGCGATGCACCAGCCTCGCTCAGGCCCAGGCCCAGGCCATCCCCCTGTCCTCGCCCACAAAGCAACCCCTTCGTCTGTGGTCTGGTATCACGCGGCATCTTCGCGGCTGCGACAAGGCTCCGGGTCCAGCGGTCGCTCCTTGAGTCGAGATGGACAGATTTCATGGGGGCGCTGTCCCGCGCCATCGGTGCGCGGGGCTCGTGGGCGCTCAGTCTGGGTGGGACAGGAGACCTCGCGCCGGCAGGCTGGCGCCTTGCAAGGCGCGCACGCGCACGGCGAGGTAGCGGCCATCGAAGGTGGCGGGCAGGGCGTCGAGGCGAAGCAGGCCGGGCTGCCCCTGGGCGATCTGGATCGACATGATGGGGACCTCGGCGCGCAGCGGCAGGAGCGCCACCTCGATGAGCCCGTCGCCGGGCTCGGTGTCCACCTCGACTTCAATGGACTGCCCCGCGACGAAGGCGCCTGAGAGGGGTCCGGTCAGGAGGAAGAGGTCGGTGTCGTCGAGCGCCTCGATGGCGAGCGGTTGAGGGGCTTCGGGCAGTCGGCAGGCGGCCTCCGGGTCCTCGGGCTGATCGACCTGGCCGCAGAGGGCGGCGAGCGTGTCGGGGCCGAAGGGGTCGGCGGGGAAGCGGTTGATGAGCATCTGCGCCGACTCCACCTCGAAGGGGACATCGAGCGCCCATTGACCTGAGCTGAGCGGGTGTTCCTGGAGCCTGGCCAGGCCGTCGATCTGCTCGGGGTTCCACCGCGTGCCGCGAGGCCATGCGCGCGAGCGTGTGGACAGCGGCAGGTCGAAGCCCAGGGGAGTTTCGAAGGTCAGCGCTCGGGGTGGAAGGCGCACGTCGAAGGTCAGGTCCAGCTCCATGCGATCGACCTTGCAGGGCTGGAGCGCGCTCAGCCGCCAGGGCACCTGCCCCGGCTGTTGAGCCGCGGAGGTCAGGGTGCGGGCGCTGCACGAGGGCAAGGGCGCGCGCACGAGGCGGGTGGCGGTCTCCAGGCGCGTGAAGTGGAGCAAGACTCTGAGATCGTTGGTGTTCGGGTCGACGCTCAGGATGTCGAGCTGGCCGTCGCGGTTGACGTCGCCGATGGACACTCCCCGGATGGTGTTGCCCATGCGCATCCTCAAGGGCGGCGCCAGCTGGCCTTCGCCGAGGCCGAGGTGGACGTGGAAGTTGTCGGTGCCGAAGAGTCGGACGAAGAGATCGAGCAGGCCGTCGCGGTTCAGATCGAAGAGGTCGACCCTTCCCGAGGGGGAGACGTCTGGCAAGAGGGGCAGCTCGGGGCCGAAGCCTCCCTGGCCGTCGCCGCGCATCCAGACGACGCCGGTGTCGAACTGGCGTGGGAGGATGGCGTCGACGTCGCCGTCCTGATCGAGATCGCCGACGGCGACGTCGAAGGCGGGCACGCTCAACGGGATGCGGAGGGTCTCGCTGAAGGTGGCGTCGCCGCGCCCGATCAGGACCTTGAGGGCGCCGAGCCCGGCGAAGATCTCCACGACGACGAGATCGAGGTCGCCGTCGTGGTCGAGGTCAGCCAGCTGGACGTCCTGATGGCGGGTCGAGAGGGTCTGGTGGATGACGAAGGTGGCATTGCCGAGGCCTCTGAGGATCGTGATGAGGTTGCTGGATAGGCGGACGACGAGATCGAGGTGTCCGTCGGAGTCGAGGTCGCCGGCCCTGAACCTGGAGGGTGAGCCCGGGAGGTCGAGGAAGGCGGGCGTGGAGAAGCGCCGCGCGCCGAGCCCTCTCATCACGCCGAGCGTCCGGGTCTGGGCCAGGACGGTGACGATGTCGAGGTGGCCGTCGTGGTCAAGGTCTGCGACGACGACGTCGTTGGGGTCGTTGGAGATGGGCAGCGTCTGGCGATCGCTAAATCGGCCCTCGCCGTCGTTGTAGGCGACGGTGACGCTGTCGTTGCTGAGGTTGGGGGTGATGGCGTCGAGGGCGCCATCCCGGTCGATGTCGGCGAGGGCGAGGTTCTGAGGCAGGTCGCCGATGAGAAAGCGCTCCTGGACGGCGAAGCGCCGGCCGGGCTGCGCGAAGAAGACGCCCAGGTTGTTTTCCCGGAGGCTGGAGACGACCATATCGGTGAGCTGATCGCCGTTGATGTCGCCCAGCGCGGCGTCGAGGGGTCCGTCGCCGACGGCGAGGGTCAGCGGGGTGACAAAGCGCCCGCGGCCTTCGCCGGTGAGGATGAAGACTCTGTCCTGGGTGTTCTGGACGGCGACGAGGTCGATGATCCCATCGCTGTTGATGTCGCCCGATTGCACGCCGAAGAGCCTGGTGCCGAGGAATACGAGGCGCGGCGCCTGCATGGAGCGTCGGCCGTCGTTGGTGTGAAGGGCGAGGTGTCCGGACTGGTGGCAGACGACGGCGACGTCGATGAGGCCGTCCTGGGTGAGGTCCGCGAGGTTCAGGGCGATGGGGCCGTCGCAGGTGGAGAGGCGCTGGGGCTCGTCGAAGGAGCCATCACCGCGCCCGTAGAGGATCTCGACGGCGTCGGTGTCGAAGGTGGCGGTGACCGCATCGAGGTGGCCGTCCAGATCGAGATCGGAGAGGGCGATGGGGATGGGGATGCTGCCGACGGGGTGTGCCTGTCGGGCCTCGAAGGTGCCGTCGCCGCGGCCGAGCAGCACGCCCACGGAGTTGGCGTTGGCTTCAGAGACGACGATGTCCAGGACGCCGTCCTCGTCCAGATCGCCCACGGCGACCGCGTTGGGCTCGTCGCCGACGGCGAAGGTCAGGGGCTGGGCGAAGCGCAGATCGCCGTCGCCGAGGAAGACGTTGACGTTGTCGCCCTCGGCGTTGGCGCTGACGAGATCGGGGATACCGTCGGCGTCGAGGTCGGCGGCTCGAACGCCCACCGGCAGGGTGCCAGTGGGGAGGGTGGCGGCGACTTCGAAGGCGCCCTCACCGATCCCTTGCAGGACGGTCAGGGTGTTGTCGCCAGCGTTGGGCGTGACGATGTCGTTGAGGCCGTCGCCGTCGAGATCGACGATGATGGGGGCGTAGGGTGACTCGCCGGTGGTCAGGGGAGGTTGCGCGGCGAGCGTGGTTTCGCAGGCGGTGTTGAGGACGTCGACGCGGATGGGGCCCGCGGCGTCCTCCCCCGAGAAGCCGTCGACCACGAGCCGGTAGCGGCCTTCGGGGAGGCCTTCGCCTTCGGGGGCGTCGGGGTGGTTGGAGCCGTAGAGGACCAGCTCGGTGCCGACGAGGCAGGCCACCTCGGCGCCGCTCTCGTTCAACGCGTAGATGGCGACGGGGTGATCGGCCTCGACGAGGATCTTCAGGCGCGTGTCGTGGTGGAGGCCAAAGCGGTAGACGAGCTCAGGGGCGCCGCCGCCGCCGCCGCAGGAGCCCGAGATGTCGTCGGGTCGGTTGCGGGTGTCGAGGCGCTGCCCGTGGATGCCGCAGCTCAGTTCGAAGGGGTCGTCCCACTCGCCGCCCACGCAGGCGACGCCGAGGCCGTCGCCTTCGGGGTCTTCCTGCATGGGGTTGAAGGTCAGGGGGCAGTTGTCCAGCCCGTTGACGAGGCCGTCTTCGTCCATGTCGCCGTCGCAGCGGTCGCCCGCGCTGTCACCGTCGAGGTCGATCTGGTCGGGGTTGAAGTCGTTGGGGCAGTTGTCGACCAGATCCAGGGTCCCGTCGCGATCGCGGTCGCTGTGGGGCTGGCGCAGGAGCGTGATGGGGTTGTCCAGGAGGGCCTGGCCGTCCAGCGTGAAGCCATCGCCCTCGAACTCGATGGAGACGTCGCGGGGGATGAAGTCGTCGCGGCTGAGCGAGAGGGTGTGGCCGCGAGGCAGGGCCTGGAAGACGAAGCGGCCGTCGCTGTCGCTCAGGGTCGCGTCCACGAGCGCGCCCTCATGGCGGAGCCTCACGGTGACGTCGCCGTGGTCTGTCTCGCCGTCGAGCACGACGCGCCCGACGAGGGAGGCGGCGACGGGGGTCAGCGCGATGATCCCCAGATCGTTGTCGCCGACGTCGAGCGTGATCAGCCGGTGGACGGGCAGGTGGCCCTCGACCTCGACGCTCAGGCCATAGAGGCCCGGCACGAGGGCTTCGAGCGCGAAGTGGCCGGTGCTCTGGGCGGGCAGCGGGAGGTCGATCTCGCCGACCAGGGTCACGCTGGCCGCCGAGAGGTCAAAGGGGGACACCGAGGTGCTCAGCTGGCCCCGCAGGGTGGCGCTGCGATCGGGCTGGAGGGAGATGCCCTCGAAGCTCTCCAGGGCCTCGTCGAGGACTTCGAAGCGCTCTCTGAGGCTGCTCCAGGTCACCTCGACGCTCTGGGAGACAAAGCCGTGTCGGGTGATCTGCAGGGTGTGGTCGCCGCGGGCGGTCTGGAGGATGAAGTTGCCATCGACGTCGGTGGTGCCGATGTCGGCCAGGACGTTGCCGAGCAGCCCGCGCACGGTGATGCCGGAGTGGTCCGAGCGCCCGGAGAGCCTGGCGAGCCCGCGCATGGTGACGGCGGCGTTGTCCTCGCCGAGCTCGGCGGTGAGGATCAGAGTGCCAAGGTCGTTGTCGCCGGCCTCCAGGATGAGGGGCAGGGTCTGGCGCCGGTGGGCGCTGGCGTCGATGTCCAGCACGTAGGCGCCGGGGACGACGTTGCGGGTCGAGATAAAAACCCCGTCCGGTTGGACGCTGACCGGGGTGCGGCCGCGCTCGGAGATCAAGACCGCGCTGCGGACGGACGCGCTCCAGTCCTCGACGTCGAGACGGTCGCTGCCGAGCTGTCCGCTCAAGGAAGCCGAGAGATCAGGGACTAGCGCGACTTCGAAGCCCTCCAGAGGGTCGTCGCCGACCTCGAAGCGGGCCTCAGCTTCGTCCCAGCGCACCTCGATCTCGGCCGGCAGGTGGCCCTGGTGGGAGAAGCGCAGCCTGTGGTCGATGCGGGAGGCCTGGAGGGCGAAGTCGCCCTGCACGTCGGTCTGGGCCGACAGGACGGTCACGCCGCCGACCGTGGCCTGGACCAGTATCCCCTGGTGCGCCTCCTGGCCCTGGAGGTGGACGCTGCCCCGCATGATCGCGGCCTCCTCGACGTCCTCGGCCTGGGGTGTCAGGACCAGGACGCCGACGTCGAAGGACACCTGATCGGCAGGGGCGACGAAGAGGCGCTCCAGAGCGACGAAGCCCGGCCACTCGACGCGCAGGCCGAAGGAGCCGCCGGAGGCGAGCGCTTGATCGAAGACGAAGCGGCGCTCAGAGTCGAGGGGCACGGGGCTTTGAGCGCCGAGGAGGTAGACCCGGGCCAGCTCGACGCCCTGGTTGTCGAGGGCCGATCCGTCGACGACGCCGACGACGCTGGTGCCCGCCACGACCTCGTCGCAGACATTGCCGATGCCGTCGCCGTTGGCGTCGGCCTGATCGTTGTTGGCGCTCAGGGGGCAGTTGTCGACGCTGTCGGGGGCGCCGTCGTTGTCATCGTCATCGTCACAGGCGTCGCCGAGGTCGTCGCCGTCGTGATCTTCTTGATCGACGTTCTGGATCTCGGGGCAGCGGTCTTCGGCGTCGGGGACGCCGTCGCGGTCACGATCGGCCGCCACGTCGGTCTGGCACCTGCTCCGCAGGCAGACCTGGCCGAGGGCGCAGTCGCCGTCGCCGAGGCACTCCAGCGCGTAGCACTGGCCAGACTCCACGTCGCAGGCCTCGCCGGCGGCGCAGTCGCCGTCGCGGAGGCAAGGGCAGTCGGGGCCTTCGCACAGGCCGCTGTCGATGCAGCTGCCCAACAAGCAAGTCTGACCTTCCTGACAGTCGGTGTTGAGCCTGCAGCCAACTTCGAGCAGGGGCGCGGCGGCCTGCTCGCCGCAGCCAGCCCAGAGAGCAGCGGCGAGCAGGAGGACCAAACCATGCTTCAAGCCATCGCTTGAAGATGAACGGCGCGATTCCATGGTGCTCCACCTCAACAGAAGAGCGATGTTTGACGAGACTCCTTGATTAGAGGGATCGCGGCGATGGCCGTCAAGCCAATCGTCCAGGTTTGCTCAGTGAAGCCTGAAGTCCTGCCGCGCTCGACGATCGCCCCACGCTCCTCGCACCGCCCCCGTTGGGGACGGGCTCGTCGGGTGGGGCTTGGATGCCCGGGGGGGGCTGCGCCCGTTGGGCGCAGGCCAGCGGGCGGACGAGCGCGGATCGTGGGGTTGGATCGCCGCGTCGAAGTGGGCCTGTGGATTGGGGTTTTCACGCCCCCTGGTGTCGACTTGGGTCGTGCGCGGGCCTGCGACCGCCAGGGCGCAGCCCACCCTGAGCTTCCAGCCCCACCCGACGAGCCCGTCCCCAACGGGGGCGGTGCGAGGAGCGTGGGGCGATCGGCGGGAGTGGGATGCCGTGGCGTCGCGGGCCTTGGAACCTTCACTGAGCAAACCTGGCCAATCGTCAGGAAGGGCTTCGGAAGGTGTCGCGGGCGTCGAGCCTGCCTCAGTGCGGACGAGGGAGCCAGCTTCGCGGAGCGTTCAGATGTTGATCGCGCCCAGGGCGCGGATCTCGGCGCCAGGGTCGATCTCCCGGTAGGACAGGACGGTGAGGTTGGGGATGAAGCGCTCGGTGAAGGTGCGCAGTTGCCGGCGCAGATCGGGCGGGGTGAGCAGGACCGGCAGCGTCTCTTGCGACGCCAGATCGCCGAAAGCCCGCTCCAGGTTGGCCAGCAGGGCGTTGGCGACGCCCGGATCCAGCGCGGAGCGCCCGTCGGGCGTCTGACCGCGCCTGAAGGCCATCTCGGCGCCCTGGCCCAGCGTCAAGACGCTCAAGACGCCGTCCTCGCCGCAATAGCGGCGGGTGATAGAGCGGCCGAGGGCCTGTCGGACGCGCTCGGTCAGGGCCTCGACGTCGCGGGTGGCGCCGCCGTGGTCGGCCAGCGTCTCGAGGATGGTGCGCAGATCGCGGATCGGGATCTGCTCGCGCAGCAGCTCGCGCAGGACCTTGACGATCTCGCCGACGCTGAGGATCTGGGGCACGAGCTCCTCGATGATCTTGGGGTGGGCCTCGCCGACCATGTCGAGGAGCTCCTGGACCTCCTGGCGGCCGATCAGCTCGTGGGAGTAGCGGCGCAGCAGCTCGGCCAGGTGGGTGACGAGGACGGCCGAGGGCTCCACGACGGTGTAGCCGCTCAGCTCGGCCACGTCGCGGTCGTGGCCCGGGATCCAGAGCGCGGGCAGGCCGAAGGCCGGCTCGTGGGTGGGGACGCCCTCCAGCGGGCGCTCCGCGATCCCAGGGTCGATGGCCAGGATCCGGTCGACCATCAGCTCGCCGCCGCCGACAGGCTCGCCCTTGAGCAGGATCTTGTACTGGGAGGGCTGCAGGGCGAGGTCGTCGCGGATGTTGACCGCCGGGAGGATGAAGCCGAGCTCATGGGCGAGGTTGCGGCGCAGGCCGCCGATGCGGTCGAGGAGGTCGCCGCCGTCGCGGGTGTCGATCAGGGGCACGAGGCCGTAGCCGACGTGCAGCTCCAGGAGGTTGATGGGCAGGGTCCGGCGCAGCTCCTCCTGGGGGCTGAGGGCTTCACCTTCCGACTCGGGGCTGGCGACGTCGGGGTCTTCGACCTCGGTGGCGAGCATGGGGGCGACGAGGTGCCAGTTGTAGGCGATGAAGCCGGCGGCGCCGGCCAGGGCCCAGAAGATGATCAGGGGCATGCCGGGCATCAGGCCGAAGCCGAAGAGCGAGGCCGACAGCAGGATGAAGGTCTTGCGGTGGCCGAAGAGCTGGCCGAGGATCGAGGCGCCCATCTCGCCGCGGCTGGAGGCGCGCGTGACGATGATGCCGGCGGCGATGGAGATGATCAGGCTGGGGAGTTGGCTCACGAGGCCGTCGCCGACGGTCAGGATGGTGTAGACCCTGGCGGCCTCGGCCGCCGGCATGCCCTGCTGGCCCACGCCGATGAGGAAGCCGCCGGCGACGGTGATGGCCGTGATCAGGAGCCCGGCGACGGCGTCGCCGCGGA
>SYOX01000208.1 GCA_005804885.1 Pseudomonadota bacterium
CCAGGAGCACCCCGCTCGGGTTGAAATGCGCCGGGTGTTTCTTATTTTCTTCAACGGCGTGCTCAGCAAGCGCGGGGCACAGATGCCCACCGGCCAACTCAATGACCTCATGGAGGTGCGCACCATGTTTGAGAACATCGATCAGAGGGAACAAAGACGCTTTGAGCAAGGTCGCCTCAAGGGCATCGAGGAGGGCGTCGAGAAGGGGCTCAGGGAGGGCGTCGAGAGGGTGGTGTTGAGGCTGTTGGCGTCGAAGTTTGGTGTGGACGAGGCCGTCTGGAAGCCGCGACTTGCGGCCATGAGCCAGGAGCAGCTCGATGCCTTCATGCAGCGGGCGCTTGAGGCCACTTCCGACAGCGAGCTTTAGGTTGCGCTGACCTTCGCTTCTGGGTGTCCTTGTGCTCGCAATGAAGCAGCTTCATCCTGACATCTGGATCGCCGACGCCCCCTTGCGCTTTTACGGCCTTGAGGTCGGGGCGCGGATGACCATCGTGCGCCTCCCCGGCGGAGGGCTGCTGCTGCACTCGCCGATCGCGGCCAGCGACGCGCTCGTCCAAGAGGTCAAGGCGCTCGGCCCCGTCGCGATCCTGGTGGCCCCCAACCTCCTGCACCACCTCTTTGTCGACCAGTGGCAGCGCGCCTTCCCCGAGGCCGCCACCTACGTCGCCCCAGGGCTCGACGTCAAGCGCGCCGATCTGACGATTACCGGCGTCCTCGGCGACGAGCCCGAGGCCGGCTGGGAGGGCGCGCTCGATCAAGTACCGCTCGCCGGGTTTCCTTTCGCCAACGAGATCGTCTTCTTCCACCGCCCCAGCAACACCCTCATCGCCGCTGACCTCGCCTTCAACGTCGGCCCCACCAGCCCGCCCTTGACTCGCCTCGTCTTTCGCCTCGGGGGATCCTATGGGCGCGTGGCCCCCACCCTCCTTGAGCGGCTCCTCGTGCGCGATCGGCGAGCCTTCCGCAGCTCGTTGGAGCGCATCCTTGAGTGGCCCTTTGAGCGGATAGTAATGGCGCACGGCGAGGTGTCGGAGGAGGGCGGTCGAGAGGCGCTGATCCGCGGCTACGGGTGGGTTCTGGGCGAAGGGGGCGGCTGAGAGGCTGCAAGCGCGGGCGGCCGAGGCCCTGACCGCGCGGTCGCCGCTCAGGGGTTGCGATCCCGCTGGAGCACGCGCAGGAAGACCGGCCCCGAGCGGCCGGTCACCGACAGGAGCCGCGCGCCCTGATCGACGTCGGCCAGGATCGTGTCGCCCTGGGTGACGAGGATCGCGACGCCGCGCTGCCCTGGATCGAGGGTGGAGGAGGGCTCGGTGGCCTCGGATTCGAAGTGGACGAAGAGCGCGGGGGAGAGGCTGCCGTCGGGCTCGACGAAGCGGAGGCTGTGAAGCTCTCCGATGGCGTTGATCATGGGGAAGGCGTTGATCGGCCGCATGCCCGTGTTCTCGACGGCGACGCGCGCGAGGCAGCGGGCCGCCTTCACCCGCTGGGCGGCGATGCCGGGGATCGCCGGGTTGGCGCGCAAGGAGGCCAGGGCCTCTTCGCCGCACGCGACGCCCTCGATCGTGAGCTTGACGCCCTCGGCTTCGAAGACCACGGGGGTCCGGGCGGGGGGCAGGCCCTCGCGCAGGCGCTTGACGGAGATCGTGGCGGCCTCGCGCCAGCGGGCGTCGAGCTTGTCGATGTGATCGATCCACTGCCCGACGCGCGTGTCGGCCCAGCCGACGACGGCGGCCATGCCGAGGACCTCGTCCTTGACGAACCCGATGCCGGTGCGCGTGTAGCCCCAGTCGGAGTCGGCGGGGTGGCCTTCGAAGCGCTCGGGGACGAGCTTGAGGGCGGCCTCGGCGGCGCGGTTGGCGCGGCTGAGTTCAGTCTCGACGCCGTCTCGGTCGAGGCGGCGGCACTCGACCTGGATCTTGTCCGTGGACAGGGTGAAGGGGATCGCCTCGACGGCGCCGACGACCTCCCCGATGTGCTCCAGCCCTGTGGCGTCTCGATCGGCGACCGCGATGGTGACGCGGTCGCCGGCCTTGAGCGTGACCAGCGGCGCGGAGGCGAGCATGTCGTTGCTGTCCTCCGTGCCTCGGATCGTGAAGGGCGGCCGGTCGCCCAGCGTCAAGGTCGCCGAGAGGTCGGGCGCGAGGAAGACGTCGTAGCGGCCCTCGACCGCGATCCGACAAACGAGCAGGTCGCGGTCGATGGCGGCGGCGACCTCGGTCTTGGCGGCCTTCTCGAAGAGGTGGAAGATCGTGTGGGGCTGGGGGGCCTCCCGGTCGCCCTCCGAGGCCCAGGGCGGGGCCTTGGTCCGGCTGGCCTCTGCCGTCGTGGCCGGCTCCGGGGGCAGGGTGGGGAGCTCAGGCGAGGCGTCTTCGAGGTCGTCGGCGATGGGGCAGCAGCAGCCGGCGGCGATCAGCGGCAGGGTCGTCAGGGAGGCCACGAGGGCCAGGGCGCGCAGCGTCTTCATGTCGGCTCCTGTGAGGATCTCGACGGTTGGAGGGGTCAGCCCTTGAGGGTCAGGCGCCAGGTGTTGTGGATCTGCGGGCGGCGTTCGAAGTCCCAGGGGATGGTCTGGGCGGTGATCTCTTCGAGGTTGAAGGACTTCTCGAGCCTGGGATCGATCTCGAAGCTCTGGTGCGCGTTGGAGAATATCAAGACGCCGTCCTCGGTCAGCAGCCGCGCGGCCATGTGCAGCAGGGCGCCGTGGTGGTGCAGCACGTCGAAGGTCTGCTGGGTGCTCTTGGAGCGCGAGAAGGTCGGCGGGGCGACGAAGATCAGCCCGTAGCGGCGCGAGGACGACCTGAGGCCGCTCATGACGTCCCCGCGGACGGTCTGGTGCCTTGAGTCGTCAAAGCCGTTGAGCGCGAGGTTCTGGCGGCCCCAGCTCAGGTAGGTCCCCGACAGATCGACGCTGGTGGTGCTCCTGGCCCCGCCGTCGGCGGCGTAGACCGAGGCCGTGCAGGTGTAGGCGAAGAGGTTGAGGAAGTCCCGCCCCGAGGCCAACTCCCGGATCATCGACCGCTGGATCCGGCCGTCGAGGAAGAGGCCCGTGTCGAGGTAGTCGGTCATGTTGACCAAGAAGCGCAGGCCACCCTCCCGGACCTCCCGCAGCGCCCCCATCTGAGCCACCTTGCCGTACTGCGCCCCGCCCTCGCCGCGCCGCCGCACCTTGAGCGAGACCTCCTCCGGCGCCACGCCGAGCACCTCGGGCACGACGAGCATGACGTCGCGCAGGTGAGCCTCGGCCACGCGCGGGTCGACCTTGTAGGGCGGCGCGTACTCCTGGACGTGCACCGCGCCGTCGTACCAGTCGATCGCGACGTTGTACTCGGGGATGTCGGCGTCGTAGATCCGGTAGCAGTCGATCCCCTCGCGCGCGCGCCACGCCTTGATCTTGCGCAGGTTCTTCTTGAGCCTGTTCTCCAGCATCGGCGCGTCCGGCCCCGGCTTGCGCCACCCCGGCCCCTCCTCGCTCTGAACGGCCTCCTCGGAGATCGGGTAGACCAGCAGCCGGCACTCGATGGGGCCGTTGAAGACCGGGTGGCGCTCGGTCGCCTTGAGCCCGATCTGGTTGGCCAGCGCCCTGTTGCCCGTCAACACGCACGCCCGCCAGCCCGGGAAGCCGCGCCTGAAGAGATCCCCGAGCTGCTCGTAGAGCGGCCCAAGCTCGCCGCTCTCGCCCAGCCGCTCGCCGTAGGGCGGGTTGGTCAAGATCAGCCCGCGCGGCGAACCCCCGGCGGTCGGCGGCGCCTTGAACTCGTGCAGCGGGCGCTGCTCCAGCGTCACCCGGCCCCCAAGCCCCGCGCGCTGGATGTTGCGCCGCGCCGTCTTGAGCGTCCGCTCGGCCTGATCGCCGCCGCAGAGCCGCACCCCGCGCCCCCGCCCGGCCACCTCTCGCGCCCGCGCCTCGGCCAACAGCTCGCGCCACAGCCCCTCGTCGTGGCCTCGCCAGCCCTCAAAGCCGTGCTTGTCGCGCTGGAGCCCCGGCGCCACGTCCAGCGCCATCCACCCCGCCTCGATCAGGATCGTCCCCGAGCCGCAGAGCGGATCGACGAGCGTCGGCCCCTCGGCGCTCCCCGAGGTCGCCCGGCCCGCCGCCAGAGCGTCCTGGATCATCCCAGGCCAGCCGGCCAGCATCAGCAGCGCGGCGGCCAGGTTCTCCTTGAGCGGCGCCGCGGCCCCCTCGCGCCCGATCCCACGGTGGTGCAGCCCGTCCCCGGACAGATCCAGGCTCAAGGTCGCGGTCGTGCCGCGCAGGTGGACGTTGATCCGCAGATCCGGTTCCTTCAGATCCACGGTCGGACGCATCCCGGTGGCCTCCCGGATCCGATCGACGATCGCGTCCTTGGTGCGCTGCGCCGCGAAGCGGGTGTTGTTCAGCCCGGGCGAGCTGCTTTCCCCGGCCACGCTCACCGCCAGCGTCTGCCTCGGGCCCAGGTGGTCGATCCAGGAGATCTCGACGACCCCATCGTAGAGCGTGTCCCCGTCCGTGGCCTCGAAGGAGGCCAGCGGCAGCAGGACCCGGCTTGCCACCCGGCTCCACAAGCAGGCCCGATAGGCGGCGGCCAACCCCCCCTCGAAGGAGACCCCCCCGCGCTCGACCTGGGGCGACGACAGCCCCATCGCGCTGATCTCGTCGAACAGAGCCGCCTCCGTGCCTCGGGCTGCGGTTGCGAAGAATCTCACGTCGTCGATCATGGCCCCCCCTTGACTCGAAGGCCCTTGTACTGCCCCGCCTGGGGGATGTCGAGGGGCCACCGCCGCCGGCCTGCGGCGGCGTCTTTGCGTGGGCGCCTCAAACCCGTCGCTGCCCCCCATTTTGGGCTTGATCTTCAGCGCACGAGGATCTAGAACACGCCCCAGATTGCAGGCGCGCAAAACGAACCGACCAGCCCTGGTCGGTGGTGACGCCCCGTCCCTGAGCTTCAAGCTCTCGACGTAAAACAAACTGGCCTCAAAGGCCAGTGGCTTCTGCACCCCGCCCTGCCTTGATGGTCCGCGCTCACCCGCGGCCTTTTGAGGCAACCGTGTACAACATCTCGTATCTCCATGTTTTTATTGCTCTTGTCGTGCTGTCGACCTCGGCGTCCGGCTGTGTCTCCGAGCCCGTCGATGTGACGGCGGCGGAGTCGGAGCGGCGCGTGCCTGTCCGCCCGGTCGAGGATCGGCAGGAGGGGGTCGCGTCGGCGCTGGGCTTCCTGGGCTTCCTCAACGATCCGACGACGACGGAGGCGGTGCTGAAGGAGGAGGTCGGAGTCTCGTCGCGCGCGGCCGAGGCGCTGGTGGCCTGGCGGGCGGGGCGCGACGGTCGGCTGTCGACCCGCGACGACAGGGCCTTCGGGGGGGTGATGGAGGTGGTCGAGGTCCACGGGGTGGGCGAGGCGACCGTGGCGCTGATCATGGATTACGTCATGGGGGCGGGGTGGACGCCTGAGCCGAACGACGTGGTGGGGGTCTTTGACGGGGTGCCCTTTACGGCGTCGGAGTCGATCGCGGCGCTTCACGCGGTCAACACGCTCTCGGCGCAGGAGCTCGACGCGGCCGCCGGGCTGGATGTGCGGGCGCTGGAGGCCATCGTGGGCGCGCGGCCCCTGGTCAGCCTCGATCAGCTCGCCGGGCTGTCGCATGTGGGGCCGGTGGCGCTGGGCAGGATCCGGGATCTGGGCCTGGACCTCGACTGCACCTCGGACGCGGCCTGCGCGACGGGTTGGAGCTGCGCGGGGATCCCCGAGGGTGAGGGTCAGGTGGGCAAGTGCCGCGATGAGCGCCCTCGGGCTGGTGAGGGCGACGCTTGCGGGATCGACGGGGCTTGCACGGAGGGGCTGGTGTGCACGCAGGAGGTCGAGGGCTTGTGCGTGCCGGCCTGGATGCGGGGTCGAGCCGAGGCCAAGGTCGGGGTCGAGGTGCGCGGCGAGCTGCGCAGCGAGGTCGTGGTGTACGGCCTCGGGGCGCACCGGGAGGCCGTGGAGGTGGAGGTTGAGCTGGATCACGGCGACAAGGGGGACTTGAGGATCACGCTGATCGATCCTGAGGGTCAGCGGATCGCGCTGTGGAGCCGGGGTGAGGACAGCGCCTTCGGGGGTCGCTTCGTGATCGAGGCGCCGGCGGCTGACAAGGCGGCCAACGGGCGCTGGGTGCTGGAGGTCGTGGACGAGGATGGCAGCGAGGGCGGCGCGCTGCGCGGCTGGTCGCTGGCTGTCTCCAGCCGGTGGTGAGCGACGTCGTTGCCTTGAGCGGGCTCAAGCCGGGCACCGCTCAAGGAGGGTGACGCGAATCGATGGAGCTTGATCCAGACGATCCTCGCGCGGCTTCGCCAGCACGCCATCGCCGCCGGCAGCGATCTCGACGGGGCAGAGCGGGCTGGTCTTCCGGACGCCGGAGGGGCTGACCGAGATCGTCGCGCTGATCGATCCGCCGAAGGTCAGAGCCCGCCCAGGGCTGTCAGGTTGAGCGTCCCGGCGGCCATGTGGCGTTCGTGCTCGGGGTGTCGTCGGCGCAGGGTGATGAGGCGCGCGTCGTCGGCCAGGGCGTCGAAGAGCGGGCAGCGGTGCATCCAGACGATGTCGGACAGGCCCAGCACGAGGGCGGACTCGATGGCCCGGATGCAGGCGTCTCGCTCGCCGAGGTAGGCGGCCACCTCGGCCTGGTACTGGTAGAAGAGGGTCTTGAAGCGCGCGTTTCCCTGGCCTTCGGTCACGGAGAGGAGCCAGGCGCGGTGGGCGTCGGAGAGCGCGTTGGTCCGGCGGACCTCGCACAGCACGTCGACCATGCGCTCGATCTCGTGGCTGGGGTTTTCGGGTGGGTCGACCTCGTCTTCGGGCAGGGGGGCGCGGCGCCACATGGCGAAGCGGACCCGCAGGAGCTGGCTCAGGGTGCCGGTGAGGCCGGCCTCCGTGTCGGTCACGAGCATGACGCCGGCGCGATCCCACTGGCGCAGGAGCGCGTGTCCGCGGGCGACGTCGAAGCGGGCGTTGAACATCCCTGGATCGAGCTCCAGGGCGCGGCGGAGCTGCTTGACGGCCTCGTCGATGGGGCCTCTGTCCAGCAGGAGCCGCCCGAGCAGGTCGTGGGCCTCCGGGTAGGCGCGCGAGCGGTCCAGCGCCTCATAGAGGCACTTGACCGCGCTGTCCAGGTCGCCCTCCAGGTAGTGGACGAGCCCGAGGGCGTAGCGCGGCTCGCAGCGCGTCGGCGCGGCCGCAGCCGCCTGCTCGGCCATCACGCGGGCTTCGGGCACCGCGTTGACGCCGCCGCCGCGCTTGAAGGCGAGCCGGGCTCTGGCCACGGCGGCCTGTGCCAGGATCTGCGGGTCGCCGGGGGCCGCCTGGAGGGCCTGATCGAAGAGCGTGACGGCCTCGGTGGTGTCGTCGTGCCAGTTCTCGCGCAGGGAGTGGCGGGCGCGCAGGAAGAGATCGACGGCGGCGGCGTTCGGCGGCGCTGAGGCGCGGGTGACCTGGGCGCTGGGCTCGGTCGAGAGCGCCCCGATGATCGCGGCCCCGATCTCGTCGCTGATGTCGAACATGTCCTCGGTCGTGCATCGGAAGCGCTGGGCCCACTGCTGGAAGCCCTCGTCGACCGAGATCAGCCGCACGCGGATCTGGATCTGATCGCCCATCCGGCGCACGGAGCCTTCGACGAGCCAGGCCACCTCCAGGGCCTGGCCCGCGCTCTTGGGGTCGGCGGCCACGGCGGGGTCGAGGGCCTCGACGACGCCGCGGGGCCTGACGCGGATCGACGGCGCCATCGACACGAGATCGGTCAGGTCTTCGGTCAGGCCCTCGGCGAGGTAGCCGTCTTCGGGCGGGCCGCCGTTGGTGAAGGACATGATCGCGACGCGGCGCTCGAAGGGCGTCGTGATCTGGCGAGGGGTCTGGGCGCCGAAGGTGACGCGGTGGGTCACGATCTGGGTCGTGGCGTCGATGGGGGGGGGAGTCGGGGTGGGCTGGTGGAGCGTCGGGGCGGGGCGCTCTGGGGACGGCTGCTCGGCGTTCTGCGCCAGGGCAGGGGTGGCCTCCGGCGGCGGGCCGTCCTGGGGGGAGAGGCTCCCGAGATCCTCGGCGGCGATGGAGACGCCGCTCAGGAGGGCGGCGAAGAGGTCGGCGGCGCGCTGGGCCGTCGGGCGCCGGTGCGGCTCGGTCGAGAGCATGGCGCTGACGAGGCTGTCGAGCTCCGGCCAGCGTTCGGCGATCTCGGGGCGCTGGGCGCTGGGGCAGGGGCCTTGCTGGCCGATGCGCTCCTCCTGCCGGCGGGCCGTCAACATCAAGGCGCGCTGCGTCGTGTCGGCGGTGCGCTCCCAGTAGGGCGGGCGGCCCGTCAGGAGGGTGTGGAGCACGGCGCCGAGCTGGTAGACGTCCAGGCGGCCGTCGATGGCCTGGCCGGGCGTGAACTGCTCAGGGGCCATGAAGTCCGGCGTCCCGATCACCCGAGACAGGTGCTGATCCTGGGCGTCGATCACCTTGGCGATCCCGAAGTCGATCACCCGGATCTCGTCGTCCTTGAGCAGGAGGATGTTGGCCGGCTTCAGGTCCCGGTGCAGGATCCCGAGCCGGTGCGCCGCGGCCAGCGCCGAGGCGACCTGCTGGCCCACCCGCGCCGTCCTTTCCCCGTTGAAGAGCACCGTCGGCGGCAGGATCGCCGTGTGGATCCCCTGACCCTTGATCTGCTCCATCCTCAAGAAGAGCGCCCCGGTCGACAGCCGCCCCACGTCGTAGCAGTCCACGATGTTGGGGTGATCCAGGTCCATAAGTATTCGTACTTCTTGCAGAAACTCGCCTTCGGCGGCCTGATCGCCGGCCATCGAGGCGTTGAGCACCTTCATCGCGAAGGTGCGGTCCTGGAGCATCGTGTGGCGCACCTGATAGACCTTGCCGAAGCCGCCGCTGCCCAGGATCTGCTCGACCTTGTACTTGCCGTTGTCGACCATCTCCCCGAGGTAGACATCCCGAGGCCAGATCCCGCCGGATGGCCGGGCCATCCCACAGCGCCGACATGAGAACTCGGCATCATCATCGAGGTTTGTCAGGCAATTGGGGCAGTAGGCGAGCATCAAGGGCGCTCTGTTCTGGGTGTGCGTGTTCTGGACCACCCTCAGAGTAGTGAATCACTGGCGTCCGTGGCAAGCGGCGCAGCCGCCCGAGGCTACGATCGCCCCGAAGTCCTCGGGCTGGGCCCCATATCTCGATCCGAGGCTCTCGATCCGGGGCTCTCGATCCGAGGCTCTCGATCCGAGGCTCAGGGCCAGGCCAGCTCGATCTCCACCTCGTCGTGGAGGACGAGGCTGGTCGTCGTCGTCATCGTCAACTCCAGCACGACCCTCAACCCGTTCAGAGTCTCAGGGTCCGTCCCGAAGAAGAACTGCACCGTCTCACCCAGATGCTCGTGAGCCTCCCCAGCCGGCCTCAGCGAGCGCGTGATCGACCAGAAGGCCAGCTCCCTGTTCCCTTCGGAGACCCGCCACACCTGCTGGGTCAACTGCGGGTTGGCCAGGTTCAAGGCCCGCACCGCCCCGAAGACGTGGTGGCCGCCCTGGAAGCCTCGGAAGATGTGCACGACCGCGCCGTCCTCCAGCGCCTCGAAGCCCTCTTCCCCCGTCCCGATGATGATCATCGGCCCGTCCGGCTCGGGGCAAGGATCGCAAGCCCCCGCCGTACACCCGCAGCCACACTCCTGCCACGTCCGCTCGATGTTGCAGCCGTTGCGCTGGCCGCACTCGACCCGACGCGCCCCGTCGCAGACCTCGCCGTCGCCCAGCCCGATCGCGTCGCAGTAGCCGTCGCCGCAGTTGAGCTCGCACTGGCCGTCCACGCACAGCCCGTTGTCGCCGCAATCCTCCGTGCGTCTGAAGAAGCAACCCTCGCTGTCCTGCTCGCACACGAAGCGCTGATCCGACAGCAGGCAGCCCACCTCCCCCTGCTCGCAGGTGTCCAGGCAGACACAAGCGCGATCGACGCAGCGCTGCCGCGAGGAGCGACAGTCGGCGTTCGCGTTGCAGGCCACGCAGCTCCCCTCGAAGCACCGCCGCGTCTCTCCGCGACACCGCGCGCGCTCCACCTCGATCCCGCACTCGCCCTCCTGCCCGCACACCACCCGCGAGTCCCCATCGCACGCCGCACCCTCGGTCCGCCCGGTGTCCTGACAGAAGTTCGCCGGGCAGAAGCCCACGCAGGCCCCCGCGTCGCAGACCTCCTGCGCCCCGCAAGGCGCAAGGACTCTGTGGCGACACCCCCCCGAGTCCTCCGCGCACACCCACTGGAGATCCGCGTCCACGCAGCCGACCTGCCCGGCCTCGCACTCGTGGCGACACTCGCAGCGGTTCGCCTCGTCGCACCGCTGCAACACCGACGGGCAGTCCGAGGCCGACAGGCACCCGACGCATCCCCCCTGGCTGCAGCGCGGCGCGCCGCCCTCGCAAACCTCGCCGCCCACCTGGAGCCGACACCCCTGGCTGGACTGGCAGGTGACGCGCGCGTCGCCCTCGCAGTGATCGCCGTCTGGCAGGTCGAGGCGCTGACACAGGTTGTCCGGGCAGGCTCGACAGGCCCCCTCGACGCACCCGAAGGCGCACCCCTCGACCGCCTCCGAGCCGCCCCCGTTGTCCAGGCACCGCCTCACCTCATTGCCCACGCAGAATCGGCTTCCCTGAAGGCATACATCTCCCACACAAAATCCCTGATCGCAGAACTGATCGGCGGCGCAGCCGCCGTCCCCCTCGCACTGCCGGGCGCACGCCTCGTCGAAGGCGCAGATCGGGCTCCCCGCCTGACAGCGCAGCTCGTCCGTGCACGCCCTGATCCGCTCGGGCTCGTTGGGCACCAGCGCCCCATCGCATTGCGCGCTGCGGCCCGAACACCGCCGATCCTCAAAGCGCGCGAACACGTCGTCGCCGCACCCTTCGCCCTCCAGGCACAGGTACTCGACGCGCTGACCCGCGGCGCAGGTCGTCTCGGCCGACAAGAACTGGCAGCCGTCGCAGCACACCCCCTCGAAGCACGCGCACGCGGTCCTGACGCACCCGCCGCTGACCTCGGCGTCGAAGTCGTCGCAGTCCTCATCGGGCCACGGGCACTCCGGCCCCGCGAAGAGCTCGTCGCCGTCCCGATCCGCGCAAGCCTGGTCTGCCCCGTCGGCCCCCAGGCAGCGGTCGCGCCGCGCCGTCCAGGACTGCAAGAGCGGCTCGGCGTCGTCGCAGTCGTCGGCGTCGCACCCCTGGCCGACGCCGTAGGTGTCGCCGTCGGCGTCGAAGCAGGCCCCCGGCTCGGCGCCATCGCCGAAGAGCCCCACCAGGCACCCCGAGGCGTCCACGGCCAGCCCGCGCCTCACGACCCCCACGTGCACCCGGCCCGCCTCGCCCCCCTCCGCGCAGGTCGCCCCGGAGTCTCCCAGCCGCCCGATCACCTGGCCGGCCTGCACCACCTGCCCAGGGATGACGCCCGCTCCCCCTCGCGCCAGATGCGACACCGTCCATGTGCGCCCCTTGCGGTCCAGCAGGGACACTCTGTTGCCCTCGCCGTCTCCGAGGTTGCAGCAATGGCCCAGCCCCTCGACCGCCAGGCAGGCCGCCTCAAGGAGCCCCGCGTCCTCAGGGCGGCCCGGCAGATCGTCGATCACCTCAAGGACGACCCCCAGCACGGGCGCGTGGATCGGCTCGCCGATCGCCCCTGACCATTGCATCCCCGCAGGCGTCTGCGGCCCGCGGCAGCCGCGCGTGCAGTCGGGCTCGGCCTCACGACCCAGGGGCGAGCGCACCTCGGGGCACGTCGTCACGGGCGCGCCCTCCTGAATCAGGAAGGCCTCCGGCACGCACCGCCCCTCGATCTCGACGGCGCTCTCCGGGCACGCCAGGGGTTCGAGCGCGTCGGGCTCGCTCCCGTCTGGGACGTCGCCCATCGTCGCGTCTCCGACCGAGGCGTCCGGCGCCGCCTCGGGCTCGGTGGCGTCCTCCTGATCGCAGCCCGCGCCCGCGCAACCCGCGTCAACCTCCGGCGCTGGCTCGGGTGGCTCCGACGGGCAGCCCGACACCGCCGCGACCACGCCACACAGCCACAAGATCGCGCCGCCACTCATGTTCTTCATTGGCCCTCGCCCGCTCAAGCCCCCGACCCCCCCACTATCCCGCTCGCCTTGGGCGCTGTCAAAGCGCCGGGCCGATGGCCTCGCGCCGCGCGCATCGGATAGCCTTTGAGAATCCCGGCGAGTGCGCGCACTCGCCGCCCGTAGCCTCTTCCTGGGCGGGATGCCGGTGTCATCGAGGTCCATGGCGATCAGGGCGGCCGACGTCGGTCATCGGCACGATCGCTGCTCTCTGTCCGGCTCATCAGCGCCGACCAGGTCGACCGGCGGCGCTCAAGGGGACATGGTGAAGTTGGCCATCACGTCGGCCTCATAAGCCGAAGTCCGCTGGTTCGAGCCCAGCTGTCCCTACTTATCATGGGCTTCGACGGCGCGGCCTCAGGATCTCCCGGTAGGCGCAGCTCCCGAGAGGGGTCTTGAGCGGCCCACCTCAGCCGCGCATGCCGTTGACGTAGGCGGCCGTGACCTCGGAGCGCGGCGCGCCGAAGATCTGGTCGACGGGGCCATGCTCGATGACCCTCCCGCAGCCCTCCTGGAACCAGAACACCGCGACCTCGTCGGCCAGCCGCCGGGCCTGGGCGAGGTTGTGGGTGACGACGACGACGGTGTAGCGCTCTCGGAGGCCGTCGATGAGATCCTCGACGACGCCGCTGGAGAGGGGGTCCAGCGCGCTGCAGGGCTCGTCCATCAGCAGCACGCTGGGCTTGAGGGCCAGCGCCCGCGCGAGGCACAGGCGCTGCTGCTGGCCGCCGGAGAGGGCCAGCGCCGAGGTTTCGAGGCGATCCTTGACCTCACCCCAGAGCCCGACGTCGCTCAGGGCGGCCTCCAGGGTGCCCTCCAGAGTGTCCTTGTCGCGAACGCCGTGCTCGCGCAGGGGGAACTCCAGGTTGCGCCGGATGGACATGGGGAAGGGGTTGGGGCGCTGAAAGATCATCCCGACGCGGCGGCGCAGCCCCACCACGTCAAAGCCCTCCGCGTGGATGTCCTGCCCGTTGAGGCGCACCTGGCCTTCGATCGCGCAGCGCGGCAGCAGATCCGTCATCCGGTTCAGGCAGCTCAAGAAGCTGGTCTTTCCGCACCCCGAGGGGCCGACGAGGGCCAGGACGCGGCCTCGCCGCACGCCCAGGGTGATCCCCCGGAAGGCGTCGCGGGATCCGTAGCGCAGGCCCAGCCCGAGGGCCTGGAGGACGAGGTCGTCCGAGGTCGGATCGCCGCCGCTCTGGGGCGGGGCTTGGGGTCTCGCGTCGAGGTTCCTGGTCACGCGTCGGCGCCCCCTCGGTGCAGGTGGCGCGTGATCTGCGCCACCGTCAGGTTGATGGCCAGCAGCAAGCTCACCAGGACGAGGGCCGAGGCGTAGGCATTGGCCTTGCCGCCCGCGACGTTCATGGACAGGTCGTAGA
The DNA here is from genome assembly GCA_005804885.1 of Pseudomonadota bacterium. Taxonomy (GTDB): domain Bacteria; phylum Myxococcota_A; class Bradymonadia; order Bradymonadales; genus SYOX01. The sequence continues at coordinate 13,464 of SYOX01000208.1, forward strand.
TGTGGATGGAGAGCGCGCGGCCAGAGTCCATCAAGGACGAGGGCATGCGGTCGACGTAGCCGCTGGTGAAGAGCAGCGCCGCGGTCTCGGCCAGCGCGCGGCCGATGCCCAGCACGAGGCCCGCGGACAAGCCCGGCGCCGCCGCCGGCAGCAAGATCGCCAGCGAGGAGGCGCGCGAGATGCCCAGGGCCGCGGCGCCCCTCCTGATGTCGTCAGGGACGGCCCGCAGGCCCTCCTCGGTGGAGCGGATGATCAGCGGCAGCGCCATGCAGCTCAAGGTCAGCCCGCCGCTCAGGATGGAGAAGCCCAGCCCGAGCGCGTGGCAGAAGAGCGCATTGCCGAAGAGCCCGAAGACGATCGACGGCACCCCGGCCAGCACGTCGAGGCTGCGCCGGATGAGCCTGCCGGTCACACCCCCCCTCGGGGTGAACTCCGACAGGAGCACGGCCGTGCCGACGCCGAGGGGGACGGAGACGGCGAGGCAGACCGAGAGGATCAAGAGCGTGGAGGTGAGGATGGGGAGGATGCCCCCTTCGCGGCCGGAGCGCTCGGGGCTGCCCGTGAGGAAGCCCCAGGAGAGCTGGCCGACGCCGTGCCAGACGAGGTCGCCGATGAGCAGCAGGAACACCGCAGCGACGCAGGCGGCGCCCGACCACACCAGCGCCGCCGCGATCCTGTCGCCCCAACGGGCGCGCGGCGGGGCGATCCCGGCGGCGTCGGCGCGATCAGGCATGGGCGCGCCTCCGGCCGGTGAGGTCCGCCGCCGCAACCAGCGCCGTGGCCATGATCAGCAGCAGGAGGCCGCTGACGAAGAGCGCGGCGCGGTGATCGCCCAGCGCGTAGCCCATCTCCAGCGCAATGTTCGCCGTCAGGGTCCGCATCGGCGCGAAGAGGCCGGAGGGCGCCTGGACGACGTTGCCGCAGACCATCAGGACGGCCATCGTCTCGCCGAAGGCTCGCCCCGCGCCGAGCAGGACGCCGACCAGGAGGCCAGGCCGCGCCGAGGGCAGGACGACCCCGCGCACGGTGGACCACCGCGACAGGCCCAGCGCCGCCGCGCCCCGGACCAGCTCGACGGGGACGGCGCGCACGGCCGCGTCGCACAAGAGCGCGATCGTCGGCAGGATCATCAGCCCGAGGATCAAGATCCCGGCCAGCAGGCTGGCGCCGGGCGGCCTGATGCGCCCGATCAGCGGCACCAGGACCGTCAACCCCCAGAGCCCGTAGACCACCGAGGGAACGCCGGCCAGCACCTCGATCATCCGAGCGTAGATCGCACCGAGCCTCGGCGGGGCGTAATGGCGGCAGAAGAGCGCCGAGATCACCCCGAGCGGGGTCGCCAGCGCCACCGCGCCGGCGCTGGCCCACAAGGTCCCCAGCGCCATGGCGCTGAGATCGTAGCGACCCTCTGTCGGATGCCACGCGCCGTCGGTGAAGAAGCGCGGGATCCCCAGCCTGCTCAGGATGTCCATCGACTCCACCACCAGGAAGGCCGCGATCATCGCGACGATCACCCCAGAGAGCGCCCCCGCCCCCCACAGCGCGCCGATCAGCAGGCCCTCAGGGCGTCGGTGGGACAAAATACGCTCCCTGGACCAGATCCTTGACCTCCGCCGAGCTGGCGAAGGCGATAAACTCCTGAGCCAGCTTCGAAGTCCTGGCGCCGGTGACAAGGTTGAGGGGCCGCGAGAGCGGGTAGGAGCCGGCCTTCACCTTCGACGAGCTGGCCTCGACCTCGCCGAGCCGAACCAGCTTGATGGGCACGCCGTGGGCTACGTCGCTCTCCGCCGTCCCGATCGAGACATAGCCGATGGCGTTGGGGTTGCCCGCCACCGTCAGGACGCCCTGCTCGTTGTCGCCGATGACCACGTGCGCCTTGACCTCGCTGTTCTTGAGCCCGAAGTGCTCCAGGAAGAGCTCCAGCGTGGAGCGACCCTCGGCCTTGTTCACCACCGTGATCGCCCCCTGGCCGCCTCCGACCTCGGCCCAGCTCGTCATGGCGCCCTTGTAGATGCCGATGATCTGTTCCCGCTCCAGCGCCGCGACCGGGTTGTCCGCGTGGACGATGATCCCGATGCCGTCGTGCGCGATCGTGGTCGCGGTCAGATCCTCCTCCCCCGGCTTCAAGGCCCGCGACATCATGCCGATGTCGCACAACCCCTGGCGGGCGTCCGCCATACCCCGGGATGACCCCCCCATCTGCACGTCCACCCGCACGCCTGGGTGCCGGGCCTCAAAGCGCCTCGCGATCTCCGTCGCCAGCGGCGCCACCGTGCTCGAACCGGTCAACATCAGCCGCTGACCTCCGTCGCCGCCTCCCTTGCAGCCGCCGATGATCAGGATCGCCGCCGCCAGACACGCTGTTGAGCTTCGCATCGTCGCCGCTCCTCAAAACGCCAGCTGGAGCTGGGTGCGGACTCTGAGATCGTCGACGTCGCCATCCGGGCTCTGCGTCGAGAGCTGGCTGGCGTCGAGCTGCAGCTTCAGATCGTGCTCGTAGACGTAGACCGAGAAGCCCAGCGTGATCTCTCGCAGATCGTTGTCCGGACCCTCGGGCACGATCAGCGCGAAGCGCGCCGTCGGCTGGAACATCTGCGCCAGGACGACGCCGGTCTGGACGTGGAAGCCGGTGGCGTCAAGCTCCTGGCTCTTGAAGCTGCCCTCCGTCTGGGCCGTGGCCGCGTAGGCGGCGCCCGTGGCCGAGAACCCGTGCACCTTGAGCGCGAAGTCCACCTCGGCCTGGAGCGTCGAGGCGTCGTCGTTGTCGCCGTCGAAGTCCGCCAGCGCGCTGGCCCCCACCGCCACGCGCAGATCGCCGCCCTTCAAGTCCGCCTCGCTGTACCCGTCCATGCCCTCCTGGTTCCACGCCAGCCGCCCCACCACCATCGGGTGAAGCCGCCTGGGCACATTGCTGAACTTCCCCCCCACGATGTCTCCCTCTCCCGTGACCGGATCGACGGCCACCTCGCCCGAGAGCCGCGCGCCGTCCCCGGTGCCGTTGAAGACCCCCAGGGCGTACTCCACCCCCGCCGGCGTGCCGTTGTGGATCGCGAGGCCGATGTCGCGGCTCACCTCGAAGAAGTTGTGCGTGATGGCGCGATCGATGATCTCCAGGTCGAATCCCGAGGTGAGGAACTGCCGCGAGAAGGGCCGCTTCCATTGACCCGCCCTCAAGCGCAGCGACTCGGACACCGCCCAATCAGCGTAGAGATCCTTCAGCGACACCTCGCCCTGCTCAAAGCCAAGCTGCAGCTTCCACGAGAGCGCAGGATCCAGAGCCCTGCCGCTGAACACCGCGCGACCCCGCCGGATCCGAAAGGCCCCCTCCAGATCCGCGCCCTCCTCGCCGGGCTGCTCCAGATCCAGCCTGAGCTGCCCCATGAACCTCGCCTTGAGCGAGAACAGGCCGTCCTCGCTCAGGATGAAGAACCCATCTTGAAAGCCCGCGCTGGCCTCCGGCTTGCCCGAAGATCCCTCCTGCGCCTGCGCTCGCGTCGACAGGATCAGGAAGGCCAGCGCAATCACCGCGCCTATGTGCTTTTGTGTACATGCGGATTTTCGCATCTTGAGACCGTGTGTCACCCACTCAAACATGGCATGGCGAGAGGCGGCCAAACGATCGAGAGCGCGCCGCGCAAGGGGTGGAGTCGATTCAGGAAAAGTAGCTTCGTCGGCGCTGGATCGTCAAGGCGAAAGTGCGCGCAGGCCGCTCAGGCCGAGGGATCCGCGCCCAGGTCGTCGCTGGGGAAGCGCAGCTCGCAGCAGCCCAGGTTGATGGCGCCGTTACCGGCGAGGTCGTTTCGGACGCTGGGGTGCAGGGAGTAGATGACGCGCTGGGCGTCGCGGCAAGTCCGGACGAGGCCAGCGTGGCGCAGGACCGCGAGGTGGCGCGAGGCGAAGTGCTGCTCAAGCGAGAGAGCCTCGCAGAGCTCCGAGACGCTCCGCTCGCGCTCGAACAAGGCCCGCAGGATGCTCAACCTCGTCTCGTTGCCCATGGCCCGAAGGACCTCGGCGCACTCGGCGTTGGAGAGCCCGCCTTGCTTGTCTGACTCCTTCATGGTCGCTCCGATCCTACGTCGCCGCTCAGGTCGACCCACCAACCAGGATCTCTCCCGGGCAGCGAACGAGCGCCGACCGGGGGAGAATATAACACGAACCCTCGCCGCGCGATCCAGTCGTCAAAGATTCAGCGCGACCCGCCCCCCTGGCCCGATCAGAGCCCGCGTGAGCGCCCTCGCGACGGAGCGCGCCTCAAGCCTCGACCTTGACGAGCCGCCCGAAGATGGCCCCAGGCCCCACCCAGCCGTTGATGAGACCCCGGTTGTTGCCGATCTGGAAGCGCTGGCCCTGGATCGCCTTGATCAAGTGCAGATACTCCGCGCCCTTGACCTTGCAAAGCACGATGTCCCCGACGCAGAGCGCCTCGGGCTCCACGGGCGCGACGGTGCACAGCTGGCCCGACTCGATCTTCGGGGACATCGAGTGCCCCCGTGGCCTGAAGGACACCGTCCGACCCTCTCTGAGCTGCTCCATGTAGGCGCTGGCCCACCCCATATCTTCCTCCTCCTCAAGCGCCCAGGCCGCTTAGGCGAGCCTAAGCGGGATCGCCTCGACGATCTTGAACTGGTTGTTTCGTCGGTCATCCGACCAGGTGTAGAGCGCCAGCCTGTCGAGCTGGATCGCGACGACGGGCGGCTCGGTGTTGCCGGCCCACGCCTCGCCGATCATCTGATCGGCCAGCGTGGGGCGCAGAGGCGGGCGCGCGACGGTGACGTGCGGCCGCGGCTCCTTGTAGCGATCCGGGGGGCAGGAGGCCGCCCGGAGGACCGCCGCGCCGCACCCCGTCAGCGCCTCGCAGACCGCCTCGCGGCCCTGGGCGATCGTCAGCGCAAAGGCCGAGGGCTGCTTCGGGTTGCCGAAGGGCATGATCGGGCCAAAGCTCACCTCGACCGGCGCGGGCGGGGACGCCACCGCCGCCGCCCAGCCACGACGGGCGCTGGCCTCGTCGACCCCGCTCATGAAGGCCACCGTCAAGTGCAGATCCTCGACGGCGAAGGTCCTCAGGCCCTCGGGGGTGCGCGCGATCAAAGCATCGAACCAGCCTCTCCCCTCGATGGGGTAGGCGACGAACCAGTTGGGTTTCACGGTGTCTCCTTGATGATAGAACCAGTCGCGCGGGGTCTACTCGAAATCCCAGGGGATCCTGGCGCCGTGCAGCAGGGCGTGGCTCTGGAGCGCGGGCCACACCCACGCCTTGAGCGCGCCGGTCGACAGCCACGCCGTCGAACGGTCCAGCGCCGGGATCGACTGGAGCGCGGCCGTGTCCTTGGCGCTCACCTGAAAGGCCACGCTCCGGACCGCGCCATCCTCGCCCTTCTGACGCACCTCGATCCCGACCGCAGGCGCGCGGGCGGTGGCCGAGCGCGTCAGCTCGACGTTGAAGGGGCGGCTCAGATCAACCCGCGCGCCGCCCTCGATCCCGAAGCTCGTGCCGTCGAGCACGAGCGCCTCGCGCGGATCCGAGGGCCTGCTCGCCCGACCGTAGGCGCTCATGCCCATCCACCACACGATCCCAAGAAGGGTCACGCACATCGGGATCAGGATGAAGAGGGTGGAGTTCTCGCCCACCATGATGAAGGTCGAGGTCATCAACATGTTCAGGAGCATCCCGACGACGATGACATCCTTGGCGAAGAAGCTGGCCAGCCAGGCCCAGGCCCGATCCAAGGGCCTGGGCTGCGCCACGAGGGGGTGCGAGGGCGTCAATATCGTGCTCTTGCGCCCCGTCGAGGCGGCCAGCGCGTTCGGATCGCGCGTCGCGCGCGTCAGGGTGGCCGAGGCCCCCGAGGGCGCCACGGCGAGCCGTGGGCCGTGGCCGGTGGCCAGGATCAGCTCACCGAACCAGCGCCCGACCTCGACGGGGACTTGATCGGCGGCCATCGCGCCGTGGTCTATCCGCCCTCGAAAGTGCAGCCCGCCCCTCCCGCTCAGATCCCGCGTCTGGAGGCCGCCGTCGGTGCTCGACCACGGGCCCGCCAAGGCCGCCGGGTTGTATCGGATGAGCCCGACGCCGGACCACTCGATCAGCGCCGTCAGCCGCGGACCCTTGCCGGCCTCGTCGACGTCCAGGCGGATCTGAAGCACCTCGTCGGGGCCGACCTCGACCCTCAACCCCCAGGCCGGATCGGCGCTCACGTCGGCCAGGTGCCGCACCTCGACCTGAGCGCCCGGCGCAAACGCGGCGACGCGGGAGATGATGTGGTGCACGGTGTCCCAGCCCGTGTTGTACAGCGGCCTGCGGTTGCGGACGCTCTGAGGCTGGCGGTGCTTGAGCAGCCACGGGATCGTCAGCGCCAGGACGGACGAGATGCACGAGTAGCCTGCGCCGACCCACAAGGCGCCTTTGAACAAGGCCGTCAGGGGCGAATCCGTATTGTCCCACAGGTCGCGCCGGGCGGTGCGGGCCACCAGCGTCAAGGCGTCCGAGGTGTGGATGTGTTTCAAGCCGCTCTGCATGTGTTTGTTCTTATTGAAGATTGGCCCGCGTTCGGAGGATCGTGGTCGACCGGGTCCAGGCGCAGCCCGCCCAATGTGAACATCCTCCCGCCGAAATCAACGCCCGCCCAGGGTGCGGAAGGCCGCCAGGACCCTCCACAGCCCCGCCGGCCGCGTCAGATCGACCGCGGACTTTTCCTGCCCTCCGCCCCAGGGATCGCTTGAGCCCAGCATCCACCGCGCGGCGCGCGGATCGCCGTCGAAGTCCAGCGCGCGCAGCCGCCCGAGGCAGCCGCGATCCAGCGGCGCGCCCGGCTCCCGCAGGAAGGCCGAGATCAGCTCCAGTCCGCAAGAGCCGCCCCCCTCGGTCGGGGCCTGGAAAATCGCGGCGTGACCGCCGCCGTCGATCTCGATGAAGGTCTGGCCGGGGGCGCTGAAGGCCTCGGCGGCGGGCGCCGCGATGGACAGCGGCGTCTGGGGATCGAGGTTCCCGTTGAGCATCAGCATGGGGACCTGGACGCTGGCCCAGGCGCCGGCCAGCGCATCGGGGGCGTAGCGCGGCCAGCGCTCCCGGAGCGCGATCAGATCGAGGGTGGCGTCCGGCGAGATCAGCGCCTCATGGCTGCGGCGCGCCAGCTCCTCCGGCGAGGGGGAGGGGTCGGCCCACATCTCGGAGAGGCCGATGTGGTGGTTGAGGACGGGGGAGAAGAGCGAGGGCTCGCTGAAGGGCGGGCGGCCCAGGCCGAAGACCCGCGCCAGCTGGGACAGCGCCGCCACGTCGGCCTCCGAGCACCGATCCAGGCGCAGCGCGATGGCCGGGATGAGGGCGCGCAGCTCCCAGTCCGTCAGCAGGGCCGCCAGCACCCGCCGCGCCGTGCGCCGATCCAGGCCCAGCGCCACGGCGCCTGGGCACAGCCCAGCGTCCAGGCCGTCGAGCGCCCGCGCCAGCGTGGCCTCGGGCTCGTCCTCGAAGCGACCTCGGCAGCGCGGATCGTCGGCGCAGCGGGCCAGCAGCGCGCGGCCTGTCTCGTCAAAGCCCTCGTCGTAGGTGGTCAGATCGCACAACCCCGGCAGGCAGATCGAGTCGAGGACGAGCGCGGCGGGCTGCTCGGGGAAGAGCTGCGCGTGGCGGTGCGCCCACCAGGTCCCGTAGGAGAGCCCCAGGACGATGACCGGCAAGCCCCGCCGCTGCGAGGTCGCCGCGATCAGCGCCCCGAGGTCCATGGCCGCCGCCGTCGCCGTGAACTGCCCCAGCCCCGCGCCGTGATCCTCGCTCAGCCTGTCGAGGCAGGCGGGCCACTCCTCGTCGGTGATCTCCGAGCTGCCCGGCCCCGTCGACCGCTCCTGCGCCGGGCAGCTCAGGCGCCCCGAGCGACCCGCGCCGCGGTGGTCCGGCAGGTAGAACTCCAGACCCTCGTCGCGCTCGCCCAGCAGCCGCGCGACCTCCTCCATCGCGTCGCCGGCGCCCCCTGGCCCGCCGCTCAGGAGCCAGACCGAGGCCCTGGGCTCGCCCTGCGCGGGGACGCGCTTGAGGAAGACGTCGAGCTGCGGCCCGTCGACGGCGCCCCAATCCAGCGGCAGCGCGACGTCCGCGCACTCCACGTCCTGGCCGCCACCGCCCGTGGAGAAGGGGCAGCGCCTCCAGGCGATCGTCGGCGTCGGGTCCGGGTCGAAGGGCGCGACATCGGTGTCATGGCCCTCGGGGAGGTCTGGCGCCTCGGCGACGTCCGACCCCGCGCCCGCGTCGAGGCCCGGATCGACCCCGTGCGCGCCCGTGTCGAGCGCCGCCGATCCCGTGCAGCCGGCCACCAGCGCGATCCCGAGCGCCAGCGCTCCAGGCGAAACCCTCATGCTCTCCCTCTCCCCCTCGGCCGCGCGACGCGGGCTTGATCCTGAACCAGAAAGCAGAGATCGCGCCAGGCAAGACGGCCTCGATTTCTTGATCCCGTCGGGGCCGGTGTCGACGAGTTTGATCCCGTGTTCATCGGGCTCCGTTGGGCATGGGTCTGAACGTTTTTCAGGTGTTTCTGGTTGACTGTGTGCGCGTTCAGTGTTAGGGTGCGTGGCTGAGGGTGACGCCTGAATCCCTCAACAAATCAGGGCTCCTCAAGGGGGCCTGCGGGAGAGGCCGTGGCCTCGATTCGATGAGAGAGGGGGTGAGCCATGACAGGGCAGAGTTCAACACCGAGCGTCAAGATTCAGCACCCCATCGAGGTGAAGTAGCTGTGCCTCGGCGCAGACGGAGAGGCGCCCCTGGGCTTGGGGCGCAGGGCTTGAGGGATCAAGAGGGGTTGGACTGGAACCAGGTCTTGAGGCGGGCGAGCCCCTCGTCGATGGAGACGGCGGGGGTGAAGCCCAGGTCGCGGCGGGCGGCGCTGACGTCGTACCAGTGGGCGGTGGAGAGCTGGCTGGCGACGAAGCGCGTCATGGGGGGCTCGGACTTGACGCGAAAGAGGGTCCAGATGCCCTCCATGACGGCCCCGGCGGCGTAGGCGACCTTCGGGGAGACGGTCCGGGTGACGAGGGGCGCGCCGGCGGCGGCCAGGATGCGGTTGACCAGATCCCAGGTGGGGACGGGCTCCCCCTGGGTGATGAAGTAGGCGCGGCCGGCGCAGGCGGCCTCGGGGCCGAGGCGCTGGCAGGCCAGCAGGTGCGCGTCGACGGCGTTGTCGATGTAGATCGAGTCGACGAGCTTGGGCTCGGCCCCGATGCGGCGCAGGCGGCCTGATCTGGCGCGATCGATGATCCTCGGGATGAGCTGGGTGTCCTCCGGACCCCAGATGAGGTGGGGGCGCAGCGCCACCGTGCTCAAGCGGGCGCTGTTGGCGGCCAGGACCATCTTCTCGGCGGCGGCCTTGGTCGCCGGGTAGTGCGTCTCGTAGTGATCGGCGTAGGGCGCCGACTCGTCGACGCCCTCCACGTCGCCTCCGCCGTGAATTACGCTCGGAGTGCTGGTGTAGATGAGCCGGGGGACGCCGGCCTCCAGGCAGGCCTCGATGAGCCGCTGCGTCGCGAGCACATTGCTCCTGTGGTACTCCTCGAAGGCGCCCCAGACCCCCGCCTTGGCCGCGACGTGGAAGACCGCGTCGCAGCCCTCGACGGCGCGCGTCGCGACGCCAGGGTCGGCCAGGTCGCCCTGGAGCGTCTCGGCGCCCAGGGCGCGCAGCTCCGGGTAGTCTCCGCGCGCGATCGACCGCACCGCGTGCCCCTCGGCCAGCAGCCGCTTGAGGATCGCCTTGCCCAGAAAGCCGCCCCCTCCCGTGACCAGCGCCCTCATGAGATCTCCTTGCGCGCCCAGACCGTCAACTCCTCGTGCCTTATCTTGGCGTTGTGCCGGATGTCGACGGGGAAGCCCTTGGGGTAGAAGAGGACGTGATCGATGCCGCGCGTCCGCTCAAAGCGCGCCCCAAGCTCAAGAAGCCCCCTCTTGATCTCCTCCCGGTCCTTGCCCCTGGACTCGGCCTCGACCTCGACGCAGATCACGGCGCGCTCCTGGCCGCCGACCTTCGCGCCGACCAGCGCCGTGCGGAAGACGTCCGGGTGCTCGTTGAAGATCGCCTCGCAAGGGACGGTGAACCAGACCTTGTCCGGGGTGATGACCCGCTGGGACTTGCGCCCGCACATCCAAAGCCGCCCCTCGTCGTCGAGGTAGCCCAGGTCGCCCATCCGGTGCCAGATCTCCTTGCCCTCGGGGATCTTGGCCAGCGCCGTGTTCACGGGATCGTTGTAGTAGGCGCGCGTCACCTGGGGCCCCTTGACCGCGAACTCGCCGATCTCAAAGGGGGCCACCCTCAGGGACTCGTCCCAGGCCTCGATGGGGCCGTCGGAGATGGGGATGACGGCGACCTCGATCCCGGCGGCGGGCTTCCCGACGCACACGCCCGCGCCAGCGCGGGTCTTCTCCCAGGTCTCGCCGAGGATCGTGGCGCTGTCGATGACGGCGACGGGCAGCGACTCAGTGGCCCCATAAGGGGGGAAGATCAGGGCGCCCTCGGGCAGCATCGCGGCGAAGCGCTCCATGACAGGGGCGGCCAGCGGCGCCCCGGCCGAGATCACCCGCTTGAGGGTGGGCAGCTTGATCTTGTGCGCCGCGCCGTAGCGCCCGACCGTGTTGAGCAGCGCTGGCGAGCCGAACATCGTCGTGACGCCAAAGTCCTCGATGGCCTCGATGATCTTGCGGGGATCGACCTGGGCGGGCCGGGTGGCGTCCATGTCGGGGATGACCGTGGTCATGCCCAGCGCCGGATCGAAGAGGGCAAAAAGCGGAAAGGTGGGCAGGTCGATGTCGCCAGGCTGGATCTGGAACATCTCGCGCAGCGCCTCGACCTGGGCCGCGAAGTTGCCGTGGGTGTAGACGGCGCCCTTGGGCGGGCCGGTGCTTCCGGAGGTGTACAAGATCGCGGCGATCTCGTCGGCGCGGGTGTCGGCCATCTCGAAGGGGGCCTCGTCCTCGCGGGCGATGGCGTCGAGTCTGTGCCCACCCCACAAGAGCCTGGGGCCGACGGTGACCAGCGTCTTGAGGGTGGCGCGGCCCCAGCCGAAGGCGACGCGGGCGGCGTGGGCGGCCGGGATGCCGATGAAGGCTTCGGGCTCGGTCCGCGCCAGGCAGGCCTTCAGGTTCTTGAGGCCGAGGCCAGGGTCGACCATGACCAGCACCGCGCCGACCTTGAACATGGCAAAGACCAGCGCGAAGAGCTCCAGGCTGGGCTTGACCATCAGGACGGCGCGCGTCCCGCGGCCGATCCCGACGTCGACGAGGCCGCGGGCGATGGCGTCGCTGCGGCGGTCGAGCTGCCGGTAGGTGTAGTGGCTGTAGAGGACCTGCCCCTGGGGGCTGCGGCCTGCTGGGAAGTAGAGCGCCGGGGTGTAGGGCTGGCGGGCGGCCTGCATGGGCAGGTAGGCGGCGATGTTGACGCGCTCGGACATCAGCCTGGCTCCGGGAGCGGGTGGCGGTCCAGGAAGCCCTGGACCTGGGCGATGATCTCCGCCGAGGCGTCTTCCAGGACGTAATGGCCGCAGTCGGGGTACTCGTGGACCTCGGCCGAGGGCAGCAGCTCGCGCCAGCGAGCCAGGAAGTGGTGGTCGAAGACGAAGTCCTCGCCCCCCCAGCAGATCAGCGCCGGGCGGTCGTCGAAGGACGGCAGCGTCGCCTCGGTCTGGCTGACGATGTCATAGCCAGGGTCCGAGGGGCCGAGCGGGATGTCCTGCACGAAGCGCAAGGTCGCGATCCGGTTGTCGAAGGTGTCGTAGGGCGCCGTGTAGGCGGCCCGGACCTCGGGGCTCAAGGGCGCGCGGCGCACGCAAACCCGCGCAGCCACTGCGCTGAATGCGTTGAAGCGCCGCACGAGGAAGGCGCCGATCTTCATGTCTCGCGCGGCCCGCAGCTGCCAGTGGAAGCGCCGGGTCGAGGGCAGGTGGAAGGCGGCCGTGTTGAGGATGATCAGGCGCGCGATCCGCTCGGGCCTGCGGGCCGCCATCGCCATGCCGATCATCCCCCCCCAGTCGTGCACCACCAGCGTCAGCCTCTCCTCGATGCCCAGGTGGTCGACGAGCGCCTCAAGGTCGTCGACCCGCTGGCCGAGCGTGTAGCTGTACCTGTCGTCGCCGGGCTTGTCGGACAGGCCGCAGCCGATGTGATCCGGGGCGATGCAGCGCGCGCGGCCCCTGAGCGACTTGATCAGCTCGCGGTAGTAGAAGGACCAGGTCGGGTTGCCGTGGACCATCAGGACGGGGTCGCCGGCGCCCTCGTCGACGTAATGATACTTCAGGCCGCCCAGGTCGAGGTGGTGGCTCTCGAAGGGGTAGAGATCCCTGGACACGATCAAGCTCACCAGATCACCTCCGCCATGGCGCAGTTCAGGCCGCTGCCGATGCCCATCAAGGCCACCCGCGCCCCCGGCCTCAGGCGACCCTGCTCCGCCGACCTCGCCAGCGCGATCGGCACCGAGGCCGGCCCGACGTTGCCGTACTCCGGGTAGATCGCCAGGATCTTGTCGACGTCGAGCCCAAGGACCCCCGCCAGCGTCTCGGTGTGGACCTTGGAGACCTGATGGAGCACCAGCTCGTCGAGCAGCTCGGCCCGCCAGCCCAGCTCCGCCTGAGCCCGGCGCCACGTCTGCGAGGCCAGCGCCACGCCCGCGTGCAGCAGCTTCTGGCTGTCCGTCTTCATGTGGTCAAGCTGGCCCTGGCACAGCCCGTTGTGCTCGGTGGCCGCCAGCGACACGCTCCCGGTGAAGCGGTGCGCGCCGGGCGGCGCCAGCTCCGCCCGCCCCAGGACCATCGCGGCCGCGCCGGAGCCCAGCGTCAAGGTGGCGAAGTTGTCCCGGAAGGTCTGCGCGTCGCACTGCGGCGAGGCGATCCGCGCCAGCGTCTGCTCGACGATGAAGCGGCTGGACTCGCCGTCGACCACCACGCCGTACTCGATCTGCCCCCGCTCGATCATGTTGCCGATCAGCTCCATGCCGTTGAGGAAGCCCAGGCAGGCGTTGGCAATATCGAAGTTGAGGCACTCGGCCGGCAGCCGCAGGTTGCCATGCACCAGGCAGGCCGTCGAGGGCTCGACGTAATCGCGGCACACCGACGTGTTGATCAGCGCACCCAACCGCTGCGCGTCGATCCCGGACGCCCGGATGGCCTCCCGCGCCGCCTGCGTCGCCGCGTCGCTGGGCTGGACCCCCCTCGGCCAGAAGCGCCTCGCCCGGATCCCAGAGAGCCCCTCAAGCATCCCTGGCCTCAACCCCAGACGCCGAAGAGAGCCCTCGATCTGCGCTTCCATATCGGCCGACAAGATCCTGTCCGGCGCGTCGACTCCGACCACGCTCAGGATCGCGACATGGTTGAACTTCATGGCGGACCGGTGCCCCTCTCAACAAGACGACGGCGCCGATGGCGGCGCCTGCCAGATCGCTGCCTCCACTACCACGTTTCATCGCCCGTTGAAAGGCCGCCGCACCTCGCCCTGTCCGGTCGCGTCATCCCCCGTGACGCGCTGAGTCAAGCTCGACCCCGCACTCCACCCCCTGTCCCCCTCCTCCCTCCGGAAGGAGGGGGGACGCTCGTATTACGGGCAAGGTGGTTCGCACTCCACCCCCTGTCCCCCTCCTCGTTTCACAAGGAGGGGGGACGCTTGTATTACGGCTTCGGGTGGATCGAGTCCCGCCACGACGACATCACCACCCGCCCCACACGGCCACCGATCCCGGCGAAGGCTCCTGCGGCCCGCCCCCAAACCACCGTGTCCGTAATACGAGCGTCCCCCCTCCTTCCGGAGGGAGGAGGGGGACAGGGGGTGGAGTGCGGGGACAGGGGGTGGAATGCGGGGGACAGGGGCTGGAGTGCGAAGCCCTCCCAAGAGCGCCGGCTCGACGGTTGCGGCGATCCGCGCAAAAGGGCACTGTCTCGATCCGAGCGCAGAATGGACGATCCGAGCCCGAGGCGCGCCGTGAGTCACCACGCCTTCACCAACTGGTCGGGGCTGCACCGATGCAAGCCCACACGATCTTGTCAGCCCCGAGACGAGGCCGAGCTCATCGAGGTGCTCCTTGAAGCCCGACGACGAGGGCAGATCGTCCGCGTCGTCGGCGCCGGACACTCCTGGTCGGACGCCGCCTGCACCGACGGCGTCCTGATCAACCTCGACCGGATGGACCGCACCCTGCACATCGACGAGCGCGCCTGCACCATCCGCGTCCAGGCCGGCCTGCGCCTCAAGGCCCTCAACGCGCGGCTGGCCCAGGCCGGGCTCGCCATGTCCAACCTCGGCTCGATCTCCGAGCAGAGCGTCGCCGGCGCCATCTCCACCGGCACCCACGGCTCCGGCGCCGCCTTCGGCAGCCTCTCGACCATGGTCCGACGCCTGCGCCTGATCACCGCCGAGGGCCGCGCCATCGACCTCGACCGCGACAGCGGCGACCTCTTTCGCGCCGCCTGCCTCAGCCTCGGCGCCCTCGGCGTCATCACCGAGGTCACCCTCCAGTGCGAGCCGGCCTTTCGCCTCCACGAGCGCGCCTTCGGCATGGCCTTCGATGAAGCCTGCGAGACCATGGACGCCCTCGTAGACGCCCACGAGCACGTCAAGCTCTGGTGGCTGCCCCACACCGACCGCGTCATGGTCTACGCCATGAACCGCGCTGACCTCCCCCCCACCGTCGGCCCCGGCACCGGCAACCTGCCGCGCTCACTCGCCGAGCGCGCCATCGCCGGCCTCACCCCTCCAGACTCCCGCCCGCCCGGCGAGGGCGTCGATCTGGTCGCGGTCACCGATCACCTCGTCAACGTGCACGTCTTCGACGGCCTGCTCAAGCTCGGCGGCCGCCACCCGGCCCTGATCCCCTGGGTCAACCACGGCGTCGCCGCCGCCTACTTCATCGACCGCGAGCGCGTCGGCCGCAGCGATCGCCTCTTCAACGTCCCCATGCCGCCCGTCCACCGCGAGATGGAGTACGGCATCCCCCGACCCCAGGCCGCCCCGACCCTCCGGCGCCTGCGCGCCCTGATCGAGCGCCGCGCCCTGCGCGTCAACTTCATCGTCGAGCTTCGCTTCGTCGCCGCCGACGACCTCCTGCTCAGCGGCGCCTTCGGCCGCCAGAGCTGCCAGCTCGGCGCCTACATGGCCCAGGCCCCCGATCTGGACGCCTACTTCAAGCTCTTCGAAGCCATGGCCCTGGAGATCGGCGGCCGACCTCACTGGGGCAAGGAGTTCTCCGCCTCCGCCGAGGCCCTGCGCGCCTGCCTGCCACGCCTCGACGACTTCAACGCCCTGCGCCGCGATCTCGACCCCGATGGCCTCTTCGCCAACCCCTTCATCCGGCGGATCTTCGCCCCGACGCCATGACCCCACACCCCCCCATCGCTCCCCCTCGGCCCCTCACCGCGCCCCGCGGCGTGCAGCCCCTCACCGCGCTCCTCGGCGCGCTGGTCCTCATCGCGACCTCGTCGGCCTGCGAGCGACACCCCGAGCCTGCCCCCGACGGCGCCTCAAGCGCGCCGAAGCCCGCGCGCGATCCCGAGCGCGATCCCGAGCGTGATCCCGAGCGTGATCCCGCGCCCGATGGTGCGCCATCTGATGCGGCAGACGTCGCTCAACATGTTGATCTGAAAGGTGAAACTCAATATGACTCCGCCGACGCCGGGGCGCCCCTGGCCGAGGGCTCGGCACAGGACAGGGGCGCGCCTCAAGGGCAGGCCGCGCCGGGAGGCGAGTCGGCGGCGGGAGGCGAGTCGGCGGCGGACAGGGCCGCGAAGGACCCGAGCGTGCTGGTGGCGCCGGATCGCTACGCGCGGGTCATCCCTCGGGCGACGTGGCCCTTCAAGGCCCGCTACGGCAACCTCTGCTACGAGGGCAACAACATCAACATGCGCGGCGACGCCGACGCGGCGGGGCTCTACGCCGCGTCGGGGGAGGAGGTGGCGACCCGCTGGAGGGAGTTCTCGCGAGGCTCCGGGTGCGTGTTCGTGCTCCGGGACTCGCTCTTCAGCCAGCAGGACCACCCGCACAAGCAGGCGCCCACGGCGCTGATGATGCCGCCGAACTACGTCACGGTGGCCGTCGCCGAGGTGATGGCCGGCAAGGCGCTGGAGTCCATCAAAGCCCCCGATCCCGAGGACGACGCCGCCTGGCTTCGCCTCTCGACGCCTCGGGAGGTCTTCGGCAGCTTCCCCCCCAGCGAGCTCCTCTTCACCCTGTCCACCTCCCCGATCAAGGGCGCCCAGAGCCCCGAGGCCGTCCGAAATGCGCGCCTGTCGCTCCGCTCCCTGGCCGCCGACACCGACGCCCTGTGCGCGCTGGCCCACCTCGGCCCCGAGGCCGTCGCCCAGGCCGGCGCCCAGCGCATCTCCGCCAGCGACGCCCGCTACTTCACCGCGCCGCTTCGCCGCGACAGGATCGTCCCCATCTTCGTCGAGAACCCGACCGACAAGGAGATCGAGGAAGGCAAGGGCATGGGCGCCTCTGGCCTCACCCTCCCTCCCGCCGCCCTGGCCCTGGCCACCCGCGTCGTCTACCGCGAGCGCCTCCGCCACGGCGACCTCGCCGTCGAGCGATACGACCTCTCCAGCCCCGCCGAGCGCCGCCGCGCCATCGCCCTGCTCGAAACCCTGATCCCGCCCCGCGACGGAGAAGCCGGGCGCGTCTGGCTCTGGGTCACCGGCCCCCTCGACAAGAAGGCCAAGCTCAAGGGCCAGGACGCGACCGCCTTCATCGACGCCTTCCGCAAGGAGGTCGCCGCCGCGCCTGTCGACCTCGCCCGCCTGCGCTTCGTCAGCAAACCCCAGGTCGATCTCCCAAAGGGTCAAGAACGCTCAGGAATCTTCGAGGCCGCGCTGGACAGGTTCGAGCGCCTCGACCTGCCCCTGAGCGTGCTCCTGACCACCGAAGGGCTCAAGGCGCTGATCAAGGCCCCCAAAAACCGTTGATCCCAACCCCTCGGAGGGCCTGAACCCCCCGCGCCGCGACCCAGCGGCCGGCGACAACGACAGGAGGCCGTGATGGCAGCGTGGAGCGCGGACGAGCTTGAGGCGGCCTTTCGCCGATACTGGCAGACGGGGGCCGTCGGGGAGGACTGGAGCGGCTGGGCCGACCTCTTCACCGAGGACGTGGAGTACGTCGAGCACTTCCTCGGGGCCATGCGCGGCCGGGAGACCATCCGGGCCTGGATCGTGCCCCTGATGGCCCGCTACGGCGAGCTCTACACCGCCTACGAGTGGCACACCATCGACGTCGCACGCGGGCGAGTCGTCTTCACCATGCAGAACCGCCGCGACCACCCCGACGGGCAGAGCGCCATCGACTTCTCCGGCATCTCCATGATCGATTACGCCGGCGGCGGGCTGTGGCGCCGCCAGGAGGACTACTGGGCCGCACCCGCCGCCGAACGCTGCTTCAAGCTCTACCAGGACGCCCGAAAGGCCATCGATCCCGACCACGACAAGAAACGCACCCGCAAGGACTGGGGCCTGGGCCCCTCCTGGTGCCAGGGGCCGCCGCTTGGCCCAGGCTCGATCCTCATCACCTCCTGATCGGTGGCTGGATGTGCCGCGATCAAGGGTCGGCGACGACCCCATCGCCTCTCGATCTTGAGTTCTGCGGCTGAAACATGTTCTAGTTCTTCTCAAGTGGGGCGTGCGGCGTCGGCGTGTGGCGTGGTTGTCGGCAGAAGGGGAGGGGAGCGGTGGCGACGAGGTATCGGATCGAGGGGTTCCCGCGGGGCTGGTTCATGGTGTTGTTCTCCGACGAGCTGGCCGTCGGGGCGATGCACAAGATGAAGTACTTCGGGCGCTCGCTGATGGCGTGGCGCGGCGAGGACGGGGTGGCGCGGATCATGGACGCGCACTGCCCGCACCTGGGGGCGAACATCGCGGCCGGGGGCAAGGTCGAGGGCAACACGGTCGTGTGCCCCTTCCACCTGTGGCGCTTTGACACCCTGGGCCAGTGCGTCGAGATCCCTTACTGCGACGGGCCGATTTCGAAGAAGGCCACGCTGGGATCGTGGCCGGTCATCGAGCGCAACGGGATGATCTTCGTCTGGCACCACCCGGAGGGCGAGGGGCCGGACTTTGACGTGCCTTCGCTGCCCAACGATGGGTCTTCGGAGTGGACGCCGTGGCGCCACCATGTGTTGCGGATCAAGACCCACTCGAAGGAGATCGTGGAGAACGTCGTGGATCTGGCGCACTTCATGCCCGTCCACGGCACGCACGTGGAGACCTTCGTCAACGAGTTCGACGGCCACAAGGCGATCCAGCGCACGAAGGGGACGGCCTACCCGAGAGGCGGGGGCAAGGACCGCTTTGAGCTCGACGCGATCTATTACGGCCCTGGTTATCAGATCTCGGACATGCGGGGCTACCTGCACAGCCTGCTCGTCAACGCGCACACCATGATCGACGAGCACACGCTGGATCTGCGCTTCGGCGTCTCGCTCAAGCCGCGCGGCAGCTCCGAGCACAACGACGCCTTCGCCGAGGCCTACATCAAGAACCTGACGACGGGCTTTCTTGAGGACGTCGAGATCTGGGAGAACAAGGTCTATCGGGACACGCCGCTGCTGGCCCGCAGCGACGGCCCGATCATGAAGTTGCGCAGGTGGTACGCGCAGTTCTACACCCAGGACGGCCCCAGGGGGGCGTCCGCGACCGGCCTGCAGCCGGGCGGGCCCTGGCAAGTGGGTCGGCTCCAGAGCGGCGCCGCGCCGGTCGACGAGGAGGAGGAGTAGCGGCGCGCGGGGCCGGCGACGAGGAGGAGGAGCGGCGGCGCGCGGGGCCGTCGAGGATGGCTTCTCAGGCGCGCCTGCGGGCGTTGTCGACGATGGATCTGATGATCTCGGGCCACGCGCCGCGCGGCAGCGAGTGGCCCATGCCCTCGATCCACTGGAGGCGCGCGTTGGGGACGGCGCGCGCCGTGGCGATGCCCGCCGAGGCGGGACCGAGCGGGTCGTGGGTGCCGTGGATGACGGTGGTGGGGGTGCGGACGGCGCGCAGCTCCTTCTCGCGGCTGGAGGCCGCGGAGATGGCGCAAAGGTGTCGGATGAAGCCTGCGGGGTGGAAGCTGCGCGCGTAGGAGCGCGCGGCGAGGTCACGGATGGCGTCCTCGTCGAAGGGGAAGCCGGGGCCGCTCAGGACGCGGAAGATGTGGACGGCGTTCTCGATCCGGCCTTCGAGGGTGGGGGGCAGCGGCGCCAGGAGGGCCTTGAGGGCCTCGGGGCGGGCCAGGCCGTGCCGTCGGCTGCCGGTCGTGGACATGATCGAGGTCAGGGAGCGGACCTTGTCGGGGCGATCGAGGGTGAGGCGCTGGGCGATCATGCCGCCCATGGAGACGCCGACGACGTGGGCGCGCTCGAAGCCCAGCGCGTCGATGAGGCCGGCGACATCCAGGGCCATGTCGGTCAAGGTGTAGGCGGCCCGGACGGGCAGGCCGAGGTAGCCCCGCGCGACGACGCGGCGCACGTTCGGCGTGCCGAGGTGATCGAGGTGGGTGGACAGGCCGATGTCGCGGTTGTCGAATCGGACGACTTCGAAGCCCTCGTCGGCCAGCTCGGCGCAGAAGTCCTCGTGCCACTGGATCATCTGGGAGCCGAGGCCCATGATCAGCACGATGGGCTCGCCCTGGCCGAAGCGCTCGACCTCCAACTCGATGCCATTGCTGGCGATCTTGACCATCACTGCTCCTGGCGCGCCTCGACGGCGAATTGATCCATGGGCTGCCCCTGCTCGTTGATGGCCGTCACGATCATGACGTCGCCCTCGACGCGGACAGACAGAAAGTGGTGTTCGTGGATCGTGGTGGCGATCTCGGGCCAGGTGCCCACGCGCCACAGGAAGTTGTCGTCGTCCAGCGTGCCGCCCGCGCCGCCCGAGGTCACCCACACGATCCCCCCTTCGGTCCTGGGCGTGTGCGCGTAGAGGTGGTTGTGGCCGTTGAAGACGAGGTCCACCCGCAGCTCTTCGAGCAGCGGCTCGAGGGTCTGGCGCACCCAGGGGGCCTCCATCTCGCGGGTGAAGGCCAGCCGGCCGCCGAACCACCACTCGATCCGGGGCGGCTTGTGGAAGGCGGCCGCGCGGAAGGTGGCCGTGCGGGCCTCGTCGGAGCCCAGCGCCTCGCGGATGCACAGGTCCTGGGCCGATCCCGGGTCGATGGACAGCTCCGTGTCGATGAACACGACGTAGAGCGAGCCGTAGCGCCAGCCGAAGCAATGCTCGTCGCCGGGCTGGGACATGTACTCGTTGAAGAGCGACGCGCCCCGGTCGGAGTATCGCTCGTGGTTGCCGGCCGCGATCAGGAAGGGGACCTGATCGGCCAGGCCCGACAGCGGCCCGAAGAGCTGCTCGCGGTACTCGCTCCGGGTGGCGTTCTGCACGCAATCGCCCACCGACAGGGCGAAGGCGGGATCTTCCGAGGCCATCAAGGGCGTCATCCGGGAGAAGCGCTCGGGGCCGTCCTGGTTGTCGCCCCAGACGACGAAGGTGAAGGGCCGATCGTCGACCGGGGCGGTGACGAAGCGCCGCACGGGGAGCGCGATCTCGCCCCACGAGACCTGATAGAAGACCTCGGAGCCAGCCTCCAGGCCCTCCAGGCGCAGCTCGTGGACGCTCCGGGGGCCGGGCTCCTCGACGAAGGCCCCGAGCGTCGGGCCGTAGCCGTACTCGACCCGGCCGACGACCTCGGCGCTCGTCTCCCAGCGCACGCTGACGCCGCCCTCGTCGGGCCACATCAGGTAGGGCGGCGAGGGCATCTCATCGGAGGTCGGGGGCGCGAGCTGGGTGTCGAGGCAGAGGGAGATGACGTCGAAGTAGGCGTCGTTGTCGCGGCCGGCGAACCTGTCGCCGCGCATCGAGGCCTTGACCGCGCGGGTGCCGGGCGGCAGGCGCAGCTGGGCCAGCCGCGCCGTCCAGTCATCGGCGAAGAAGGGGCCGATCTGGACCTGGGCCAGCTCGGCCGCGTCGCCGCCCAGCGCGGTCAGCAACATCGAGGCGCCGTCGTCCCCGTTCCAGTTGCGCACCTGGGCGCCGAGCTGCGCGACCACCTCGCCGGCGTCGATCGCCCGCGCGTGCGCCGACACGTCTGCGGTCTGGGACATGATCGAGGCGTCGGCCTGCCCGCCGTAGAAGGAGTAATCGCCCTGAAAGGCCTGAGGGCGCTGGAAGAAGATGCCCCGCGTCGTGGCGAACTGCCCCAACTCCACGGTCCACCCGCGGATGTCGTTCGACTCGGCGTCCGTGTTCGTCAGAAGCCCACAGGTGCGCTCGAAGGGCGCTGGATCGGGCTCCGGCTCAGGTTCAGGCTCTGGCTCGGGGGTGGGTTCTGGCTCGGGCGTCGGCTCGGGTGCTGGCTCAGGTTCCGGCGCTGGCTCGGGTGTCGGCTCGGGTGTCGGCTCGGGCGTCGGCTCAGGCTCTTGCGCGTCGGGATCGCCAGCGTCGTCTCCTTCGCTCGCATCGACGCGATCGGGCTCGGCGTCCCCTTCGGGATCGGCGTCAGGCAGCGCGTCGGCGTCCGACGTCGGATCGGCGTCCTGCGCCGCGTCGGGCTCGGGCTCAGGGGGCGTGGAGTCCCCCTCGATGAGCGCGTCACGCGGATCTGCGACCCCGGCGTCTGGATCATCGGCGACGACGGCGATGTCGGCGCTGGGCGCGTCGGGGGCGCAGCCCGTCGAGGTTCCCCAGAGGGCGATCGCGGCGATCATGGCAAGAATCTGAAGTGTTTTCATGGGGTTGGCCCCTGCGTCTGGCCAAGGATCGCGGCGTCGGGCGGCGCGCAAGCCGGGGAGGGCTCGACGGGCGCCCGCGCTGGGGGAGTGTAGCAGAGAACCGATCCCGCGACGACGCCCTCGATGACTCCCTGCGGGGGCTTGCGCTCCAGGCGGGGTCTTGCGCCCGCCAGCCCCGAGCTCTCAAGCCCGTCGGCGTGCGGGGCGGATCAGGGTTGAAGCAGGCGGGCGGGGCGTATGCCGATGTCGTAGCCTTGATAATCCTTGCCGTAGAGGGAGTAGCGATCGGCGGCGCGGGCGTGGACGGTGCTGGCGCGGAAGCCGCCGCCTCGGAAGACCTTGGGGGCGTCCTTCGGAGAGCGGCGCAGGCCCGTGCCGGGGTCGGTGTCGAGGCTGTAGAGGCCGTAGCCATCCATGCACCACTCCCAGACATTGCCGGCGACGTCGTGCAGGCCGAAGGGGTTGGCGCGGTAGGTGCCGACGGGCGCGTGGACGACGTGGCCGTCGTTGAGCCAGAGTTCGTAGCCCCAGCTCCCGGGGCCGCCGTTCTGCTTGCAGTAGCTGTCGGCGATGTTGATGGCCCCCTGGAGGGATTCGAAGTCGTCCCCGGTCCAGTAGACGGTCGTGGTGCCGGCGCGGGCGGCGTACTCCCACTGGGCCTCGGTCGGCAGGGTCAGGTCCAGGCGCGTGAGGGTCGCAAAGGCCCTCGTCCAGAGCACCATCTCGACGGGGTGCAGGGCGGATACCTTGTTCCCGCCGACCTCCTTGCCGGGGGCGTAGGTCGAGGGGTTGTCGCGGACGAAGCGCTCCCACTGCCCCTGGGTCATCTCGTACTTGGAGAAGAAGAAGGGATCGAGGGTGATGTTGTGGACGGGGCCCTCGCTGATGCTGGCCCTCGGATCGACGTTGGGGCCGACGGGGTCGGGCAAGTCGCCGCGTTTCCTGGGCTTCTTGTCCTTCTTCGTGCTGGCGCTGGCCTTCGGATCGACGTCGGGGCTGTCTGCGTCGGGCAAGGCGCGGCCTTTCCTGGGCTTCTTGTCCTTCTTGCGGCGCTTGTCGTCCTTGGCCGGCTTGGGCTCCTCGGCCGGGGTGGGGCGAGCGCCCATGTCGAAGCTGCCGCCAGGCAACAGCACCAGGACGATGGCCATGTCCTCGGTCAAGATCAGGCGACCGCCCTCGTCGCGGCTGGGGATCGCCCCGCTCTGGAGGTGGGCGAACTCCCACAGGCCAGAGTCGGCGTCGGCACCCAGGGGGACGAGGCCGAGCTGGGGCGTGATCTTCAGCCCTCCGTACTTCGGCGATGCGGCGATGGCCTCGACGGCCTCCGCCCACCGATCCTCATGATCCTCGATGCTGCGCGCCTGGATCGTCGAGGCGAAGGCGAGCCGGTCGCGCATGTCCGGGACCCTGTCCTTCTGAAGGGACTCCATGTCGAGGACGAGCTGCGCGATCATGTCGTACTCCCACTGCGCGTCGGGCCGCTCGAAGGTGACGCCGTGGGGCGCGGCCTCGTCGGGGACGCCCTTGGCGCGAAGCGTGTCTCGAAAGGCGCGGTGTGCGGGCGTGCGGTGGAGCAGCTCGCTGGCTTCCTCCATCCAAATCTTGAGCCTCGGGACCGTCTCGGGCAGCGCGGGCCAGAGCGCGTCGGCCTCGGTGTTCAGCTGGGTCAGGCGCTGGGTGTCGGCCAGCCGAAGGATGTTGTCCAGGCGGTGCTCGGCCGTGACGCGCAGGCGATCGACGGCGCGCTTCTCCTGGGAGATGACCGTGTAGCTGATCAGCGCCCCGCCAGTGATGATCACGAGGGCGACGAGGATCGAGACGCGCAGCAACATCATCATCCTGCGGCTCCTCGCCCGGGCGCGCTGCTCGACCTGGAGCTGGCCGAGGAGCCGGAGCCGCTCAGGGTCCTGTGCGGGCAGCGCGTCGATCTGGGCGCGCGCCATGCCCAGATCGCCGCTCTTCAGGGCGGACTCGGCGAAGGAGCGCCGGGCCTTGAGCTCGCCCCCGATCGCCAGCTCGTTGCCGCTCCAGAGCAGCTGGGCCTGCCGGAAGCCGGCTACGGCCTGAGCAAATTCGTCATACATTTGCTCGAATTGCCGTTTTTTGAGATCCTCATAGACCGGCGACAGGCACTGGTTGAGGATCTTCTCGGCCTCCCGCATGATCAGCAAGCTCTCGCGGTGGCTCATGAAGTCGCGCACGGCCTCCCGGAGAGCGGCCACGCTCGGGTAGCGGTCGGCGGGGTCGGTGGCCGTGGCGCGGCGGCAGATGTCGCGCATCTCCTCGGGGACGTCGTCCTCGGGGGTGAAGTCCGGCGGCGCGTTGTGGGCGGCCATCAGCATCGTGTGCAGCGCCGTGCCGCCCTTGTGGCGCGGGCGGCCGGTGAAGATCAAGAAGAGCGTGGCGCCGAGCAGGTAGACGTCGGTGGCGGGGCCGATGAGCTTGATGTTGCAGTGGGCCTGCTCAGGCGCCATGAACGAGGGCGTGCCGCAAGGCCCGGTCAGCGTCGATCGGTGGGGCGCGATCAGGTCGGCGTTGGGCGGATCGGAGAAGTCCACGGCCAGCCCCCAGTCCACGGCCAGCACCTCGCCGAACTCCCCGACCAGGACGTTCTCGGGCTTGATGTCGCAGTGGACGATCGACTTGCTGTGCGCAAAGGCGATCGCATTGCACAGCGACAGGAAGATCCCCAGGTGGTCGTCGATCGTGAGCGGGCCTTGCGGCGAGGGCTTGTTGGGGTCGAGCAGATCGTCCCAGCTCTTGCCCCGGATGAGCTTCATCGCCAGCGCCGCCCTCCGGTTGTCCCCGGTGGTGGTCAGATCGTAGACTGGGATGATGTTGGGATGCTCAAGGTGGGCCGTGACCACGGCCTCGGAGACGAAGCTCCCGTCCTTCTCCTGCAGCGAGGTCTTCAGCGCGATCTCGCGCTGGAAGACCGGCTGCCTGGCCTTGTAGACCACCCCCATGCCCCCGCGGCCGATCTCGGCCATGAGCTTGTAGCCGGGCTCGACTGGCTCGCCCTGAGGCGCGCCGTCCAGCCCGAGGCTCTGGCGGGCGCGCTCGGCCGTGATGGTGGGTTGCCGCCCGAAGTCCTCGGCTCGAATGGTCTTGCCCGGCGGGCCTTCGCGCTCGGCCGCCAGAGTGGAATACAGCCCGACGTCCTCGGCTCGAATAGTATCGCCCGGCGGGTCTCCCCGGAGAGCCGCGGGCAGCGTCGGGGTCTTCTGGTTCAAGGGGACCTCTCTTCATCAAACGCGCGCCGATCGCGTCGACCGGCGCCAGCCATCACTTCGGGATCAGCTTCCCAAGCCGGCTGCGCACCAGGAGGGCAGCGGCGAAGTCCTCGGCCGTCCGGGGCCTGACCAGATCCAGCACGCGCGGGAAGATCAGATCCGCGGGCATGAGCACGTCGGGCTCTTCGAGGCGCTCCAGCGCGACCTCCAGCGCCATGGCCCATCCCTTGATGTAGGCGGCGGCCCTCGGCAGATCCCCCATGTGCCGCTCGGGCACCAGGAGAACCTCCTGCTCCTTGATGGACCAGAGGTTGCGCGGGGTTACGCCGATCGGGTTGTCCCAGACGACCAGCCAGACGCTCGCGACGGCGCTGCCCTTCGCGATCGTCAGCCGCCAGTCCGCCCCTTCGCCGTCCAGCCTCGGCGGGCGGATCTCGACGCGTTGGCCCTCGACGGGGAAGACCTCAAGCAAGGCTTCTTGCAACACGGTCAAGGACATGTCCTGCGCTCCGACTCAGTTGATGGCGGGATGATACACCCATCGACCGGGCGCCGCGAGCAAATGGGCGCGCGGGTTCTTGCTCCAAGGCGCGGCGGCGCCCACGCCTGACCGCTCGCGGCGCCCGGTCGCCTCTGGTAGTCTCAGGCGCTGGGTTGTCCATCTGCACCTGGAGGATGCAATGCGAGGTTCTCTGTCCCTGCCCGTCGCTGCGCTCGCGCTGATGATGTCCGCCTGCGTCGCCGTCGACAGCCCGCCCGCCGACGCGCCGACCGCCGATGAGGCCGACGCCGGCGCCCCGGACGCCGGCGAGTCCCCCGAGCCCGACGGCGGCCCGCACGCCGACGACGCCCACGAGCCCACGCCGGACCCCGACTCTCCCGACGTCGCCGAGCCCGAACCCGAGCCTGAGCCCGAGCCAACCCCGGTGACCTGCGCCTTCGCGGCGACGCAGGCCGGCGAGCAGGAGGTCAACACCTGGAGGGGCAATGTGCCCCGCGTCGCCTTCCAGATCCCCGGCCTCCCCGCGCCCGATGCGCTGACCTCGGCGCGGCTGACCTTCTCCGCCTACGACGCCGATCACCCGGGCGCGGAGGGCTGGATCGAGGTCAACGGCGGCCCCCGGATCGAGCTGCCCGCCGACGCGGCCCTCGAGAACGCGAGCCGCGCCTTCGAGGTCGACGTGACCGGCATGACCGTCGAGGGGCAGAACGAGATCGCCTTCGTCGCCTTCGACGGCCCCGAGGGGGCCTTCTTCCGGATCTCCCAGGTGGCCGTCCAGGCCACGGGGCTCGACCTGGACTGCGATGCCCTGCCGCCCCTGCCCCTGGTCGAGCACCCGGCGCCCGCCGGGATCTCGGCCTTCGCGGCCCTGGCCCCCGACTTCCCGCGCGAGGGGCTCCTGCGCGCCCTCGGCGGCCTCTCCAGGCCGATGACAGCCGTCTTGCTGGACTTCGGCCCCCTCTACCGCCCGGCGGGCGTCCAGATGTTCCTCGACGGCCAGGTGGGCGCGCGGCGCCCGAACCCGGCCCACCTCGCCGCGCTGGTCGGCTTCGTCGAGGACCTCGCCGACGCCACGCCGCGGGCCACCTCCCGCCACCTCCAGCTCTACCTCCTCAACGGACCCGGCGCCCGCCGCCCTGGCTATGATCTCGCATACCCTCAGGATCCTGCGGCCCTGGACGCGGCGCTCCAGGCCGACGCGGCGCTCCAGGCCGAGCTGCGGGCCTACGTCGAGGCCCTGGTCGCAGCGCTGGCGCCGCTGCGCGACAGCGTCGAGCTGCGCCTCGTGATCGGCCTGGAGGACAACCACGCCATCGGCGCCGCCCGCGCCCTGCGCGATCTGATCCGCGCGGCAGGCTGGGTCGACGCGGTGGGCCGCAACCCCTGCGGCTGCGGCATCGGCGACACCGAGCCCCTGGGCGACTTCTTCGAAACCCACGTCCACAGCCCGGCCGAGGTGGCCGCCCTGCCCGGCGCCCTCCAACCCCCCGACGCCTTCTCCAACGACGGCTGGGGCTTCACCGACACCTCCAACCCCGTCGGCGACGACGACGTCGTGGCCATGGCCCGGCGCGCCTCCTCGACCGGGCTGTGGTTCCACCTCTGGGTCGACCCCCTCCAGGGCTACCCCCTGCCCGATCAAGGCCCGCGGCGCCTGCGCTTCGACGACAGCCCCGACGCCCTCCACGCGCTGCTGGCGCGCGGCCTGACCGACCCCGACGCCCCAGGCACCGGCAATGGCGTCGAGCGGATCATGAACTTCAGGGAGGCGACCTACGAGCAGCGCCGCAACTGGGTGCTGGAATGCCGCGACTACGCCTACACCGCGCGCTACGACGAACACCGCGCGTGCGACGACCAGTACAACCCCGACGGCTCCGGCCGTGGCCGGGCGATCTTCACCTTTGAGGGCGTCACCGCAGACCGCTATGAGGTCGCGGTCGAGGGCCGCCACACGGAGAACCGGAACCCCGCCCACGCCCTCGTCATCGTCAACGGCGTCGAGCGCCGCTTGAGCCAGATCGGCAGCGGCGAGTACGCCTACGCCGTCCACAGCGTCGTGAACCTGTCCGGCACCGTGACCGTCATCCTCGACTCGACGCGCGAGAACGGCTCGGACTCGGTGCGCAACGTCCGCCTCCGCCCGCAGTGACCCCGCCCGCTCAAGAAACCACCTCGCCCACCCAGGAGGAGCCCGTGAAGAGCGCCTGTCTTCCCATCATCATCGCGATCACCGCGACCGCCTGCTGCCAGCCCTCCCCCAGGAAGGACGACCCCGCGCTCTCGAGCGCGACGGGCGGGCTCAAACTCCTCAAGGAGTCGCCCATCCAGGACCTGCTCGCCGGCGACGACCGGCGAGATCGCCTGGAGGCCAGCGGCGTGACGAAGCGCGGCGCCGACCTCTTCGTCGCCTTCGACAACATGAGCCAGATCGCGCGCCTCAACGCCGACCTCTCGGCCAACGCCGCCGGCTCGGTCTGGCGCGGCGGCCAGGAGGAGAAGGTCGGCTACGAGGCGATCGTCTGGGTGGAGGCGCGCTCGCGCTTCTTCACCGTCATCGAGGCGGTCGAGGCGGTCGAGGCGGGCGACGACGCCGATAAGAAGAAAAAGAAGAAAGACAAGAGATTCAAGGCGCAGATCAGAGCCTTCGATCAAGACATGGGCCTCCAGTCCGAGGGCGCCGTGGGCTTCGAATTCGAGAGCGAGAACAAGGGCTTGGAGGGGCTCGCGGTCCTGGGTGACGGCGAGCTCGTGCTCGGGCTGTGCGAGGGGCAGGGGTGCCGCAAGAAGGCGAAGGAGGGCGGCCGGGGCGTCGTCCTGGTGCTGGAGCCCGAGGAGGGCGGCGGCTGGAAGCCGGCTCGAGAGCTGGAGCTGCCGAAGCTGGCCTCCTTCGGCGACTATGCCGACATCGCGGTGGCGCCCGATGGCCGGGTGGCGGTCGTCTCCCAGGAGGACGCCTCGATCTGGATCGGGGCGCTGACGCCCGACGCGCAGGGCTTCCAGGGAGAGGGGAAGGTGTGGCCGCTGCCCAGAGACGCGGACGGGCAGGTGTGCTACTGCAATGTCGAGGGCGTGGCCTGGATCGACGACCGGCGCCTGGTGCTCGTCTCGGACAAGGCCAAGGACGATCAGCCGGCCGCCTGCCGCCCAAAGCAGGAGTCCATCCACCTCTTCGAAGTGGACGACGCGCCCTGAACCAGGGGTGATCGAGAGCTCCCCCGGGCGGCGACCTCGCCCCGCCCGGAAGCGTCTAAAATCACGGCGAGGTCGTCGTGGAGGGTGTTGGTGTCCCGCGCAAGGGTCAGATCCGGTCGATCTTCCAGGGCGGCGAGAAGTGCCTGGGGACGATGAGATCGATGGCGCTGGGGATGACCTCGACCTTGAAGCGCCGCCCGGGCAGCCACTCCTCGCCGTCGATCTGCGAGGGGACGGGCCGGTTGCCCTCGCGCTCCAGCGTCATGTCGAAGCTGCTGGCCGAAAAGCCCTCCGAGTGGGTGACGCCGACGAGGTCGAGGTGCTCCTGCCAGATGGGGATGGCGGCCAGATCGCGCAGCGCCTTGGAGGCCCAGTCCAGGCGGCCCTGGATGGGGATGAACTCGAAGAGGCCGTCGTCGGGCTCGCTGTGGCGGGCCAGCACCCAGGAGCCGCCGTAGATGGCCGTGCCCTTGATGACGATGTCGGTCAGGCCCTCGATGTGCCGCACCTGGCCGTCGTTGGTCACGACCGTGGCCTTGAAGCTGATCGGGTCGACGTAGGAGTTGATGAGCTGGCCGATGGCCGCCTTGGCGTACACGGCCTTGTCCTTGTAGATGCTGCGCAGGATCGGGATCTCCTCGACGATCTGCTTCTCCCGGTTGCGCTGGATCAGGATGTCCGACTGGATGCCCCACCCCGCCGAGTCGAAGAAGACCACCTCGCCCATCACCAGCCCCTGAGAGGTCAGCCGGGAGAGCCGCCCGCCGTCCAGCCCGATGGTGTAGCCGGCCTCGATGATGTCCAGGTTCTCCTGCAGCGCGTCCTCGGAGGCGCGCACCCCGAAGGAGCGGCCCTGATCGTTGGCGGTGCCCGAGGGCATCATCCCCATCGGCGTCCGCGTCCCCGAGGCCATGATGCCCTGGGCGACCTCGGCGAAGGTGCCGTCGCCGCCCATGTAGATCGCCGCGCTGTACTTGCCGCCCTTGAGGGCCTCGGCGATCTCGGGGACCGTGCGCCCCTGCGGGCGAGTCGGGATGAAGTCGACCCTGACGCCGCGGGCCTTGATGGCCCTCAGCGTGGCCTTGATCCGGGCCTCGGCCTTGCCTGAGTGGGCGGTGGGGTTGGCGACGAGCAGGGTGCGGGTCATGTTCGCTCTCTGGGATCGAGGTTGGAAAATCGCGCGCTCGGGCTCAACGCCCACCTCGGAAGGGCAGGCCGCGCGGCGACGGGAGCCTTCTTCGAATGGGCGCTCACATCGACCCCCACAGGCCCATTGCCGCGTCGACCTCCTTCGGGGCGGCGCCCCACCCAATCAGGAGGGTCCGGATCATGGCCGCGGTCAGCGCCGCCATCTGCAGGTGCGGCGGCTGGAGGCGATCGCGCTTGCGGAAGTGATCCAGGCCGTGCAGCGCGGCCCAGGCGACGTGCGTGCGCTGGGCCGCGTCTCCAGGCCCCAGCGCCCCGAGCGCGACCGCCCGATCGATCAGCGCGCCGACCAGGCCCAGCACCGGCCCCAGCGCGCCCTCGGTCGTCGGCAGATCGGCGTCGTCAAAGAGCACCTCGGGCGTCGAGATCAGCTCGTCGATCAGCCGGTGCCTGTCGGGCGCCAGCTGCGCGTCGTCGAGGTAGGCGCACAGCGCCGCAGACAGCCGGCAGAGCGCCGCAGGGGCCTCTCTGTCCGGGTCGAGGCCCTGCGCGCACAGCGCCGCCGTCGTCGCCTCGATCCTGGCCCGGAGATCCTCGCCGAAGCGCTCCAGGGCTTGCCGCTGGAGCCCGCTCAAGAGCGCCTGCTTGCTCGGAAAGTAGCGGTAGATGGCGCCGACGGCGGCGTCGAGGCCCTCGGCCAGGCGCGCGATCGTGAGCGCCTTGATCCCCTCCTCCTCGACGATGCCCATCGCGACGTCGAGCATCTGCTTCTGGCGGGCAAGCCGCTTGCGGCTCTGGCGGGTCGAGATCATGCCCCTCCCTTCGCAAAGGGGTTGACGGCGCTGAAGCTTGTCGCTAATTTGCGAACGACGTTCACATTCTGAACGTCGTTCGCTCCAAACGCGCCCGACGCGCGGGCGCCACGGTGGCATTATAGAGCAAGCGGGCGCGGCGTGCAGCGTCGACGACAGGCCATCAAGGGGGGTGAGGGATGATCGATCTGGTGATCCGCGGCGGGACGGTGGTGGACGGGACGGGCTCGGCGGCGCGCACGGCGGACGTGGCGGTGGACGGCGGCCTGATCGTGGAGGTGGGCAGGGTGTCGACGCGCGCCCGCCGTGAGATCGACGCCTCGGGCTTGCTGGTGACCCCGGGCTTCGTGGACATGCACACGCATTACGACGCGCAGGTGACCTGGGACCCCTTCCTGTCGCCTTCGAGCGAGCACGGCTGCACCACGGTGGTCATGGGCAACTGCGGGGTGGGCTTCGCGCCGGCGGCGCCGGAAAAGCGCGACTGGCTCATCGCGCTGATGGAGGGCGTCGAGGACATCCCCGGCGCCGCGATGCACGAGGGGATCGAGTGGGCCTGGGAGAGCTTCCCGCAGTACCTCGACGCGATCGAGGGCAAGCCGCACCTGATCGACTTCGGGACCCAGGTGCCGCACGGGGCGCTGCGGGCCTACGTCATGGGCGAGCGCGGCGCGGCCAACGAGGAGGCGACGGCCGAGGACATCGCGATCATGGCGCGCCTCGTCGGTGAGGGGATCGAGGCGGGCGCGCTGGGTTTTTCGACCTCGCGCACGATGCTGCACAAGTCGATCTACGGGGAGCCGGTGCCCGGGACCTTCGCCAGCCCTGCGGAGATCTTCGGGATCGGCCGGGAGCTGGGCCGCCTTGGCAAGGGGGTCTACCAGCTGGCCATCGGCCACCTCCAGGTCCCCGAGTCCTTCGGCTGGATGAAGACCCTGGCGGACGAGATCCAGCGGCCGGTCCTCTTCAACATCTCGCAGACGGACGAGGCGCCTGAGCTCTGGCGCGATCTGGTCCGGATGCTCGACGAGGCCGAGCGCGACGGGACGCCGATCTACGGCCAGGCCGCGGGGCGGGCCATCGGCATCGTGATGAACTGGGAGCTGACCGCCCACCCCTTCGTGGCCTTCCCCTCGTGGCTCCAGACGATGGGCAAGACGCGCCAGGAGCGCCGGGCGATGCTGCGCGATCCGGCCTTCAGGGCCCGCCTGCTGTCCGAGTCGCCGATGAACTTCGAGGACCTGAAGTTCTTCTTGCCCCAGAACTTCGACGGCGAGTTCGCGACCTTCGTGACGCGGAGCTTCGACAAGATGTACCCGCTCAACGATCGGGTGGACTACGAGCCGACGGCCGATCAGAGCGTCGCGGCGCTGGCCCTGGCCACGGGGCGCAGCCCGCTGGAGATCGCCTACGACGCGATGGCCGAGAACGACGGGGAGGGGATGCTCTACTTCCCTCTCTTCAACTACGCGGACAAGAACCTGGATATGCTCAGGATCCTGCACGCGCACCCGCGCACCCGCATGGGCTTGAGCGACGGCGGCGCGCATTGCGGGGCGATCTGCGACGGGGGGATGCCGACCTTCATGCTGACGCACTGGACCCGCGACCGCTCGCGGGGCGAGCGCCTGGGCCTTGAGCACGTCATCATGCGCCAGACCTCGGCCACGGCGCGCACCTACGGGCTGATGGATCGGGGCGTGCTGGCGCCGGGCTTCAAGGCCGACCTCAACATCATCGATTACGACCGCCTGCGGTTCTTGCGCCCGGAGGTGGTCTACGACCTGCCTGCGGGCGGGCGGCGGCTGCTCCAGCACGCCGAGGGCTACGTCGCCACGATCTGCGGCGGCCAGCCCATCTACGAGCACGGCCAGCCCACCGGCGCCACCCCTGGCAGGCTCATCCGAGGAGCCCAGCGGGCGCCTCGTCCTTGAGAGGATCGCCGAGGGGGGACTGGAGCGCGGCGCCTTGGCGCCGAAGCAGCGCTGACCGCTCTGTTGTTCGTCGGCGCTTTGGGCTAATGTCCCAACATCACGCTTGAGCCGCCAAGGGCGCGGCGAACCAGACCAGCGCGCGGCGAGGGGAGAGGAACTCCCTGAGTTGTAGACGCGATCGATGCAGGAGGGAGGGGCGGATGAGAGACTTCAAGTGGCTTCTTGTGGGTGGCCTGGCGCTGGCGGCGTCGGGTCTGGCGGGTTGCGCGTGCGGCGGGGGCGACGAGAAGGCCACCACCGACGACAAGGGCGACGAGAAGGCCGACGAGAAGGCCGACAAGAAGGCCGACGAGGGCGAGAAGGCCGACGAGGGCGACAAGGAGGACAGCAAGTCGTCCAAGAAGGGCAAGAAGGATAAGAAGGACAAGAAGGATAAGGGCGAGGAGAAGGAGGGCGAGCAGAAGGAGGGCGAAGAGGCGAGCTTCGAGGATCAGGTCGCTGCCAGCAAGGCCCTCAAGCCCAGCCCCAAGACCCAGACGGTCGGCGGCAAGGACATCGAGGCGGAGCTGTGCAAGATCGAGGGCCGCGACTTCCTCGGCACCAGCACCTCCAGCATGTTCAAGGCCGTCGAGCTGATCGACGACCGCCTCATCGTCGTCGACGGCGAAGGCCAGCTCAACGCCTTCAAGATCAAGGACGAGGACGGCTGCACGCTCAAGCTCGACAAGGACTTCGGAGACAAGGGCGCCCTCAAGCTCAAGGACTCGATCGAATACCTCTCGTCCGACAAGTCAGGCCGGATCGTGGCCTCACACGGCATCTTCAACGCCTATTCGGTCAAGGACGGCAAGGAGGAGTTCGCGTGCAAGACCGGCGGCTACATCGAGCTGCACGAGAGCGGCAAGTGGGGCATCGCCCCCTGGGTCAACGCCACCGTCAAGATCGTCGAGTTCAAGGACGGGGCCTGCACCCTTGAGGACTGGGTGCTCAAGAACCTCAGCCAGGACGACAAGCGCGAGGGCATCTTCGGCAACGTCAACACCTCGGCCATCATCGGCGACAAGATCTTCATCGGCGGCATCCTCACCAAGAGCGTCAACAGCAAGGAGCCCCGCGTCGTCCAGGCCTACGACCGCAAGGGCAAGGAGCTCTTCCGCTTCGGCAATGAGGAAAAAAGCTTCGACGACAACGGCTTCGGGTGGGTCCACGCCATCGAAGGCTGCGAGGGCGGCGTCTGCGTCCTGGACTCCAACTTCCGCCGCATCTCCGTCTGGTCCTCCAAGGGCGACTTCGTCGGCGCCATCAGCCTCAAGGATCTCCTCGACCTCAAGTACCCCTGGCTGTCCGACTTCACCCTCAAGGCCGGCAAGGGCGACGCCTTCATCGCCGCGTCCCAGAGCCGCGACGACAGCAAGGTCGTCGAGGGCCTGATCTACAAGATCAAGGGCCTGTAGACGCCCCTGGCCGCTCTGCCCCTCGAGCTGCCCTTCGGACTGCTCCTCCGAACCCCCGCCTCACCGATCAACCGCACGCAGCGCGTCGTCCGTCACGCCCAGCCACTGGCACGCGATCTGGTTGCTGAGCTTGCACGCCTTCTCCATCAACGCCCGCCCCCGCGCCTCGTCCGCCGCCACCCCGTACCCCAGCAAGTAGAGGTTGCCCAGGTTCTTGCACCCCGTCCCATCTCCCTGCTCGCACAGATGCTCGTAGCGCTGCCGAGAGGCCTCGTAATCCTCCTGCGTCGTCGGCGCCTCATACCCCAGGTTCTTCAGGTTCGCGCACCCCAGCGGATCCCCTCTCCTGCACCCCTCACTGAACAGCTCCCGCGCCAACTCCAGATCCGCCGGGACCACATGCCCATACTGATGCAGATAACCCCAGAACGTACACCCCGTCGCGTTCTTCCTCTCACAAGCCAACCGGAAGAACCGCTCCGACAGCCTGTACTCCTTGGCCGCAAAGGCCGCTTCGCCGCGCAGATAACACTGCTCACCATCGTCGCAGATGTCGTCGCCGTTGCCCCCCCCCTCCTGCGCGTCGGCAGCCTCCTGCGCGTCGTCGGCCTCCTGCACGTCAGCGTCCTCCTGCGCGTCAGCGTCCTCCTGCGCGTCGTCGGCCTCCTGCGGGTTGGCGGCCTTCTGCGCGTTGGCGGCCTTGAGCAAGCCCGACGACTTGCCCTTCTCCCCCAGATCGACCTTCCCCTCGCCGGCCTTCAACACCGCCTCCTGCTGGGCACAGGAGACCCCGCCGATCAACAACAGCGCCAACACCAGACCAGGACCGATGAGAGCGGATCGAGCGATCATGACAGGCCTCTCCTTGATCACGCCTTGAGACAGCGGGGCTCCGACGCACCCCCCCGACCAGCACCGTCCATGAAACGCACCACCTTGAGCACACTTTCAGCCCGATCGACGCCCAACCCCCTCCAGATCGCACCACGCAGGCAGCCCCCCAACCCCCGAGGCCACTTCAAGACGAGCTGAAACAACGAGATACGCGCTCACCTGGCCTGGTCGTCGATGTTCCTGTTGATGTTCTCCTCGTTGGGCTTGTCATCGTTGACGCACACGTAATACGCGTCGTCGTCGAGCCAGTCGCTCGGGGCCTTCCACAGCGTCTTGATGCTCGCGGCCAGACCCTGCTCGTCTATCAGCTCGCGGTAGCGATCGCTGATCTCTCGACCTCGCCAGAACTCCATGATGTCAAAGTTGCTCGGCTGCATGTCGATGACGTAGTTGGCGTGGGCCGCCCCCTCGTCCTGACCCGCCTTCCAGCTCATCAGGTAAAATCCGTTGAGCGCGTCGACGAGCCGCAACAGAATCGAGGCCCGCTCCTGGTCGAGCTTCTTCTCCCCCTGCGTCTCCTCCTCCATGGCCTTGGCCTGGAGGCTCACCCTGGTCTGGATGGGGGACTCCACCCGCCGCTTCCCTGACAAGCGATTGAGGGCCTTGGCGCACTTGTTCAGGACCCTCAAGGACACCTCGATGGGCGCCGAGACAGACACGGCTTTGTCCACCGCCCTGGACACCCAGCCTTCCTCCAGGTTCTTGAGCAGCGAGCTGTCCGTCGGGATGACGTTGCAGGCGACGACAAAGTCCGCGCCCCAGCGCCGCGTCGCCCCAGCCGGCACGAAGGCGATCAGCGCGCCGTCGATGAGCCGCGCGTCGCCCACGTGCAGCGACGGATAGGCCGGCGGCAGGCACGAGGCCGAGCGCACCCCCAGGCCGACGGTCCCGTGGTAGATCACCCGCGGCCCCTCGTGCTGGACGTCGGTGCCCAGCGGGATGAAGGGCGTCAAGGTCGTGCTCAGCATGATCTTGTCGAGGGCCTTGCTCTCCAGCACCTCCAGGCGCTCGGAGACCTCATCAAGGCGGCTGTTCAAGATGTTGAAGGACCTGTCCGAGGGCAGCCGCCGCTGGATGAGCTCGATCAACTCCCGGTTCTTGTCCAGGAAGCCCCTCAACTTGTTGCGGGGCGCAACCAGGCTCAACAACCACAGGACCATCGCCTCGCCCGGCTTCGGCTCTTCAAGCACGTGCTCCTTGCCTTCAAAGAGCTCGATCAGGATGTCATCGATGAAGGCCTGCAGGTGGTGGCTGCTGAAGACCGCCGAAGTGACGCGGCGCGACAGGCGGCTGTCGGCCAGGTTCTCCAGCAAATTCTTCAGATCGCGCTCGCCAGACAGGTGACGGCGCGACGGCGAAACATCGCTCCACGCCAGCAGCTTGTCCAGCGCCTCGATCCCCCCGGCCGCGTAAAGCCCCGCGACCACTGAGCCAAACGACGTCCCCGAGATGTAATCGATCGGCAGGCCCTCGTCGACCAGCGCCTTGACCAGCGCCACCTCCGTAAAGCCCCACGCCCCTCCACCACCCAGCGCCAGACCGACGGTCCTCCCCATCATCATCCGCGCCAGCCGCTCAAAGGTCTGCGCCAGCTTCGACTTTCCCTCAAAGAAGCCGTCCAGCGACTCATCATCGGTGCTGGAGAAGGACTTGAAGCCCCCCTCGTCATAGGGCACCCTCAGGACGTGCCGCGCCCAGGTCAAATCCTGGGGCAGAGAGGCCGCCGCTGGATCGTCCAGCCTCCTCATGACCGACATTACATGCTCCCGCTCCCGCTGGATGAAACGCGGCGTGAGGTACTCGGCCCGGATCAAGGCCGATGGGCGGGTCCTCGTCGCGCTGTAATTGTCGCGGGGGTTCTCGGTGACCAACACGGCCGTCACGCCGAGCGCGTTGAGCCTCTCGGCCAGCGCCTGCATGTTGTTGTGGTCAGCGTTGAGCTCGGTGTGGTTGGTCGCCACGATGATGGTGCGCATCTGACCCTGCTCTCGGAAGAGCCTCACCAGGCTGTCGGTCCTCTGGATGTCCTTGCACCACGCCACCCGGATCTTCGCGCCGCCGCCGATGGCCCTGTCATATTCCCGGTATTCAAAGTCGTCCGTCGAGCCGTCCTCCAGATCCCCTTTCTTCCAACGCCTCCGCGCCGCCGAGTTCGGGAGCGATCGCTTCATGTCCTCGTCGTAGGACTTCAGATCAATCAGGCAGACGCAGGGCTCGTCGGTCGTCGCATCCTCATCTTGATAAGCCCGGGCCAGCGCGATCGCGCCTCCATGGGCCAGGGTCGTCGTGCCTCGGCCTTTCTCCGCTCCATAGAAGACGTAGATCTTCGCGTTCGGGTAGTAGTGCGGCGGGACCTTGGCCGCCAGCGCCGTGCAGACCTGGCGCCAGATGTGCTTCTTCTCGTACAAGAGCCAGCGCAGCGTCGCCCAGGAGAACTCCAGGACCACCGAGCCGGCCCGAAGGTGGATCTCCGCACGCCGCGGCGCCGGGGTCGCCAGCAAGGGCGACATCAAATTGGCGCTGTCCGCCCTCAACTTGCCGTGCGAGGCCCGCTCATCCCCGTCGGCCAGCTCTCCATAGCCCAGCAGGGAGCCCGCGCTGGCCGTCGACACCAGCGTCGGCATCGCGCCGCCCTCCCCCGGCAGCAACCCCGTCGCCTCACCCCATAAGAGCAACCCCACCCGATCGTTCGCCACGCCCGCCCCCAGGTAAAGCCCATCGCTGGGTTGCTGGAAGACCGACGAACCCTGCAACAGCAAGTGGCGATCCTGCGGCTGCAGCAGGTCAATGAACCGCGCCCCTCGGATGGTCTCAAACCACGCCGACGGGTGCTCCAGCGCGTGGGGCAACTTCAACACATCACTGTGGCTCTGGTTGTGCTCGCTCCGAAACTTATCATAGGCCTTGATCAGCGCCCGCCACTCCGGATGTTCGCCCAGCGCATAGAAAGAGTTGGTGGCCACAAAGGCCTCCAGATCCTCGCGCCGCTTCATCAACCCCACGAAGCTCGCTATCGGGATCGCCAGCACCTTCACGGCCGTGACCGCCTCGACCTCGAAGGGCTTCTTCATATCCGCGGGCATCGCCTCCATCTTGCCGATCAAGGCCATGAGCGCCCAGGGCAGGCCGAGCCAATGCCCGTCGCGGAGATGGGTGCGGACCGACGCCGGCTGCCCAGGGGTCTGATGCACCACCTGGATCCTCCCCGCGACGATGATCGCGATCTTGTCCACAACCGCCTGCCCAGGCTCTATCTTCAGAAGCTCTCCCGGCGCGTAGGATTCCGGCTCTCCCACTCGAAGCAGCTCAATCAGCTCTCGCGAGGTCTCCTCGCTCAAACTCCGGTTCAACCACAACGACGCATAGAGCGCAGGCGTCCAGGGCTCACCCGTCGGACAGCTCGGCGCCTCTCCGCGCGCCGTGTTTTCGGGACTTGATTGCTTGAAGAAGGTAAAGGCGCTGGGTTGGTATCTGGGCTTCATGCCGCGCTCCTGCTTGATGAAAGGGTCACCGAGGTCGCGCGATGATACTTGAGGCCGTGCTTTCCATCAATTTCCAAGCGAGACTTTTAAAATCGACTCCGCCGCGCCACGAGCGCGCCCGACGCCAGACCCATGTCCGGCGCCTTCGGGGCGCCTGGCCTGTCGGAGGATCAGCCTCGCCTCAACGGCGGCGCCTGCTCAAGCCGAGCCCGATCAGCGCAAGGGGCGCGAGCCACCAGCTCAAAGCAGAAGGCCGGGTGTTGAGGCTGGCGCACGCGCAGTCCTCCTCGGCGGGCGGAGCAGCCGGCGCCGGCTCGCCTTCGGGCTGACCCTCGGGCTGACCTTCCGGCTCGCCCTCAGGCTGGCCTTCAGGCTGGCCTTCAGGCTCGCCCTCGGGTTGGGCCTCGGGTTGCCCCTCCGGCTCCGGCTGGGGCTCCGGCTCGGGCGCCTCCACGCAGGCGCTGACGTCGAAGGTGCAGTCCTCCGCGCAGGACAGCTCGCCCTCGCCGAAGCCGTCGATGTCTGCGCAGGTGGCGTCGTCGAGGCTGTCGGTGTCGCAGTCCTCGTTGCCCTCGATGACCCCATCGCCGCACACGGGGGGGACCGAGGCGCCGTCGGCGGGGTTGGATTGGAAGGGCGGGCTCGGATCGCCAGGGCGCCAGACGCCCTCGGGATCGCCAAGCTCCTGGCCGTTGGTGAAGCCGTCCCCGTCCGAGTCAAGCTCGAAGACCAGCTCCCACTGAGCCACGCCCCGGATGCCGGGCTCGGTCATCGTCTCCTCGATGTCGTTCCCGAAGGTGTTGCGCGGCCCCCCGGAGGGGTTGTTGTGGCAGGTCCGGCAAGCCCGCTGGAAGCCGTTGGGCACCTGACCGACGCGCTCAGGGCGGGCCATCGCCGTTGAAGCCAGCAACACAAGCGCAAGCGCGACCCCAGATCCTCCTATCCACTTGATTTTTCTCATGAAGATATCTCCTTGGCACAGCGCGGTCGCGTCTGTGGTCTTCTGTCGTGAGTGGATGCCACGCGTCGTGGATCGTCTTCAGGGTCACATTTTCACCCCGCCATCCTCAAGAGAAAAAGTCGCGGCGAGCGTGATTAGACGATCAAGCCCCACCCGAACGGGGTTCTCCTCCCGCGATGTGAGGTCCCCGCCGCGCGATCTTGAGAAGTCAGCAGACCTCGCCGCCCGGACTCCTTAAGATAGAGGTGAGGTGGACTCTGGCATCTGGAGGTCTGCGATGGGGAGCCGCGAAGGATCGATGAAGAGGCAGGCTGCTTTCTCTGCGGCGATGGCGCTGGTCTGCGGGGTGATCGTGGTCTACCTGGGCTCTCGCTGCGTCCAGGCCATCGAGCTCGGCCAGGAGAGCGCCCGCTTGAAGGTCGAGGAGCTGGAGCGGGCCTGGCAGCAGACCCAGGACGACCTCGAGAAGAAGCACGGTGAAGAGATCGCGACCCTGGATCGGCACGTCAAGGCGGCCCAGCGCGAGTTCGAACTGACCGCTCAGGAGATCGACAAGCAGGATGGCGACAAGCGGCGGCTCCAGGGCGAGGCCTTGCGGGCCAGAGACGAGGTGACCGATCGGCAGATCAGCGCCAAGATCGAGCGTCAGAACTTCAGCGACAGGCGGCGTCAGGCCGAAGAGAAGACGGGGGCGACCTTCACCGACGACGGCCGCCTGATCGGGATCAAGGGCGGGCCCATCGACAGCCTCTGCAACTTCTTCGATCTGGAGCAGGGGCCCTTCGGCCTGTGCAAGGAGGCGCGCGCGATGGAGTCGCTCCTGGTGCGCCTGCACGACAAGGCGATCGCGCTCGACAAGGAGGTCGAGGCGGCCAAGGTCGTGGTGGATGGGGTGGAGGCGAAGGCCGCCGCGGCCGACGCGCAGCTGAAGCAGCTCTATGAGAACAGGAATGAGCGGGCGAGGCGGCTGAGGGAGGCGCGCGACGGGATCGAGGCGGCGGATCGGCGCCTCAGGGATGATCTGGAGCGTGCCCGCGCCGAGCATGAGCCCTCCATCAAGGCGGCGCAGCTTGAGGTCGAAGCGGCCCTCCCCGTGGTCTTTCGCGAGGGATGGACGCTGATGACCTTCCTGCACGAGCTTGTGGTGATTCTCCTTGGGATCCTGGCGGCGCTGGCCCTGGTCCTGCGGACGATCCATTTGTTCAACAGTGGCGCAAGCTTGCGCGTGGTCGAGCCGCGCGCAGTGTCAACCCGGGAGGACGCGTGAAGACCTCGGCGCTGTCTGACAACACTCTGGCGGTGTCCCTTGAGGCCAATGAGGTGCTCTACTACGCCGAGCGCCACCTCAAGTCTCGCCGGCTGGGGATCCCCTTCAAGCCGCCCTACGCCTTGAGCGCGCCCATCGGGCGGCTCTGGAACGGCTGCTACTGGCTCGGGCGGCTTGAGGGCCGCGAGGCGGTCGAGGACACCGAGCTCGTGGGCGGCTCGCCGACGGGCTGCTTTGTCGTCGAGGATGTCGCGCCGGGCGATCAGGTCGTCGTCGACCCCTCGGCGCTGGCCGCCTTCGTGGTGTCCTCCGAGCGGGCCGGGTCGACGCCGGTGCTGAAGTCCTGGTTCTGGGGGCTGATCAAGCCGGGCTTCTGGATGTGGGGACACGCGGTGCCTTGCGTCTTCGCTGGCCCCGTCACGCTCATCCTGTACGGGGATCGCCTGCGCAAGAGCGTGCCGCAGGAGCGCCGGCGCTGGCGCGTCGAGCAGCTCGTGGCCTTTGACGCCTCGGCCGACGTGCACGTCGAGCCCCTGGAGACGGAGGGGCTCTACTCGACCTTCCTCAACGCGACCACCTGGCGCTGCCGTGTCGCGCTCCCCGAGGGCGCGCTGGCCCTCGTGCGAGACTTCGCGCCGGGGCGCGCTGGCCAGGGGAGCTTCATCGGGCGCTTCGCCTGGGGCATCTTCGTGGTGGCCGCCATGTCCGTGTTTGCCCGCTGGTTGCTCTGAGATCGACCTCCCCGATGACGAGGTGAGAGGTGGGCGATCGCGCGCCCCACGGCGCGGCGGTGTTGCCTCGTGCCTTCGACTTCTCTAGGCTCTGGCGGGCATGGATTGCAAAGGCTCGTCGGGTGTGGCACCAGAGGCCCGATCGCCCCCGTGCATCGACGATCAGGACATGAACGCGCAAGGAAGGATACCATGAGCCAGAAGAACGCCCTCCCATCCAACCCGGAGCCGATCAGACTCCCCGGACTCGCCCCCTGGACCTTGCTCCGGCGCGGGCTCCTGCTGGCGCTGATGGCGGCGCTGTCCGTCGGATTGACGGCGTGCCCGGAGGATGACGGCAGCGCCAACGTCGACGTGGCCGAGGATGAGGTCTGCGACGACGACGCCGACAACGACCTGGACGGCGACGCCGACTGCGACGACGCCGACTGCGACGGCGACCCGGCCTGCCAGGAGCCCGAGCCCGAGCCCGAGCCGGAGCCTGAGCCCGAGCCGGAGCCTGAGCCCGAGCCGGAGCCTGAGCCCGAGCCTGAGCCTACAGACGAGGTCTGCGACGACGGCGCGGACAACGATCTGGACGAAGACGTCGACTGCGATGACGCCGACTGCGACGCCGACGCCGGGTGTCAGATCGCGCTGTGTCAGGCGATCTGCGAGGAAGTGGCCGCCTGCCCGGAGCTGATCGAGGCGTGCGGCGCCGAGGTCGCGGCGCAGGCCGAGGCCGCCTGCCAGGCCGCCTGCGCGCAGGACGAGGAGGCCCTCGCGGTCATCCTCTCCGTCGGCGATCTGGCCTGCGAGGTCGTCGTCCCCCAGGCCATCAACTTCTTCGGCCTCTCCGAGGTCTGTGTCCCTGAGCCCGACCCCGAGGTCTGCGACGACGGCGCGGACAACGACGGGGACGAGGACGTCGACTGCGACGACGCCGACTGCACCGACGACCCGGCCTGCCTGCCTGACCCCGAGGTCTGCGACGACGGGAGCGACAACGACGAGGACGGCGCGATCGACTGCCGTGACGAGGACTGCGTCGAGGCCCCCGCCTGTCAGGAGGTCTGCGATGACGGGATCGACAATGATTTCAACATGTTGATCGACTGTGATGACTTCGCCTGCATCGACGATCCGGCCTGCGCCTTTACCCCTGAGGACTGCGACGACGGGATCGACAACGACGACGATCAGGCCGTCGATTGCGACGACATCGACTGCGCCAATGACCCGGCCTGCCTGCCCGACCCCGAGGTCTGCAACGACGGCCAGGACAACGACGGCGATCAGGCCGTCGACTGCGACGACGCCGACTGCGTCAATGACCCGGCCTGCGCCATCCCAACGGAGATCTGCAACGACGGCCAGGACAACGACGGCGATCAGGCTGTCGACTGTCTCGACGCCGATTGCGATGTCTTCTGTCTGACGCTCCTGTGCGATGAGGCCACCGCCATCGAGGGCGAGGGCACCTTCTTCGGGGACACCTCGGAGCAGGAAGGGAGCTTCAACGCCAGCCAGGAGTGCCGCGGCGCGGGCAATGGCCCGGAGGACATCTTCGCGCTCCAGGTCGAGGTCGAGACGCCGGTGTGCGTCGACACCTTCGGCTCGGACAGCGACACCGTCCTCCATGTCCGCTCCGACTGCGCCGACGTCGGCTCCGAGGAGGCTTGCAACGACGACGCCCGCGGCCTCCAGTCGGAGATCGAGTTCATCGCCACGCCGGGCCAGACCTGGTTCATCTTCGTCGACAGCTTCGAGGTCGGCGGCGCCTACTCGCTGGCCGTCGACTTCAGGACCTGCACGGAGCGGGTCTGCGACGACGGGATCGACAACGACGAGGACGAGGGCGTCGACTGCAACGACGCCGACTGCGCCAATGACCCGGCCTGCCTGCCCGACCCCGAGGTCTGCAACGACGGGATCGACAACGACGGGGACGAGGCTGTCGACTGTCTCGACGCCGACTGCGATGTCTTCTGTCTGACGCTCCTGTGCGATGGGGCCACCGTCATCGAGGGCGAGGGCTTCGTCTTCGGGGACACCTCGGATCGGGGAGGGAGCTTCAACGCCGGCCGCGGGTGCCGCGGCGCAGGCAATGGCCCGGAGGACATCTACGCGCTCCAGGTCGGGGTCGAGACGCCGGTGTGCGTCGACACCTTCGGCTCGGACGTCGACACCGTCCTCCATGTCCGCTCCGACTGCGCCGACGTCGGCTCCGAGGAGGCTTGCAACGACGACGCTGGCGGCGGCCTCCAGTCGGAGATCGAGTTCATCGCCACGCCGGGCCAGACCTGGTTCATCTTCGTCGACAGCTTCGAGGTCGGCGGCGCCTACTCGGCGCTGGTGCGCTTCGAGCCCTGCGAGGTGCCGGTCTTCGAGGTCTGCGACGATCAGGAGGACAATGACTTTGACGGCGCGATCGACTGTGAAGACGAGGATTGCGTCGCTGATCCGATCTGCGTGGTGGTCGGGCCGCCGACGTTGGAGGGCGACGTGATCGTCACCGAGATCATGTACGACACCGAGGCGCCCTTGAGCGACGGCAATGCGGAGTACATCGAGGTCTTCAACACCAGCGATCTGGACTTTGACCTGACCGGGTGCGTGCTCCGGGACGGCTCGACCATCGCGACGACGCTGGAGGGCGTGACGATCGAGGCCGGGGGCTTCGCGCTCTTTGGCGGCAGCGTCAACCCTGACATCAACGGCGGCCTGAACGTCGACGCCGAGTTCGCCTTTGGCCTGAACAACACGGGGGACGTCGTCAGCATGACCTGCGGCGAGCTGACGGTCTTCCGGTTGAGCTTCGACGACGGCGACACCTTCCCCGAGGGCATCGCGGCCTCCATCCAGCTCGACGCGGGCAGCTTCTCGGCGCTTGAGTACGACAGCGCCGC
Organism: Pseudomonadota bacterium; assembly: GCA_005804885.1. Classification (GTDB taxonomy): domain Bacteria; phylum Myxococcota_A; class Bradymonadia; order Bradymonadales; genus SYOX01. The sequence continues at coordinate 57,658 of SYOX01000208.1, forward strand.
CAACTGGTGTCTGTCCGAGGATCCCTACCTCGTGGGAGATCCTGACCACCTCGGCACGCCGGGCAACAACAACATCCTCTGCCCGGTGGTGATCGAGGCCTTTACGACGCAGGAGCTTCAGGCGCGGATCAACGTGGACTGCGGCGGCGGCTTCTGCCACCTCAACGGGGACTTCAGCGGCGGGCTGGCGCTCGACGAGTTCGAGGGCGCCACGATCCTCATCCCGTCGAGCCTCCAGGGCTTCAACTACATCGAGCCCGGCTCGCCGGCCAACAGCTACCTCTTCCGCAAGCTGGCCGGGACCCAGGCCGAGATCGGCGATGTCTTCGGCAGCCGGATGCCGCTCTTCGGCACCGACTGGAGCGACGAGGATCTGGCGAGGCTGGCCGCCTACATCGAGGGCCTCGCGCGATGAGCTGCGCCGACGGGCGGCGCCGTGGGGGTCCTGCCTGGGTCAGGTGGGTCCTCGCGGCCGCGCTCGTCGGGCTCGCCGGCGCAGGCGTGGGGCGGGCCGATGAGCCGGCCTCGAAGGGGGCTGCGGGCGCTGAGCGCGCGGGGCCCGAGGCGCCCGAGGCGCTCGTCGGGGGGCCGTGGGCCAGGAGATCGAAGGTGGCGTCGATCACGGGGGGGATCCCCGGCGTGGCTTCGCTGACCTTCGGGTGGGCGCCGACGGAGAGGCTGCGCCTTGTGGCGGAGGCCGGCGGCCTGTCGGCTTTCCTGCTGACGGGCAGCGCGCACGTCCAGGCGGCGATCCTTCAAGGCGATTCGCTGACGCTCTACACGTCGCTGATGGGCCTGGTGGCCTTCATCCCCGGGATCGGCTACGACGAGCAAGGCCGCTCCTCGCTGTCGTGGGGGGTTGGCCCGCAGGTGGGCCTTGAGCACATGGCCGACTTCGGCCTGGTCGTCGGCGCCGACGTGGGCGTCCTGATCGGAGACTGGGATCGGGATCTGGACAGGCTCTCCATCGAGCGGTGGCTCATGCCCCAGTGGACCTTCTTTCGTATCGGCTACGGCTGGTAATCTCGCCCGTCCTGTGATTCAAGGGTGCGTCGTCGGCGTCAGCGCCGCCGTGTCTCACGCCGCGAACAAACGCGGCGATGAGTCTCCCTGCGCCCCTTCTGTGGCTTGCCTGCCCGGAGAAACCCCCAAGCGCGAGAGTGCCCCTTGAGCGACATCATGGACCGGATCGACATCAAGGCCCTGGAGGCTGACCTCAACGCTGTGCGCGACGCGCTCCGGGCCGACGTCGGGCCGGAGGATCTGGCGCACCTGGAGAAGATGATACGCTGGGGTCGGCGCTGCTCGCAGCTCGGCTATGCGACGGCGTGGATCGCGCCGAACCCGATCTCGGCGGGCTTGATGAGCACCGGGACCTTCGTGCGCTGGGCGATGGTCGCGCACCACGTCCTGCACCGGGGCTACGACAAGGTGCCCGGCGTGCCTGAGCGCTACACCTCGAAGCGCTTCGCGCAGGGTCGGCGCAGGGTGCTGGACTGGCTCGACTGGATCGACCCCGACGCGTGGTGCCAGGAGCACAACCTGCTGCACCACTACAAGCTCGGCGAGGTGGTCGATCCCGATCAGCCCGAGCAGAACTTTGGTCACCTGCGCGACTCGGGGCTGCCGATGCCGGCCCGCGCGGCCGTGGTGGCCTTCTTCTCGCTGACCTGGAAGTACTTGTATTACGCGCCCTTGACGCTCAAGGAGCTTCACCAGCGCGAGCTGCAGCGGCAGGGAGAGGAGGTCGAGCCGATCTCGCTCTTCGACGCCCGCATCTGGTCGCCCTTCAAGGAGCCAGGGCGGCGCTTCTGGACCGAGAGCGCGCTGCCCTACGTCGGGGCGCGCTTCGTGTTGATGCCGCTGCCCTTCGCGCTGCTGGGGCCGTGGGCGTGGTTGAGCGTCATGGCGAACACGGCGCTGGCCGAGGCGATGACGAACCTGCACGCCTTCATCGTCATCGTGCCCAACCACGGCGGCGAGGATCTCTATCGCTTCGACGGGCCCGTCCGAGGGCGCGGGGAGTTCTACCTGCGGCAGATCGCCGGCTCGGTGAACTACGCCACGGGCGACGACGTGACGGACTTCTTGCACGGCTGGCTCAACTACCAGATCGAGCATCACCTGTGGCCTGACATGACGATGTTGCAGTATCGAAAGGCGCAGCCTCAGGTCAAGGCGATCTGCGAGCGCCACGGGGTGCCCTACGTGCAGGAGTCGGTCTTGACGCGGGCCAGGAAGCTCGTCGAGGTCGCCATCGGCAAGACCTCGATGCGGCGCTGGGGGCGCTCGCGCGCCGAGTCCGCCCCTTTCGACGGGCAGGCCTCGCCGAGCGCGTAGGCGGCGGCCGTCGAGTTGTCTGGTGTTCCGAGTGAGGTGGCGCGATGGTTGACATGAGGGCGCGCTTGAAAGAGCGCAGCGCGGGTGTGACCTTCAAGGCCCGGATCGGTCTCTGGAGCGCGATCACGATGGGGCTGGGCTCCTTGATGGGGGCCGGGCTCTATGTGCTGGTCGGGCTCGGGGCCTCGCTGGCCGGCCCGGCGCTGTGGCTCTCCTTCGCGGCCTGCGGTCTGCTCGCGCTGCCCTCGGCCCTTATGTACGCCGAGCTCTCCCGCATGATCCCGAAGTCCGGCGGCGGCTACCTCTACGCCTACCAGGAGCTTGGCGCCTTCTGGGGCTTCATGGTCGGCTGGCTCCTGGCCGTCGGCAGCGTGTTCGCCTGCGCGCTCTACGCGCTGGGGCTGGCCTCCTACGCGGCGGCCTTCTTGCCCCAGTCGCTCTCGGGAGGCGCCACGGTGACGATCCTGGCCCTGGCGGCGATCTGGGCCGTGGCCGGGATGGGCTTGCGCGGCGGCGTGGGCGGCGAGCGCGTCCAGTCGGTGCTGACGTGGGGCAATGTGGCCGTCCTGGCCGTCCTGGTCCTCGGCTCGCTCTTCGTCGTCGAGGTGGACAACGTCGTCCCCCACCTGCCCATGGGGATCACGGGGGTCGGCAGCGCCATCGCCTTGATCTACATCTCTTTTTTCGGATATCAGCTCATCGCCAACAGCTCCGAGGAGGTCGTCGATCCCGAGCAGACGGTCCCCAGGGCCATGATCATGGCCTTGCTGATCGCGCTGTGCATCTACGTGACCGTGGTGCTGGTGGCCGCCCTGGCGGTCCCCTGGGAGGAGCTGGCGAAGTCGGACGCGCCGCTGGTGCTGGTGGCGACGGCGGGCCTGGGTCCTTGGGGCGCGGCGCTGATCGGGGTCGGCGCGATCCTGGCCTCCGGAGGCGCTCTCAACGGCACGATGATCAGCAAGGCCCGTCAGTTCTACGCCATGGGTCGCGACAGGATGCTCCCTCGCCGGATCGGCAAGCTGAACCCCGACACCGGCGTGCCGGCCACGGCGCTGCTGGCCGGCGCCGCGGCGACCTCGCTCGTCGTCCTGAGCGCCAACCTGGAGTTCGTGGCCAGAGCGGCCAACTTCGCGCTGCTCTCCTCGATGCTGCCGCTCTCCTTCGCCCTGTCGAGCCTCCAGCGCAAGGCCGCCAACCAGGGCCACGCGATCAGCAAGCGCCAGCGCGCCATGCCCTGGCTGGCCTTCGCCGCCAACCTCGCCCTGCTCGGTACGCTCGGCGCCGAGTCGCTGATGGTCGGCGGCCTGCTGGTCGGCGCGGGCCTGGGCGTCTTCATCGCCTACGCCCAGCAGTCCGCCCTCAAGGGGCGCTCCGGCCTGTCCGTGGCGCTGACCGACAAGGATCTGCCGCCGATGATGTCCCGCGGGGAGCGCATCCTCGTCCCCTTGTCCAACCCCGAGACCCGCGAGGCCCTCTTCACGATCGCTCTGGCCATGCTGCCCTCGGATGAGGGCGAGCTGATCCCGCTGACGATCGTGCTGGCCAGGGCCGAGGTGTCGCTGGCCGACGCGCTGCGCGAGCACAGCGAGCGCGAGGACGCCGTCGTCGGCCTTGAGGCCGTCCAGCAGCTCGCCGAGCGCCAGGGCTCGACGGTGCGCCCGATGATCCGGGCCGCCCGGGCGCTGGGGCCGGCCATCCACCACGTCGCCCAGGACGAGCGCTGTCGGCTGGTCATCATGGGCTACAACGCCGACGACACCGGCAACCGCATCCTCGAAGACATCATGTCCGCGCTCAACGCCGACCTCGTCCTCTACGCCTGGCGCCACGACCGACCCTGCCTGCGGATCGGGGTCAGCCTCGGCGGCACCATCAACCTGCCGCTGATGGTCCGCGTCGCTGGCGCGCTCTGCGAGCACTTCAAGGGCGCGGTGACCTACCTGAGCATCGTCCCCGAAGACCTCAGCGACAAGTCGCTCGCCATGGCGCGAGACACCCAGATCGAGGCCCTCCAGCGCCACACCCGGCTCGTGCCCTACACCGCGCGCCTGGTGCGCTCGGACAACCCCCTCGGGGCGCTCGTGGAGGCCTCCGAGGACTTTGACCTGCTGATCGTCGGCGCGGCCAGGAACCGCCTGAGCGAGGACGCCACCATCGGCCCCTTCTCCTCGGAGCTGGCCCGGCGGGCGCGCTGCAATGTGGTCATCGTCCGCGCCATGCCCGCCGCCGAGCGCTTCCTGCGCGCGGGGAGCGCCACCGTGGGTTTGCGCTCCATCGTCCAGGGCGAGGAGCCCGATTGAGCGCGGCGCAAGGGGGTCAGGGCTGGCTCAGGAGCGTGTCGACGATCAACCGCCACAGCCCCTCGAAGCGCCCCCGATCAAAGCCGGCCCCCGTGACCAGCCAGTCGTAGTGCGGCGGGTGGCTGACGGAGTCCCGGAAGTGACCCAGGACGTCGAGGTGATCGGCGTCGATGACCTTGAGCAGCTCGCCGTGGAGCTGCGAGAGCGTCGGCACGATCCCGTCGTTGTCCTCGGCCGTGATCCCCATCAAACGCAAGCTCTCCGGCGCCTTCATCGGCACGCCCGAGTCGGACGCGGCCAACCTGTGCAGGCCGTGGTAGAGCCCGTGCATGGCCTGGGCGTAGGGATCGAGCCCCCTTTGCAGTGACGACCTCAACCCCGGCCTCGGCGAGCGCGTGACGACCGAGTAATAGCCCACGCCGGGCCGCTGAACCACGACGCCGTCAAAGACGTCCATGCTCTCCGGCGTCAGCTGCGTCAGCAGGGCCTGCTCCTGGTTGACCTCGCTGAAGAAGCTCTGGATCTGGAGGCGCCGATCCGGCGTGAAGTCGTTGAGGAGCTGATCAAAGAGCTGATCGAGCAGCGTCCGGCTGAACCCGAATCGACCGTCGGCCAGCGACAAGGCCCCGGCCAGCTTGAACATCACCGAGAGCGGGATGCTCCCGAAGCGCACCGTGTGGATCGTCGCCAGCGACAACACCTCAAGCAGCCGCTGACCCAGGAGGCTGGCGAAGAACGAGGCCGTGGGCGTCCCCTTGTGGGGTGTGGCCACCATCACCACCGCCCGGACCCTGTCGAGCCAGGGCGCCGTCTCCAACTCCGACAACCACGGCTGCCCCGTCATCAAGAGCCTCGCGTCCAGGCCCCCGGTCGAGTGCCCCAGGAGGTAGATCCGATCCCCCGATCCCGGCTGCGGGATGGCGTCGATCATCGCCGCGCACAGCGTCGAGGCGCGCTTGCGCAGCGAGGCCGTCGGCGGGGTCCTGACCGAGTGGACGCGCGCGCTCAAGCCGCGGGCCGCGAAGCTCTCGGTCAGGAACTGCTCGACGTGGCCCCAGTAGGCCATCGTGCCGATGTGCGTAAAGCCGAAGAAGCCAGGGACGAGGAAGACGTGGTGGGTCTCCATACAGGGGCCGCCTTGCAGTGTCGTGGGCTCCCTTCAACCCGAAGAGACCGTGATCTTGAGCCCTGTGTTGTTGATAAGTGGCTGAATTTTAATTGTTTTTAAGGGCATCGGCTCGTCGGCGAGGGAAGCCTCGTCTCAAGATTGATCCTTGCGGCGTGCCCACCGCTCCTTGAGCGTCAGTGCGCCCCCGAAGAGGAAGGCCAGCGCGCCGACGATCAAGCAGAGCGCCGTTCGGACGTCGGCAAAGACGGACCAGGGGTTCTCGGGGTCGGTCGGATCTGGCATGACGCAGGCCGTCGAGGCGAGCAGAGCCAGGGCGAGGAGCGACAGGATGAGCGGGCGCATGAGGGCCTCTCGGGTTGCCAGTGGCCCAAGACTACCCTCAACGAAGTCCTGAATCCAGCACCTCGCCGGACACGACAGAGCGAGCCGCCCGCGCGAGGCACGATCGGGGCTCGCGGGGGCCGGGCTCGGCGGCGTCGAGGGGGGGAAGGGATCAGGGGCTGCGTCGACGGGCCAGCAGGAGGCCGAAGAGGACCAGGAGGGAGAGCGGCGCCCAGGGCGCGCGGCGGGCGGGTGATGTGGAGCAAGCGCCCATGATGGTCTCGGTGGGGGCGCCGTCGAGGCCGTCGTCGGTGAAGTGACCCAGGGCGATGTCGTCGTCCTGGACGCAGACCTCGTCGCCGGAGCAGCGCTGGCCCAGGGGGCACTGGTTGTCGTCCTGGCAGAAGGGCACGCAGTGGCCGCCCGCGCTGCAGAGGGTGCCCAGCGGGCAGCCGTAGAAGCAGTCGCTCGGCACCGTTTGAACCGCCACGCAGGCGCACACGTTGCCCTCGCACTCGCATCGGTCGTGCGCGTCTCCGCAGGCGTCCCGCACCTCGTCGACGATCCCGTCGCAGTCGTTGTCGCGCCCGTCACACGCCTCTGGAGAAGGCAGGCGCGCGGTGCAACTCTGCCACGCCCCGTTGTCGCACGTCTCCTGACCCGAGCCGCAGGCGCCCTGGCAGGCTCGCGTCAAGGTGTTGCCCTGCGGGTCGTCGTCGAGGCGGGCATTGCAGTCGTTGTCGACGCCGTCGCAGACCTCGGCCGCCTGAGCCGCGAGGGTCAAGGCGCCGCCGTTGGTGTTGTTGTTGGTCTCGACGCACTCGCTCACGAGGTTGTCCGGGTCAACGGCGACATAGAGGGCGTTGTTGCCCGATCGATCGCTGTTCCATTCGAGCATGACGTTCGTGCAGTTGCCAGGTGAGGTCGTGTCAAGGCGCTGGGCGGTCTGGGTGACCGCGACGAGAGCGCCGTTGGGCGAGCTGCCGAGGAAGAGGCCCACTTCGAGGCCTGGGGCGACCGGGGCGTCACCGTTGTTGCAGACCCTGGCGAGGTATCGGGTGTAGGCGGGGCAGTAAGGGATCTGGGTGTTGGGGTAGCTGCCGGCTCTGGGCCCTTGAACCGGGGAGCCGAGCAGAGTCACGGTCAAGTCGGGGGCGACGTTGAGGGTGGTCGGGTTGAAGATGTTGTTGCGGAAGGCGTTGGTCTCGGGGTGTGTCCAGTGGGGGGTCTCCGGCGAGGGGATGAGGGCGGCGTTGGTGACGTTTGTGACGTGGTAGCTGTATTGGTTGAAGATGGTGCGGGCGCCGATCCACTGGTTGAAGAGGTCGCCGTAGACTCTGAGGCCTTCGAGGGCGCTGCCGTCGTAGGTGCCGGGGTCGTTGTGGTGGTTGTCGATGATGTTGCGGCCGACGATGATCTCGGCGTGGTTGTCGTTGTCGATGTCGGCGATGACGGGGAACTCGACCTCGGTGCCGGACCAGTTGACCTCCTGCCACAGGACGGCGCCGGTGCGTCCGTTGAAGATGCGCAGGCGGTTCTCATCGTTGTGGACGACCTCGGGGTTGCCGTCGCCGTTGAGATCGAAGATGGAGGCGGAGGTGGTGCCGGAGGAGAAGTCCTGGATGGTGGAGGACCACAAGGTCGACAGGACCGGCACGCCGCTGGGTGCCGTCAGGGTCAAGGCGGAGAGGGCGCTGGAGCCGGCCACGACGATCTCGGGCCTTCCGTCGCCGTTGAGGTCGGCCAGTGAGGCGGCGCCGCCGTTGCCGCCGCCGGGGATGGCGGCTGAGGCCTTGAGCTGGCCGGTGGCGCCATCGAGGATGTCGACGGACTGACGCACGACGACGACCTCCGGCCGGCCGTCGCCGTCGAGGTCGGCGACGGCGGGTGCGGCGTCGAGGCGGCCGTTCCAGGCAGCCTGGAGGATGGCGTTGTTCCAGGCCAGGGTGCCGTCGTGGTGGAAGGCGCGGGCGCCGATGGCGATCTCCATGTCCCCGTCCCCGTCGAGGTCGGCCACGGCGGGCGAGCATGCGCCGCGGTAGTTGTAGCCGACGGGCATGACGTCCCAGAGGGTCTGGCCGGTGGCGGAGATGAGCCAGAAGCAGGTGGCGATCTCCGCGCCTGGAGAGGTCGGATCGATGTCCGCGATGGCCGGTGATCCCGACTCGCCCTGTCCATTGCGGTTGACGTCCGCGTTGGTCCACTTGACACGCCCGAGGTTGTCCAGGGCGATCAGCCCGATGTCTTGAGGGGCTCCTCGTGAGGCGTCCCTCCAGGCGTAGGCGAGGATCTCGGGGATGCGGTCGCCGTCGAGGTCGCCGACGGCCGGAGAGCTTCCTCCGGCGACCCTTCGGCCTGTGTAGGTCCAGCGCGAATTGCCGTTGACCCCGGAGATGGCCCGCAGGAAGCCGCCGCTGCGCGCCCCTCCGTCGAGGGTGGCGACGAGGACCTCGGGGAGATCCTGCTGGTTGATGCGACCGTCGCCGTTGTCGTCGGTCAGGTTGGCCACGATCGGCGTCATCGAGACGCCTCTGGCCGCCGGGATCAGGAGGCTTCCGGTCCAGGCCCACTCCAAGGTGCCGCGAATCGCGCTGGGGGTCGGAGCGGCGCGGCAGCCGCAGCTGGCCCCGTCGTCGATGGCGCCGTCGCAGTCGTTGTCGAGCCCGTCGCAGACCTCGGCCTGGGGTTGCTCGGCGTCGCAGGCGGTCCATTGGCCGAAGTTGCAGGTGCGGACGCCCGAGCCGCAAGGCGAGGGGCAGACCTGGGTCAGCGACTCGTCGGTGGTGCCGTCGCAGTCGTTGTCGGCGCCGTCGCAGACCTCGACGATGGGCCGGCGGGCCGAGCAGTTGATCCAGTTGCCGGCCTGGCAGACCTCGAAGCCGTTGCCGCACTGGGTCGAGCAGCTCCGGTTGATCAGCTCGTCGGTGGAGTCATCGCAGTCATTATCGCGGTTGTCGCAGACTTCGAAGGCGCCGGGGTAGGTGTCGTTCTGGGTGTCGTCGCAGTCGCTGTTGCGTGAGGAGCTGTAGGAGCCGGTGGGGTTGCAGGCCAGCAAGGAGGCGGTGGTGCCGAAGCCGTCGGCGTCGCGGTCGAAGTAGAAGGTCCTCAGGACGCCCTCGTCGACCTGGCTGTCGCAGTTGTCGTCGATGCCGTTGCAGACCTCCGTGCGACCCGGATAGACCAGCGCAGCGCCGTCGTTGCAGTCGCCGTTTCGAGTGGCCCGGTAGTTGCCGGTCACAGCGCAGAGCAGGGCCGGGGTGGTGCCGAAGGTGTCGCCGTCGTTGTCCAGGAAGAAGGTCAGCTTGTTCTCGTCGATCTGGGTGTTGCAGTCGTTGTCGATGTTGTCGCCGCAGACCTCGGCCTGACCGGGCTTGACGTTGGAGCGGCTGTCGTCGCAATCCGCCCGGTTGGTGACCCAGCCGCTGTCACAGGCGGTGCGCAGGCTGCTCATGTTGGGATCGCCGTAGCCATCGCCGTCGTTGTCCCGAAAGCAGATCGAGGGTCGAGGGACGAAGTGCAGGACGACGCGCACTCGGGCGATGCAGGTCAGGCCGCTCGCTACTCGCATGAAAACAGTGTTGTTGCCGTCGTAGACGTAGCCTGGGATACCCGCGTTGTAGGTCGGGCTCACGAAGCCGATGGTGCTATCGCAGCTTCCGCATGCGCACTGACCGCTGGCCGCCTTTGTGTCAAAGAGCCAGGTGTTGAGCCGAGCCTCGATCGTGGAGGTCGGGCCGCTGCAGCCGAAGACGCCGTTGGCGTGGAACTCAACCTGGGTGACATAGTTTGCCGATCCGACCGGATCGGTGAAGGTGCGCTGGCCGTTGTTCCATGCACCGTGCCCGTTGGAGCAGGCGTAGGTCTGATTGTCGCAGATACGACAATTGCCGCCATAGTAATTGACATCAACCCCGATGGTCTGATCGCCATAGGCCGTGCCTGAAAAGATCACGCTTAAAACGATAAGGAGAGAATGCAGTGGTGGGTGTATTTTATTCATTTGAGATTTCGAATGTGTTTTGACCGTTGGTGGATATCAAATAGACTTCTGTGATCCAGGGTTTGATCCTCCGTTGGGAGCCAGAAGTTGAATCTATTGTGTGCCACCTCTTTCAAGGACTCCCCGAAGGGGGCCTTCGACATCGGTCGGATCCATGAGGTAGTGCTCAACTCACTGGTCGTCAATGCTGAACATTTTTAATATGTTGGCTTGATGGGCTTCTGGTGGTTCAAGGCGTATCTCGGGTCCAGAGCGGCTCGGAGGTGTTGCCAGGTCGCTGAGGTGGCGGGCGCGGGGGAGGAGGCGCGGCCTTGAAAGAGGGCCGTGGGGTTCGGCGCCCTCGGCGCCCATCCGGAGCGGCCTCCGGTGTCCATGCGGCCTGAGGGCGTCGATCTTGACCCGTCGACGAGGGCACGGCTCGCCCCGACGATGCGATGGCATCGCCAGCGCTTCACCAACCGGGTGCATCCGAAGCCTTGGGGTTCGAGGCCTCTCCCTGCCTCGGCGAGGTCGACCTTGCCGGACTCCGTCCTCTTGAGTTGGAGGGAATCCCAGCCGCGACGGCGGCGGACAAGGAGGATCAGGGCAAGAAGGGCCAGGAGGGGCAGGGGGCCGAAGGCGCGCGGCGGGCGGGTGATGTGGAGCAAGCGCCCGCGATGGTCAAGGTGTCCCTCTCACATGCTTTCAAAGAGGGGATGCTGACGGCGACCTCTCCATCGCCATCAAGAGAGAGGAGGGGTCAAGGACCCGGGGCGGTGATGAAGGTGGTCTCCGGCCCATTGCAGCTCGCGCTGCCCACCTCGATCCTCTCCTCCACGACATCCTCGCCCTGAGTGACGCGGATCTGGTAGGTGCCGACGTACTCGTCCTCATCGGGCCCGCAGAGCCCCCACAGGAGCTTGGGGCCGCAATGATGCCGGTCGCCGTTGAAGCCCTCGCAGGGCTCAAAGGGGCCGCCCTCAAAGGACCACTCCACCACCGCCTCGCGCTGTGTCGGCTCGTCGAAGGCCGACTGGAGCGCGATCACGATGGGGAAGTCGGCGCACTTCGGGCACCCCGGCAGGCCAAGGGCGAGGAAGGCGGCCCAGGAGAGGACCGCGATGGATCTGAGCGATCGGGTCGTCATGGCTCCCACCGTGTTCAGCGCGCCTGGATGAGCGCCTCGATGTCACCGGGTTCGACGGCCTCGCCGTTGGAGAGGCGCGCGGTCAGGATCTTGAGGGAGTGGATGGGCCAGCGCATCCCTGCGGCCTCGAAGGCGCTCCGGGTCAACTTGCGCTCCCCCCACGAGAGCCGCCCGTCGAGCGCGGCGGCGGCGCACAGGAACTGGAGGGCGATCGCGCGCTCGTCGTCAGGGAGCGTCGGCAGCGCCTCCATCAGCGCTTTGGAGTTCGACACGGCGCTGCTGGGCGGCTCACCGAAGCGCCCGACGAGCTCTCGCACCATCGCCAGCAGGTTCGGGTGCAGCTCGGCCTGCGACATGATCGCGGCGGCGAGGGCGGCGAAGACCGCCTCGATCCCGGCGGGCGAGAGGGCGCGTCCCGCGGGCAGGATCATCTCGGTCAGCGCTTGGGCGGCCGAGGGGCCGAGCACCCGGATGCGCGCCTCCCGCAAGACCTTCCAGCAGACCGCGCCGTCCCAGATCGCCACGACCGGCACGGCCACGAGGGCCTCCAGGACCCTGAGGCCGACCCGCGCCAGCATCCGCCGCACGAGCGCCTTGAAGATGAAGTTTGTCAGGCTGACCTTGGCTTTATAGATCAAGCCCACGGCGATCAGCCACGCTTGCGAGATCTCACGGCGGGGGTTGATCCCGAAGGCCGGCGTGGCGGAGTTGGGCAGCTCAAGCGCGGCTCGGACGAGCGAGCGCAGGATCTCCTCCTGCTGCGCGACGACGACCAGCCCGGCGCTCTGCGCCAGCGCGTTGACCGAGCGCAGACACACCCGATAGATCAAGGCGATCTCCACGACTGTCGCCACGACCGTCGCCACCGCGATCCAGACGATGGGCGGGGCCGGCAGGCGCTCAGGCGCGATGAAGTCGGCGTGGGTGAGGATCTCGACGATCGCGGTCGCCAGGCCCGAGAGCGCGCCGATCAGCGCGCTGAGGCCGATGCCATGTCGAACGATCCCGGCCATCGCGGCGCGCTCGGCCTCGTTGAGCAGGTGGATCGTGTCGTCGGCGACGTCCGGGACGACCATCGTGGTCGAGATCGAGGCCATGTAGCGCAAGCCCAGGCGCTCCATCAGCGGGGTCGGGTCGGGCGTGGCCTGGTCGACGGGCGCAGGGGCCAGATCGGCTTGTCGGGGTTCCGGCGTTGTGTCCTGAGTCATGGATTCACTGAGTGCAAGCTCCATCGCAGCAGGCCCATCATGGCCCGAGCGCGTCCCCTGCACAACAAGATCCGCTTGAGATCTCAGCGAGCCCGGCGGCGGGTCCAGGCGAGGGCGGCGGCCAGCGCCAGGATCAAGCCTGGGAGCGCGCCCTCGGGTCGCCGTGCGGGCGAGCTGCAGGCGCAGCAGGGGGGCTCCTGGGGCCGGGTGATCACCGTCACGGGTGCGCCCTCGGGTTCCCCGGCCTCCGCGGGCTGGCCGTCGATCAGGGTGAAGGTCTCGGAGTCGGCCACGCCCGCGCCGTCGAGGTCGAAGGCGACGAGCTGCGCGCGGTAGATCCCTGGGGGCAGCGTGCCCAGGTCGTCGCGGCCGTCCCAGCGGGTCTCGAAGTCGAGCATCTCGGCGCCGGCCGCTTCGAAGCGCTCGGCGTGGACCTGCCCGATGAAGGCGTCTTCAAGGTTGAAGATGGACAGCTCGACGTGGGCCAGCCCTGCGGGCGCGGCCAGGGTCGCGCTCAGTCTGGCGGTCCCGTCCGCGAGCGGGTCGAAGGGGTCGGGCTGGACGTCGAAGCCGACGATGATCGGCCCGTCGCCCGTGATCAGGACGCCGTCGGAGAGGGTCGGCGCGGCCGAGCCCGCCCGCGCGTTGAAGGGCACGACGCGGGCCACGTAGCGGGCGCCAGGGATGAGGCTGAGGCCCGAGAAGACCAGCGCGGTCTGGGCGCCGACGGCGATGGGCGGGGTGACCGCGTTGAGGTTCTCGCTCAGGAGGGTGACGATGTAGCCGTCGGCGTCCTCGACCGGATCCCAGGCGACGCCGAGGGCGTCGAGGCGCGCGGAGGTGTCGATGTCCTGGTCGGCGTCGACGATCTGGGCCTGGAGGTCGATGAGGACCTCGCGGACCTGCTGGACGGGGCTGATGGCGGCGTTGTCGATGGCGACGAGCCTGGAGTCGGCGGTGCTGACGACGACCTCGGCCTGTCCGTCGGCGTCCACGTCGGCGATCATGGGGTCCTGGACGCTGGCGCCGAGGTCGATGGCCCAGACCTTCTTTCCGTTGCTCGCCGAGATGGCGTAGAGCCAGCCGGCGCTGGTGCCGACGACGAGGTCCTCGTCGCCGTCGCCGTTGATGTCGGCGACGGCGACGGAGGACAGGGCCGTGGTGGCGGCGCAGAGGTCGGGCGTGGCGGGCTCGGCCAGCGGGCGGACCTGTCCGTCGATGAGGCAGAGGCGCAGCAGCGGCCGCCCGTCGGCGCTGGACAGGACGGTCAGGTCCCCGAACTGACCTGGGATGGCGATGTCCCAGGCGCCGTCGCCGTCGACGTCGGAGAGGCCAGCGTGGTTGGCCTGGGCGGCGGTGTGGGAGGGCTCGGACGGGACGCTCCAGAGCGTCTCCCCCCGGTCGACGTCGACCAGGGCCTTGTGGGTCGAGAAGAGGTTGAGGAAGACGGCGGGCTGGCCCTGGGGGCCGCGGATCAGGGCGCTGTTGGCCGGCCTTGCGGTCTGGGGCGGGAAGTTGACGAGCGCGTCGGGGGGCTGGGCCAGGGCGTCGCCGTCGAAGCGCTCGAAGGTCGTGTAGTGCAGCAGGAGGAGGTCGTCGATCCCGTTGTTGTCGAGGTCGCCGAGGGGGAAGAGCTCCCGGTTGGGGTTGCTCTTGACGGCGGCGATGTCGGCCAGGCGCGTCGAGATCACCTCTCCGGTTGCGCCGTCCAGGGTCATCGCCTGGGCCCCTCCCGAGAGGGTGAAGGTCAGGGCTGCGATCTCCAACCCTGCGTGGTTGTTGGAGAACTGGCCTGGTGTCAGGGCGAAGGGGGCGGCGGCGGCGTCGAGGAGCGCGCGCCGCCAGCGGGGCTGCCCGAGGCTGGAGATCAGCTCGATGAAGGGGGTGCCGTCGTCCTGCTCTCCGGTGTGGACGATCTCCATGGGGCCGTCGCCGTCGACGTCGACGGCGACGGACTCGCCGGCGCGGCGCGTCACGGCTCGCCGCCAGGAGGGCTCAGGGGGGTTGGCGAGCGAGGCGCCGCGGGGGTCGACGGCCACGAGCGTGCGGGCAGAGTCGCGGTAGAGGACCTTGAGGCCGTCGTCGGTGGCGGCGATCAGGGCTTGAGCGGCGTGGCCCGTGAAGGGGAGCTGGAGCCTGGAGGTCAGCGCGCCGTCGCGGACCTCGATCGAGCCCTGGTCGGTCTTGATGGCCGCGTGCGGGCCGTCGAGGTTCGAGCTGTCGCCGAGGACCTTCAGGAGGGTGTGGCTGAGGCCCTCGGGGGTGGGTTGATCGGCGGCGATCTGGAGTGGCCCGTCCAGGTCGAGGGCCTGGAGCCTGTTGGCGCTCTGTGCGCGGCGCAGGACGAGCAGCAGGGGTCCCTGGCCGAGGTCCATCGTGGCGGGGACGACGCCGCTGTCGCGGGAGTTGACGTTGTTGAGCCCGCGGACGATCTGGGTGAGGACCTGGGCGCCCTCGATGCGGTGGCTGGTGGAGGCTGCGCGGGCCTGGTTCAGGGCGACGATCTCGACGGCTCCGAAGCTCGGCACGCGGACGCTGCCTTCGACGGCCTCGCGCAGGATCAGATCGGCGCCGGGCGCCCTGCGGAGGTCGGCGAGCCCGACGGCGACTCGGTCGCGGAGCGCCGCGAGGGTCTGGCCGGTGGCCGCGTCGTAGATGAGGGTGGCCCACTGCCCGGGGGCCTGGACGCCGTCGTCGCCTTGCACCTCGTCGATGTTGTTGAAGACGGACAGGGCGATCTCCATGCGCCCGTCGCCGTCGAGGTCCGCGAGGGCGCCCGCGGGCGCCAGCGAGGTCGTCACGGCCGTGTCGGTGGCGTACTCGTGCTGCCACAGGACGCGGTCCTGGGGCAGGTCGTAGACGGTCAGGCCGACGGAGCCGCGCGAGCCGCCGACCGCGCCGGTGAGGATCAGCTCCTGGCGCCCGTCGCCGTCGACGTCGGCGGCCTGGGTCAGGCCGTAGCAGAACTGCCCTGTGGTCAGCGGGCCGGTGGTGTGGGCGATGGTCCCGGTGTTGAGGTCGACGAAGAGGGCCTGGCAGCGGCTCTGGTTGATCAGGGCCAGCTTCGTGTCGCCGTCGAAGTCGCCGAGGACGGGGCGCGAGACGTTGGAGGGCAGGGCGGCGTCGGTCAGGAGCCAGCGCTGGGTCTGGCCTCCGAAGCCCTGTCCGAAGTCGTGCAGAGTGATCTGGGGGGGCCTCGCGACGGCCAGGATGAGCTCGTCCTGGCCGTCGCGGTCGAGGTCGGTGGTCAGCGCCGTGATGCTGCGGAGGGCCGATCCGTCGGGGTTTTCGAAGCGCCACAGGAGCTGGCCGGTCTGGCCGTCGAGCAGGGCCGCGATCTGCCCGAGGGCCAGCACCTCGGCCCGGCCGTCGCCGTTGAAGTCCTGGGCCGAGATCAGCTCGCTGAGGCCCAGCGAGGGGGTGTCCCACAGGAGGGTCTGGTCGAGGCGGCGGGCGACGACGGCGCCGCCGACGACGACGAGGTAGTCCTGGGCGCCGTCGCCGTTGACGTCCTCGATCAAGGTCGCCCGGTCGTTGACCTGCCCGCCGGTGTTGAGCTGCCACAAGACGCTCGGGTTGGCGATCTGGCCTGCGGTGGAGGATCGGCCTGTGCGCGCCGGGTCCTTGTGGCGCATGGGCCAGGGCTCCTGGGCGGTCGACGAGGCGGCCGAGGTGGCGGCGATCAAGAAGGCCGCGATTGAGGCCATGTTCTTGATTTTATGGCGTTTATGGGTGGGTGCGGGGCGGTCGGTCGGGCGTGGAGGGGTGGTCATGGGGGGCAACTCCGAGATTGTCCCTGAGGTTTACGGTTCTGTTTGAGTTCATCGGATCATGGGGCGCCGTCTCTTGAGTCGGCGCCGTCGAGGCCCCACCGGGATCAATTGTAAGGTCCGGCTGCGGGCGCCGCCACTGGCGATTTCGGGGGAGGGCGGGTTGGGGTCAGAAGAGGTATCGGCCTTCGATGTAGAAGAGGCTGTCTTCGTTGGAGAAGCCCTGTTCGATCCTGAAGACGAAGGCGTTGTCCCAGTTGATGAAGAGGGAGGCGCCGACGGAGGGGTGGAGGCCGTCGATGATGTCGCGGTGATCGAGGACGCGGGAGAGGTCGAGGAAGGCGCCGAGGCCGAGGTGGAGGTGTTGCCAGAGTGGAGGGAGGGAGGCGCGCAGCTCGGTGTTGGAGAGGAGCTTGGAGCGTCCGGCGAAGCGGCCTTCGGGGAAGCCGCGCTGGGAGAAGACGCCGCCGAGGGCGATGAAGTCGCTGGTGCCGCCGATGCGCTGCTGTTCGTAGAAGGGGGGTGCGAAGGAGAGGCGTTCGAGCATGAGGCGCTGTGCCAGGACGAGCCAGGAGAGGGGTCGGGCGTAGAGCTGCGCGGTGAGGCCGAGGGCGAGGAATCCGAAGTCGCTGCCGAGGGCCTCGCGGTTGCCTCGGGCGTAGAGCTCGAGGAAGAGGCCCTCGGTGGGGACGAGTTCGTCGTCGCGGGTGTCGATGCCGAGGCTCAGGAGGCCGCCGACGCCGAGGCCGCCGTCGCGGCCGGGGGGGGAGAGGGCGTCGAGGGCGCTGCCGGGGGTGGCGTCGACGAGGGTGAGGTTGGCCAGGAGGCCGAGGGAGACGAAGAGGTATTCGTTCAGTGATCGCCGGGCGATGATCTTGAGGCGAGGTTCGGTCAGACGGAATTGGTGGAAGAGGGGGTCGTTGGTGTTGGGGGTGTCGTTGCCGAGGCCGAAGAAGTTCGCGTCGTCGATGTGGAGGAGCTCGGCTCTGGCCGACAGGCGCCAAGGAGAGCCGGCGATCTGGGGGATGTCGAGGGAGGCGCGGTGCTGGTGTCGGTTGGTGGTGGAGTGGAGCAGCTTGAGCTCGAGGTTCCAGGCGTGGGGCGAGCGGTCGGGCTGGAAGTCGATGAGTTCGAGCTTGAGGCCGTAGACGAAGCCGGAGTCGTCGTTGAACTGCATCAGGGGGATGGCGAGCCAGTCCAGGCCGGGCTCGCGCTCGGGGGCGCCCTCTGCGGCGGCGCGGGCGGGCGGGAGGGCGAGCAGGAGGAGGATGGGGATCAGCGTCGCAGCTCTCTTCATGGTCCATGAAGTGTCAGGAGAGGCGCGTTTTTGCAAGCCCCGTGGGCGGCCGGGGGTGTGCGGCGGCTTCAGAGGCTCAGGACGCCTGGGAGCGTCAGGGCGATCTTGACGATCCCGGCGATGAGCAGGATGGCGGGCCTGCCGAAGCGCATCCAGGCTGGGTCGGGCGATCCCGTCAGGGCCTGGGCCAGCAGGACGGCGGCGGCGATCAGGGCGACCGGCCCCATGAGGAGGCCGCCGTAATTGACGCCGTTGAAGTTGATGTTCAGGGCCACCGCGCCGGTCAGCAGCGCCAGGGTGGTGATGTTCTCGACGGACAGGAGGCGGTTCTGGGTGGAGGCCTCGATCTCGAGGTTGCTGTTGCACTCGGGGCAGACGGATCCCTTGTCCGAGAAGTAGGCGTCGTCCTCTTCAATGCTCTTGCCGCAGGCGGCGCATGTAATCTGAGCCATGACAGACCTTCCCTGGGAGAGGTACTTGCGACTGAGGAATCACAAGTGCCCGTGTTGAAAGAGTTTTTGCGACTCTACTGAGGGTGTGGTCGGATGTGGGTGTGTCAAGGTGTGGGGGCGATTTGCGCGCTCTGGGCGTGAGGGCGGGATGGCGCGGGTGCGGCCGGTGGTCTACAAGGTGGCGTGTTGACGGGATCATTGAGGAGGTCGGGGCGTGGGACACCATCTCTATTCGATATGTTTTTCTCACTATGTGGAGCGGGCGCGGTGGGCGCTGGATCACTTCGAGGTTCCGTATGTGGAGTCGAGGTACATGCCGCTCTTTCATTTTCCGGCGGTGGCGGCGATGACGCTGGGTCATCGGGGCCGGTGGGACAAGGTGTCGAGCCCCTACTCGACGCCCTTGCTGGTGTTGGAGGGGGGGAAGAGGGTTCAGGATTCGGCGGCGATCTCGCGCTGGGCCTCGGACACCTTCGGGGATGAGGAGACGAGCCTCTATCCGTCGCAGGAGGTCGAGCGGATCGAGCGAGAGCTTCACGACAGGCTTGGGCCGCACACGAGGCGGGCGATCTACTTCGAGGGGCTGTCGAGGCCGGACATCATGATCGAGCTGGCGCGCCGCAATGTGGGGTCGGTGCAGGCGGCGCTCTTCACGGCCAGCTATCCGCTCTTTCGGAGGGCGTTGGTCAAGGCGCTGAGGATCACGGCGCAGAGCGCGGCGCGCTCGCTGGATCAGGTCCGGGAGGTCTTCGAGGAGCTGGAGGGTCGCTACGGGGGTCGGCGCTACCTCGTCGGGGACAGGCTCACGGCGGCGGACATCTCGCTGGCGTGCATGGCGGCGCCGGTGCTCTTGCCGACGCCCGAGCACGGCTACGGGGCCGTGCTGCCTTCGATCGAGGTCCTGGACCCGCACGTCGTGGATCTGGTCGAGGAGTTCAGGGCGACGCCGACGGGCCAGCGCGCCTTGAGGCTCTTTGTCGAGTCGCGGCGGGCCAGAGCTTCGGAGATGCGAGGGCGTCGGGCGCAGATGGGGGAGGTTGGGGGATGAGGGTGACTGCGGAGGCCTTCGAGGCGATGGTGCGCGAGCACATCCCGATGAGCCAGATGCTGGACTTCGCGGTCGAGCGCATGGAAGCCGGCGAGGCGGAGGTGAGGTTGCGCTTCGGGCCGCTGCTGTCGAGGCCGGGGGGGATCATCAGCGGGCCGTCGATGATGATCCTGGCCGACACGGCGCTCTTTGCGGCGGTGGTGTCCGAGGTGGGCCTTGGGGTGAAGGTGGCGACGACGAGCTTGAACTTCAGCTTCCTGAAGGGGGCGCCGCAGGTCGATCTGCTGGGCAAGGCCAGGCTGATCAAGCGCGGCCGGCGGTCGGCCTACGGGGAGATCGTCATCACCTCGGGGGAGGACCCCGAGCCGGTCTGCCATGCGACGGGGAGCTACGCGATATGGTCTTGAGGCGGCCACTTCTATAAGTGATCGCGGTGGTCGGTTCGGCCTGCGGCCTCAGTCCTGGAGGGTGAAGGAGACTTGATCCCGGGCGAGGATGCGGCCCTGGGCGTCGAGGGCTCTGGCCTCGATGGTGCGCCGGCCGAGGGTGTCGAAGGTGAAGGGCAGGGGGAAGTTGTCCAAGGCATCCCTGGAGACGCCCAGCGTATGTCGGCCCTCGGCGACGTACATGACCGCGGCGACCTCGCCGCGGGTGACGGCGCGCAGGACGAGGGGGTTGTTCAGCAGCGCGCCCTCGTCGGGGGAGGTGAGCCGGACGCCGGCTCCTGAGGCGCCCAGCGGCAGGATGTGGAGCATGAGGTTGGCGCGGGCCACCTCGGCGCCCCGTTGGTCGAGGCCCTGGGCCAGGATGGCGCGGTGGCCCGTCTCCTGAAGCTGGAGGCGCAGGGGGAAGCCGTCGGCGCCTTGGGTGGTGTCGCCGACGGGGTGGCCGCCGATGCTCCACTGGACGCGGGCGACGGTGGGGTGGGCGTCGAGGGAGAGGACGTCGCCGTTGTGGATCTTGTCGCCGTCGTTGAAGTTTCGGATGGCCATGGGCAGGGGAGATTCGCCTGGGGTGACGACGATGGAGAGGGTGGCCTGTCCGACGCGCTGGTTGTTCTTGTCAAAGGCGGAGGCGGTGATGGTGCGGCGGCCGAGGTCGTGGAAGGTGTAGCGGGCGGTGAAGTGCTGGTCGAGGCGCTCGGCGGCGCCGAGCAGGAAGCCGTCGGCGCTGAAGCGGACGTGGTGGACCTGGGGGGCGGCCTCGACCTTGAACCAGACGGCATTGCGGGCCGAGGCGCCAGGGGCGGGGCTGACGAAGCGTATCGAGGCATGGTTCTGCCCGCCATCGCAAGGCCCCGCGCCGGGCGGCGTGGCGCCGTTGAACTCCCAGTGCCAGTCCTCGGAGGGTACGGTGCGGTGGAAGTCGAAGCGAGCGGCGTTGCGGCGGAGCCAGTCGTAGACGCCCCACTCCTGGGTGTTGAGGTCGAGGGCGTGGCCGCTCTGGTGGTTGCTGTAGCCGGGGGCGGCGGCGAGGCTGCAGTTGTTGCAGGAGCAGGAGGTGTAGCAGCTGTAGAGGTATTGCTGCTCGGCGTTGCTCCTGAAGCCGCTGATGATCCGGAGGTTGACGCCTTCGCGGCTGGCGGCCTGCCTCATCTTGAAGAAGGCGTCGGCGGTCGAGGACTCGACGGGCTTGCCGTCGATGTGGATCAGATCGATGGCGAAGGCCCGACCTTGCTCATAGCCCGTGTCCGAGCGTTCCGTGCAGTTGATCTGTCCGGCCTTGAGGGCGGCGACGGGCGCGTCTTCCTCGGGTCTGGACTCGTGAGCGCTCTCTGAGGGGTCCAGCTCGTCCGGTTCTGGGGGAGAGTCTGCGACGCAACCTGCCGCGCAGATCGCGATCAGGAACCCCATCAAGGCGTTGCCCTTCATCATGCCTTTCCATCTCCTGGTTGAGGTGACTGCTGGTCGGTGGATCTCATGAGCAAGGCTCGTGCCGTCGCATGATCCGACGGGCGGGGCCGTGTTCGTGGGGAGGAGAAGGGATTGGAGGGGGTGGGGTGTGCGGGTTTGGCTGAGGCGCGCGCGCCACAGGAGGTCTCTGGGGTCGTCGAACTCCCCCTCCTGTCCTCCCTCTCGCTGCGCAAGGGGGAGGGACGCTCGCGGTTCGGGCACGGCGGAACGGCGGGTCGACTTCGTTGACGGGTACGTCGGGATCGGCGAGTCGACTTCGTAGTCGGACACGTCGGGATCGTGGAGTCGACTTCGATGACGGGCACGTCGGGATCGGCGAGTCGACTTTGTTGATGGGCGCGTCGAGATCGGGGAGTCGACTTCGTTGACGGACACGTCGAGATCAACGAGTCGACTTCGATGACGGGCACGTCGAGATCGGGGAGTCGACTTCGTTGGTGCGATCTGCACGTTGACGGTCCACCCGGGCTTGCGCCCGGGCCTTGGGTTTTGTCCTGGGTCGCCCCGCCATCTGGCGGGGCTGGCGAGGGGGCGTTGGAGTGCCAGCGATGGGCCGGCTTGGGGGCGGCGCTCGCTGCTTGTGGTAGGCGCTGGTGGTTTGTTGCGGTGCGGAGTTGGTTTCTGGTCGATGCGCGGGTGGTGGTCATCGATTTCATTGTGCGGCGCGGAATTTTGGTGAGCGTGTGCAGCATTGGGGGATCGTGGCGCGGGGGTGAGCGGCGTTGATGGGGGGGGGCGGGGTCAGGGTGTGCTCAGGGGCTGGACCTGGGCGGGGACGCACTTGTGCCAGGGTGTGCCGACGAAGGGGTCGCGGTCTTGGAGCGAGGTCAGGTCGTTGGGGGAGACGCCTGGGGTTTGCTGTCCGGGGTGGTCGAGGCCGAGGCCGTTGGGGAGTGAGATGTGGCCGGGCAGCATGGTGTCGCTGACCTCGACGGTGACGGTCGCCGCGCCTCTGGGTGTGGTGAGGCGAACCTGGCCGCCGGTTTCGACGCCGAGCCTGGCGGCGTCGAGGGGGTTCATGAAGAGGGCGCCCTGAGGGTCCTTCTTGCGCCAGTCGGGGTGGCGGATGATGGTGTTTGCGGTGAAGGCGCGGCGCTCTCCGGCGGAGAGGGTGAAGGGGAAATCCTCATTGATTTCGGGCGCTTTGAGGGCGAGGATCTCGGCGAGCATGTCGGGCAGGGCGAGCTTGATGCGGCCCTTGGGGGTCCTGGGGCGGAGGTCTTCCCATTGGCCGCGGGCGAAGACGACGCCGGTGGGGGTGTCGATGATGGCCTGGAAGAGCTTGAGCGCTGCGGCGGCGGGTGGGCCTTCGAAGCCGGCTCTGGCGAGGTCGGCGCCGTGATCCATGGCGCAGCGGAAGGCGAGTCCGAGGAGGACGGCGCCTTCGGCGGTGCCGGTCGGGAGGGTCGGGCCGAGGGTGCGGTAGAGGATGGCGGCGGCGTAGCCGTTGAGCGAGGGGTTGGCGATGACGTGCTGCATGAAGGCGGCGCCGTAGGCCATCAGGCCGTGGCGGGCTGCGGCGTGGAGGGGGGCGAGTGTGTCGTCGTTGAAGGCGCCGAGGGCTTCGCAGAGGCGGGCGTGGATCTCGGCCTCGGGGAGGGGTCCGGGGGGTGGGGGCAGGATGGCGGGGCGGAGGTGGAAGGCGTTGTCGGGGAATTCGAAGTTGAAGAAGGTGGCCTCGGCTTTTTCGAATTGGGTCGAGGCGGGCAGGACGTAGTCGGCCAGGCGGGCGGTCTCGCTCATGGCGACGTCGATGACGACCAGGGTGTCGAGGCTTTCGAGGGCCTCGCGCATGCGCTGGCTGTCGGCCAGGGAGTGTGCGGGGTTGGTGGCCTCGACGATCATGGCGCGGTAGCGGGCGTCGTGGTCGGTCAGGATCTCTTCGGCGATGACATTGCAGGGGACGAGGCCGCTGATGATCCGGGCGCCGACGACGGGGCTCCTCTTGCCGCCGTCGCCGGTGGCGAAGGGGACCAGCGTGGTGGGGATGTACTGGGCGCCGGGCTTGCCGAAGTTGCCGGTGAGCAGGAAGAGCAGGCGGTGGAGGTAGCTCACGAGGGTCGAGTTGCGGTTCATCTGGACGCCCAGATCCTCCATGCTGGAGAGGGAGGTCGCGGCGGCGATGCGGCGAGCGGCGTCGCGGAGCTGTTCCTCGGGGACGCCGGAGCGCGCGGCGCAGTCCGAGATGTCGACGCCTCGGAGGACGGCGAGGACCTCGTCGAGCCCTTCGGCGCGGGCGTCGAGGAAGTCCGTGTCGAGCAGGTGCTCTTCGGCGAGGGTGGCCAGCATGGCGAGCAGGAGCCAGGCGTCGCCGCCCGGTCGGACCTGGAGGTGGATGTCGGCCATCTCGGCGGTCTTCGTGCGGCGTGGGTCGATGACGATGAGGGTGCGGGCGGGGTCCTGGGCGATCTCCTTGAGGGTGGTGCGGGCGCGCTGGATGGAGTGGGAGTGCCAGGGGTTTTTACCAATGAAGAGGGCCACTTCGCAGTGTTCGAAGTCGCCGCGGGTCGCCCCGCCGAGCATCCGGTCGGCGATCCAGAACTCGCCGGTCTTCTCCTGGGCCAGGGCGCTGGACTTGAAGATCGAGCCCAGGGCTCTGCGCGTGGAGGTGGCGTAGGCGCCGGGCAGGTGGTTGCCCTGTCCGCCGCCGCCGTAATAGAAGATCGAGGCGCCGCCCCAGGTGTCGCGGACCTTGGAGAGGCGCTCGGCGACCTCCTTGATGGCGACGTCCCAGGAGATCTCTTCGAAGGTGCCGTCGCCCTTCTTGCGAAGCGGGAGGGTGAGGCGGTGGCCGGCGTTTTGATAGAAGTCGAGGCGGTGGGCCTTCTCGCAGGCGTAGCCTCTGGAGGCGGGGTGGCGCTTGTCACCTCGGAAGCGCAAGAACTGGCGGCCGTCGTCGCCCCCGAGTTGAACTTCAATGCCGCAGTTGCACTCGCAGAGGATGCAGGCGGTCGGTGTCCACTGGGCCTGGGTCATGGCGTCGCTCCGTGGGGACGGGTAAGGCGGTGATGGCGCGCCGAGGGGCTCGGGGTGGCGCCTTGTCAGGGGGGCCTCTCTGGCGCCTCCGTCGGATGGGGTGGCGCGGTGAGGCGGCGATCGGCGTTGCCGTTGGACGCTATTGGGGCGCAGGGCGAAGGGAGGTGTCAAGGGCACCCGCGCGGAATCCGGGGTTGGAGGGGGGGCGATCAGGAGGAGAGAGGGTGTCCCGCAACGCGGCGCAGGTCATCCGCACCCCCGACGCCCCGATCCCGGCGTCAGGGCGCGAGCGTGATGACGGCGTCCACTGGGGTGCTGCCGAACTCGAACCCCTCGCCGACCGCGAAGTCGATCGTCGTGCCGGCCTCCACCGTCTCGGTCAACGAGAAGGGGGCGTCGTCCGGAGTCGTCGCCACCGTGAAGACGACGGCGTCATCCTTCGAGATGAAGACGCTCAGGGCCCCGCTGTCGCCGGCGAGGAAGGTGCCCTCGATCGTCGCGGTGCCTGCGGCCGGCGACGTCCAGCGCAGCACCGCGAGCTCGCCGTTCGGGCCGGGGTGGAAGTTCACGGCGCCTGCGGGGATGCCGTTGCAGGACTTGTCGACGGTGAAGTTCTTCGCGATGACGGGCGGCCCGCCGATGGCGCCGTCGAACCAGTCGGTGACGATGCCCTGGCAATCGCCGCCGCCCTCCGCCGTCGTGTCGAACAGGGTGAACGCGCCGTCCACGGCCGGCTTCCAGCCGTACGCGTACGCGCCGTTCGGGTTCTCGACGAGGCTGAAGTCTTCGGCGATATCAAAGACTTGTTCTTCGCCCTCGACTTCGCCGACTTCTGCTTGTGTGTCCTGGCAAGCTGCCAGCGCACAACCAAGAGCAGTTGAGAGCAGCAATTGCGGGAACGGGTTCTTCAATGAAATTTTCATATTGTCTCCGGGGTGTTGCACGTCGTGGCTGAACGAGAGGCATAAGGCGATTCCAGCCGATCCGTCTGCGCGTTGCATCGGATGCATGTGGGTAACCCAAGCGGTCCCGAGTTGTCGAGGTGTTGGCCCTTCAGGCGGCTTTTGCAGCCCGATCGCTCTCTTATCCGCGCTGGCGAGCGCGTTTTGAGCGTGCCGCATTTTTCGGCAAGCCCGACTGTTGCGGGATCGATGGGGATCGG
This sequence comes from Pseudomonadota bacterium, assembly GCA_005804885.1. Lineage (GTDB taxonomy): Bacteria > Myxococcota_A > Bradymonadia > Bradymonadales > SYOX01. Next base: position 82,700 of record SYOX01000208.1, read on the forward strand.
GACGCCGTGCAATGTCGCTGGGCATGTGCTTGTCTGCGGGTGGGAAATCACCTTTGAAGCGGTGCCTCCTTGGGCGGTCTAGCACCGGCGAGGGTGTTGTCTATCCCGCCCACCAGCGACATAGTCTCGGGGAGGTTTGCCGCCTGCGGGCGGTATAAGAAGGATGTATCACTTCCCTGTCGGTCTAACGAACGATAAAGCTCAGCAGACGGCGGGGCAGAGTGAGCCACACGTCACAAAAAGCCTCATGCCCCCGCCGCCTGCTGCAGCTCTGGTTCGGCGTGCTTTTGCGGGACTACATCAGCTTCAACTTGCCGGACTCCATCGACTCGACCAGATCGGCCAGCCAGGCTTCGACGCTCGGGTACTTGACCGGCCGGTCCTCGTCGGCCTTCCAGAACGCGACGAGCTGGCCGGGTTGCCCGCCGTCCTCAGCGGCCACGTCCAGGCACAGATGGCTGCCGCCGCCATTGGACAGGAACGGCACCCACCCCCGCCGCCACCACTCCGGCCGGTCGAAGTCCGACCCGATCATGCCGTCGAGCAACATTTTGGAGTTCGCCACGCTCTCCAGCGGAGAGAACATGCGGTTCATCTGGAGCGACTCGTTGTTGCCGTTCGCCTGCCCATTCCGCCAGCGGTACAGGGCGCGGAATGCGGCGGGCAGCTTGAGCGCGAACTGGATCTCGAAGGCGTCGAGTTGAGCATCGGTGACGCCCGGCTGAAGGCCGGCAAAGTAGTCGGGCCGGTTGGCCTCCAGCCAGCGGTCCAGCCGCCCGATCATCGCCTCCACCATCCGCGCGCCCTCCGCTGCCGAACATCCTTCTCAACCCGCCCGCAGGCGGCAAACCTCCCCGCGACTATGTCGCTGGTGGGCGGGACAAGCAACCCCCTCGCCGGTTCCAGACCGCCCAAGGGAGCACCGCCTCAAAGGTGATATCCCCTGGAGAATCGTCCTGTTGACGGCGCCAGGATCTCCAGGCGCTGCTCTGGCACCCATCGCTCGGATGGTGACAGGATTGTGTTCCAATCCAAGCTGTATCAGACTTACGAGAAACGCGGCTCGGCGCGCAATGACGTGGTCTGGAGGCAGGTGGGGTCCAGGACTGCGTCTTTGTTGGGCTGCAATGCCGTTCTGGCCATCGTTGGCCCCGACAGTCCCCATCCCAAAGGTGAACGCCGTGGCTAAGCGCAACTTGTTCTCATGGTCTGCGTGTGCCGCTTCGTCATGCTCCCCCCCTCCTCAGAGTCCCATCCGCGCTGATTTGGAGCCCAAGGCCGAAGCGGCTTCCGGTCGTTTCCCGGTGCGGGGCCTTCGGGCTGACGCTCGATTTGCGTGGGCCATTGCCCTTGTGGCTGCGGGGCTCTCGTGGCAGTGCGATGACGCCCAGAAGGCAGGTTTCGGGGAGGAGCCCGACGCTGGCGGGCAAGTGGACGACGGTGGGGGCGAAGGCGAAGGCGATCTCGATGAGGAGGCGCCGTGGCGAAGCGGCGACCGCCTGCGGGCGCGGGTCATTGACGGAGGAGACGGAGCGCTCCTGTTTGCCGGGTGGTACGACAGCGAGCTGGAGGTGGACTGCGGGTTTCAGGTGGTGGCGGATGGGTCGATCCGCTGCCTTCCCCGGGTCCCGAGCGTCGGGGAACCGTTCATCGGCGACTTCTACCTGGACGCTGGCTGCGAGCGTCCGGGGCGATTCATCTTTCGCCCTGGAGACCTGCCGCCCTTCCTCCTCGGTGGGGATGGTGCCACACAAGATCCCCTGCGCTGTGACCCTGACGCCAGGCCGCCCCACGACCGCCTGTTCCGCCCGGTCCTGATCGAGCGACCGCGGGAGGTGTACTCGGGCACCCCCGGGAACTGCACCGTCAGCGGGGGATTGCCGCCGCCCGACTCAGGCGTGGAGGTCGTGGAACTCCAGCCGGTCCCCTTCGAGTCCCTCGTGGGTGCGGTGGAGGAGGTGGATGCCCACGGCGAGGTTTCTGCGCGGGGGTTCCGCGGAGACGACGGGTCGCTGGAGGTCGAGAGTCTCGCAGGTCCGGACGGCAAGGAGTGCGACCTGTTCGAGCCGGTGGCGGGCTCCCCCGTCTGCGTTCCTGCGGGGACGCCGGTCACGTCGGTGCTGGACTTGTTCGCGGATGGCGCGTGCAGCGAGCCGCTTCTCGTGGTGGAGGTCGATCATCAGTTGTGCCCGGACAATGTGCTGGGGCTGGTGTCCGAGGGAACCTGCACCGGGGCGCGCGGCGGGCCGGGTCTCCCGACCCGCATCCTGGAGATGAGCCGCTTCGAGAGCGGTCGGGTGTTCAAGCGCGCCATGCCTTCGAACCTGTGCGAGGCGATCGTGACCTCAGGCTCCGTGAATGTCCGCGCCATGGGGTCGGCGGTGGGGGATCTTCCCAGGCTGGAGGTGGCGAGCGTGGGTACAGGTCGGCTCCGGGCTCATTATGGCCTGTCGTCCGGCGGCGTGGCTGCGCGCAATCCGGACGTGACGGATCGCAGCCGTCGGCTCCCCTACTGGTTCGAGGACACGGCGCGAGGGGAGGTGTGTGTGATCACGGACATCGGCACCGGGGAGCTGCGCTGCCTGCCCGCCTCGGCTTCAGCGGGCGAGGGGCCGGTCTACCTCGACCCGGCGTGTACGGAGCCGGCGCTGCTCTCTCAGCTCGACGGATGCCTGACCCATGGGGCGTCGCATTTACTGGAACATGAGGTGATCACGGTCGACGGTGAGAGCCGCGCCGCGATCGCCGCGGTTTTGACGCCGCTGCCGGTGGAGCCCTCGCCCGTCTGGTACTACCGGCAGGAGAACGGCTGTGAGCGGGTGGGCGCGGAGGAGGGCGCGGCGTTGCCGGCGGTGGCGGTGGAGCGGACGCCGATCGAGGCTTTTGTGATCGTGTCGGAGCGCCTGGAGTGACCGCTTGTCGAGCGCTGAAGCCGGGGCGGGCCTTGAGGCGGATGGTCCCGTCGCGGACCTTGGGCATCACCTCTGCGGCTGGGACTCGATATCGGATATCGTGACGCTGGCAGGTACCTCTGAAGGCGCCATGATCTCAGGTTGAACAAGTGCTATGACACTTCAAAGGGGAAAAAATGCTCCAAGGCATCGCAAACGTGGCATGGACAAGGCAAAGCACTTGGATCTTGGGCTGGCTGCTCCTGGCAGGGGCCTTGGCAACCTGCACCGAGGACACGCCGGACGACGATGCTGGTGGCGTTCAATGCCCTGAGGGGACCGTTCGGGACGGCGACAGATGCGTCATGGAAGACAGAGATTGCGCCACCCAGGAAACCTGCAACGGTCAGGACGATGACTGCGATGGAGAGACCGACGAGGACGCCGAAGGGGTTGGCGATCCCTGCGGACCCAACGACGGCGTTTGTCAGCGCGGCACCCAGACCTGCGCCAACGGCGAGCTGCTTTGCGACGGCGTGGTCGAACAGGGCGACGAAGTCTGCGACGGGGTGGACAACGACTGCGATGATCAGATCGACGAAGGGCTGCTCAATGGCTGCGGCTCCTGCGGTGAGCCAACCGACGAAGTCTGCGACGGCGTGGACAACGACTGCGACGGGCTCATTGATGAGGATCTCCAAGCAGCCTGCTTTGAAAATACAGCCAACGTGAATTCACCGCTGGGCACCAACCTGGTCCAGCCCACGGACTTTTCCAATGAATTTCCTTTCGTGGATCATATGAAGATGGCGCGTCCCTGGTTCTCAGGCACTGTGGACCAATTTCAGGACGATCGCTCTCTCGCCAAAGACGCAGATGGTTGGCCCAACGCCCTGGAAGATGGACAAGTGGCTCGCTCTGTCATCTTCACCAACACCATCGATGCCAGCCAGCGTGCAGGAACTCGCTTTATCGTCCTCAAGAGCGGCGACGGTGACGTGGACCACGGCAACGTGACGATCGATTCTAGCAGCTCGGCGCGAGACGTGATCACGTTGACTGAAAACTTGTGGACTCTGATTATTACGCGGACCAATCCAGATGATCCGATCAAAATCAGGATCGTGCCAGAGGGCGGTATTTGCACCTCCAATCCCTTGCGCCGGGTGGACGAGGAAGGCGACTGTCCAGGCGGCGACTTCAAGAGCTTCGAGGCGGTCGATGGGCCGCGCTTCATGCCAGAGTTTCTCGACACCATCAAGGCCTACCGCTACCTGCGCTTCATGGACTGGGGCCACACCAACCGCACCGTGCAGAACGAGATCGACGCCGATCCTGATCTCATCGAGTTGCGAGAGCGAGCGCTCGTGGACCACGCCACCTGGACGCAACCCCTGCGCGGTGTGCCGGTCGAGGTCATGATCGAGTTGTGCAACCTGATGGGTATGGACATCTGGTTCCACATCCCCTATCGCGCCAGCGACGCCTACGTCGATGGGGTCGCCGCCATCATCCGCGACCAGCTCGGATCTGGGCGCAAGGTCTATGTGGAGTACTCCAACGAGGTGTGGAACGGCATTTTCGTGCAGACCGACTTCGCCCGACAACAAGGCGAAGCCATGGGGCTGGGCACCGATCCCTTTACCGCCACGATCGAATTCTATGCCTTGCGCGCCACACAGGTGATGAAGCGCTTTGAGGCCGTGTTTGGGGGCACATCGCGCCTGTTTCGCGTCGTCGCCACCCTGCAAGGCAACGGCTTTGCGGTTGAGACCATCCTCGGTTTCCGAGACACGGCGGACCACATCGATTTCTTCGCCATCGCGCCCTACTTTGGCGACACCGCTGGCGAAGGGAGCTTCCCGCTGGAAGGCCGCAATCGAGGCGGCACGCCGCTTACGCCCGATCAAGAGATCGCCAGGTTCAAGCAGATGGGGGTGGACGGCCTCTTCGACTGGTTGCTCAACGACACCCAGCCCGATCTGTTTGGTTCGCTTGAAGGTACGCGTTCACCACGTTCTGATGCTTTGAACTTGGTTTAGCCAGCAAGGCCGATGGCAGCGAGGTCGGCAGGCTCACTGGAGGGGCGATGGGAGGGCTCGTCGGCGGACTGGGGCAACAAACTGGGCGCTGGCAG
>SYOX01000209.1 GCA_005804885.1 Pseudomonadota bacterium
AGGAGGGGGACAGGGGGTGGAGTGCCGGCTCAGCGCGCCCAGATCAGAGCCCCAGCAGCAGCTTGACCGAAGAGGCCGCCACGACCGCGATCAGCACCCAGCGCACGAAGGCCGGGCCCCAGCTGACCGTCATCTTCGAGCCGAGCCACCCGCCGAGCATCGAGCCGCAAGCCAGCGCCAGCCCCGGCGCCCACACCACCAGATCGTTCACCACGAAGATCACCAGCGGCGGCGCCGTAAAGCCGGCCACCAGCGCGGCCTTGACCCCATTGCTGCGCACCAGATCCCGGCCCGTGAGCAGCACCAGCGCCGCCAGCAGGAAGACCCCCACCCCGGCCTGCAGGAAGCCCCCGTAGAGCCCGACGGCGAAGAAGGCCGGGATCTGCCACCAGAGCGCCTTGGGGTTCTCCTCCTCTCGACCCTTGAGCCAGCGCTCCGGCTTGAGCAGCACCACGGCCAGCATCAGGAGCATCACCGCGCCGATGATCTTCGAAAAGAGCGCCTCGTCCAGCTCCACCGACACCAGGGCGCCCAGCGCCGCCCCCAGGCAGGTCGGCACCATCAGCCAGGCGCTGAGCCGCACGTCGAGCAGCCCCTCGCGCTTGAACTGCCACGCGGCCACGGAGGACTGGAGGATCACGCCGATCCGGTTGGTGCCGTTGGCCACCCCCGGCGGCAGCCCCAGCGCGATCATGATCGGCAGCGTCAGCAGCGAGCCGCCGCCGGCCACCGTGTTGATCGCCCCCGCCGCGACCCCCGTCAGCGCCAATACCCCAAGCATCCACCATTCCATCCAAGGAGCCCTCATCCGCCGTGAGGCCCCTCGACGCTGGGGCAGCCTTCATCCAGAGAGAAGTCACGCTCAGGATAAAGCGTCCCCCGATGTTTTGGAACCCCGGCCAGACGCCGCCCCGACGCCCTCGCGACCCGCCCCCCTCGGGCCTCCCCGACGCCGAGGGCCACCGCGGCCCGCCCTCGCCAGCGCGCCCGACCCCGGCGACCTGCGCGACCTCACGCCTTGACACGCCCCCCCTTCGACACCAAACCCATCCCTCCCGCGGCGACCTCGCCGCTTCACACGCCGAAATCCAGCCGACGCCCGCGCCCCCTGATCCCCGGAGGCCCCCCATGGATCGCCACACCGCCCAGGCCCGCACCCTCTACCTCGCCCGACACGGCTCGCGCGCCTACGGGCTCGACACCCCCACCAGCGACACCGACTACAAGGGCGTGCTCGCCCCGACGAAGGCGCAAGCGCTCGGATTCACTCAGCAATTCGAGCAGTTCGAGGCCCGCGAGCCCGACGACCTCGTGCTCTACACGCTGCAGAAGTTCTTCAAGCTGGCCGAGGCCTGCAACCCCTCGATCATCGAGGTGTTGTTCGTCGATGAGGGAGACGTGGTGTCCAGCTCGCCCGAGGGGGATCGGCTGCGCGAGGCGCGCGGCCTCTTCCTGTCCCAGCGGGCCTTCGGGACCTTCACGGGCTACGCCATGAGCCAGCTGTCGCGCATCCAGACCCACCGCGGCTGGCTGCTCAACCCGCCCGAGGGCGAGCCGCTGCGCGAGCACTACGACCTGCCCCCCCAGCCGATCGTCCCCAAGGGTCAGCTCGGCGCGGCCATGACGGTCATCGAGCGGCAGGGGACGGCGGGCTTCGACACCAACTTCCTGGAGATGCTCGACCGCGAGAAGCGCTGGCGGGCGGCCCACAACAACTGGAAGCAGTACGAGTCCTGGAAGCGAGGGCGCAACCCCGCCCGCGCGGCCCTGGAGGCCCAGTTCGGCTTTGACCTCAAGCACGCCACCCACCTGATCCGGCTCTTGAGGATGGGCGAGGAGATCATCGCGCGCGGCGATGTGATCGTGCGGCGGCACGATCGGGAGGAGCTGATGGCGATCAAGGAGGGCCGCTGGTCCTACGATCAGCTCGCCGAGCACGCCGAGGCCCTGATGGCGCGCATGAAGGGGCTCATGCACGACAGGTCGGCGCTGGCCGTCCCCGAGGCCCCGGACACGCCCGCGCTCGAAGCCCTCTGCGTCGAGCTGATGGAGAGCGCCCTGACTCGCCTGGGTTGAGCCAGGTCTGCTCAGCGAAGCCACCGACGCCCCACGCTCCTCGCACCGCCCTTCGGGACGGGCTCGTCGGGTGGGGCTACGAGCGCGGTGGGGGCTGCGCCCGGTGGGCGCAGGCCGGCGGGCGGACGACAGCGGATCGAGGGGCCGGATCAGCGCGTCGAAGTGGGCCTGTAGATTGGGGTTTTCACGCCCCCAGGTGTCGACCTGGGCCGCGCGGTGGCCTGCGACCGACAGGGCGCAGCCCACCCTGAAATTCTAGCCCCACCCGACGAGCCCCCGCAGGGGTGCGAGGAGCGTGGGGCGTCTGTGGGTTGAACCCCGCGCGGCGATCTTCTTTGCCCAGTGGGCGGGAGTCTGCTTCAATGGGCGGGCAGATCGAAGCCAGGGGGAGGAGATGTCGAGGAAGCTGTGGGGTCGTGGGTCGGTGCGCGTCGGGACGCTGGTGGCGGCGCTGGTCGTGGCGTCGGCGGGGTGCGCGTCGGACGACGCGGTGGGCGTCGGGGTCGGCCCTTCGCCGGACAGGGACGCTGGCGTGGAGGCGGACGCGCCGGGTGCGGACGGCGGCGGTCAGGACGTCGCGGACGAGGAGGTCGCCGAGCCTGAGCCGGCGCCTGAGCCTGAGCCGACGCCCGAGCCTGCGCCCGAACCCGAGCCGGAGCCCGAGGTGCAGGAGCCCTGCTTGAGCCCGAGGGCCTGCGAGGCGCCGGAGGTCTGCCGGGCCGAGCGCGGCGGCGGCGGCCTGGATTTCGTGTGTGACGACGTCGACGAGGGGCTCGCGGCGCTCGGCGAGCCCTGCGACGGGGACGGCGATTGCCGCAGCGCGCTGTGCGTCCAGGGGCGCTGCTCGGGGCCCTGTGTCGAGGCCGAGGACTGCTCGGCGGAGGTCCCGCTCGACTGCGCCTTGATTGAGATTCCTGTTGGAGATCAAATAGTTGAGCGCGGCGTGTGCCTCGGGCCGCCCGCGTGCGAGCGGGACGGGGGCTGCGAGCCGGGGTTGATCTGCCGCCTGGAGCGGGGCCGCGACGTGCTGCACGCCTTCTGCGGCGCGGCGCTGGAGCCGGGCCTGCCGGCCGGGGCCTTGTGCGAGGAGGACGGCGCGTGCGCGACCGGGCTGTGCCAGTCCGGGGTGTGCGGGCAGGCCTGCGTGGGCGACGAGGACTGCGACGGGGGGCTGGTGTGCCAGCGGCGGGTGGTGGAGCTTGAGGGCCGCAATGTCGAGGCGCAGCTCTGCGGCGCGCTGCCCGAGGACGCGTGCGGCAACGACGCGGACTGCGCGGGGCAGGAGCGGTGCGTCGCGCGCCGCCGCCCGGATCGGATCGACTTCGTGTGCGGCGCCCTCAACGAGGGCGGCGTCGGGCAGGGTCAGGGCTGCGAGCAGGACGCCCAGTGCAGCCGCGGGCTGTGCGAGCAGGGGGCCTGCGCCGAGCCCTGCCGGCTGGCGGGCGACTGCGGGCCGGGGCTCCTGTGCGCGGACGTCGAGGTGGCCGTGGAGCTGGGGACGGCGACAGCGCGGGTGTGCGCGGCGCCGGAGCCCTGTGAGTCGCCGGGGCAGTGCGGGGTGGGGCAGACCTGCTTCGTGCGGGCGGTCGGGGTCGAGGACGTCGAGGCGGTGTGCCTGCCGCCGAACCGGGGCGGGAGGCCGCTGGCGACGGGCTGCGCTCAGGACAGCGAGTGCGCCGCGAACCTGTGCCTGCGGGACTTCTTGTCGGTGGCCTGCTCGCACCCCTGCGCTCAGGACGGGGACTGCCCGGCGCCGGGCTACCGCTGCGCGATCAGGTCGCTGCGGGGCTCGGAGGCCTCGCGGCGGTCGGTGTGCGTGCCGCCGGATCCGGTGGCCTGCGTCAACAACGCGGGCTGCCAGGGCGGGCTGCGGTGCTCGATCGTCCCGAACAGGGGCGGGACGGCGCTGACCTCGGTGTGTCGGGTGGCGCCGGGGCCGGGCCTGCCCGGGGCGGCGTGCGAGGCGGACGGCGGCTGCGCCTCGGGGCTGTGCCTGTCGGGCTTCTGCTCGGCGCCCTGCCAGGGGCGCCAGGACTGCGGGCCGGATCAGATCTGCGAGGCGATCGAGATCGAGCGCGAGGGGCTCTCCGGGAGCTTCGACGTGTGCCGGACCTTGCCGGACGTGGTCTGCCAGAGCAACGAGCAGTGCAGCGAGGGGGGGAGGGTGTGCGGGTTGATCGACTTCGAGGACCCGGTGGCGCTGCACTGCGCCTTCCCGCAGGAGGACGGCGGCGCCCTGGGGGCGTCGTGCGAGGGGCGGCTGTCGCCCAACGATCAGTGCCTTGATCGGCTGTGCCTGCGGGGGATAACGGATGAGTGTACGCGGGCTTGCGTGGACGGCGCCGACTGCCAGGGGGGGCCTGGGGGTTACATCTGCACGGAGTTCGGCTTCCAGGGCGGGACGCTCAGGATGTGCGCCGACGGGTGCAGCCGGGATGGGGACTGCGGCCGCGAGGCGCAGAACTGCGGGTTGATCCGGAACGTGGGCGACGACCGCTTCGAGTTCATCTGCCGCAGCCCGCTGGGGGTCGATCCGCCGGGGACGGACTGCAGCGGGCAGATCGGCTGCGATCACGGGCTGTGCTTGATCCGGGGCGGGGCGCGCACCTGCACGCTGCCCTGCGAGCAGGACGCGGACTGCCCGTCGGCGATGCCGGAGTGCGGCGACGCGACGATCGCGCGGCCGAGGACGGGGGAGTCGCAGACCTTGCGGGTGTGCACGCCGCCTTGAGGTCACGCCCCTGGCCGCTCGCGATCCGGGCGGCCTGGAGGCGCTTGCGGGTGTGCGCGCCGCCTTGAGGGCGCGGCTGGACAGGGCCGCCGGGCAGGGGCTATGGTTCTTCGTCGTGGACATCGAACAGGAGGGGCTTGATGAGGCTTCATGTTGAGGATGTGATCGGCTTTCCGCAGGCGCTCGTCTACGAGACGCAGCGCGACGAGATGGCCAACCTGGTCGAATACCTGCCGAACATCGCGAAGATCGATGTGCTCGAGCGCGAGGCGATCGAGGGCGGGGTGAGGCTGGTGAACCTGTGGACGGCGGCGGAGACGGAGGTGCCGGCGCTGGTGCGCTCGTTCATCAAGCCGGAGATGCTGTCGTGGAAGGATTACGCGAGGTGGAACGACGCGAGTTTTTCGTGCGAGTGGCGGCTGGAGATGAACTTCTTCAGGGAGCAGGTCAAGACGACGGGTCGGACGACCTACACGCGGATCGACGATCGTTCGGTGCGCTCGGTGATCGAGGGCGTGCTGGAGGTGGACGCGCGCAACGTGCCCGGGGTGCCGAGGTTGCTGGCGGGCAAGATCGGCCCTGAGATCGAGAAGTTCGTCGTCAAGATGATCACGCCGAACCTCAAGGGGGTCAACCGGGGGATCGAGCAGTACCTCAAGGCCAGGTCCTGAGCGCGGGCTACTTGATCTGCCGCATGGCCCGCTGGGCGTAGAAGGCGACGAGCTCGTCCTTGTCGTTGATGACGGCGAGCAGGTGGCTGAGGGACTCGGGCTGCCCGATGGCGCCGATGGCGGTGCAGGCGTACTGGCGCACGGTGGAGCGGTCGTGCTCAAGGAGCCTGTAGAGGGCGGGCAGGGCGCGCGGGTCGCCGATGTCGCCCAGGGCGCGGATGGCGGGCAGGGTGCGGGTGTCGTGGTGGTCGATCATGCCGATCAGGGCGGGGACGGCCTCGGTGACCTTGTGGGCGCCCAGGCCGTTGACGGCCTCGAAGCGGACGTCCTCCCACTCGTCGCTCAGGCCGTCGATCAGGGCGGCGTTGGCCTGCGGGGCGTCGAAGTAGCCCAGGGCGCGGATGGCCTCGGCGCGCAGGTATTTCCTCGGGTCCTTGGCGATGCGGGTGAGGGTGGGGACCCAGGCGGGGTCGCCGCTTGAGGCGATGATCTGAATGTAGCGGGCGATGAGGCTGGTGTCGAGGCTGTCGAAGTCCTTCTGGTTGACGCGGGCCTCGATGGCGGCCAGGGCGAAGTCGGGGCGGCGCTGGAGGGCGCGCATGGCGTAGAAGGCCAGCCGGGTGTTGTCGCTCTCGATCATCGCCAGCAGGGCGCTCGCGCCGGTGGTGCCGCAGGCGGCCAGCAGGTAGGCGAAGTGCTGGCCGTCGGCGGGCGCCATCGAGGGCAGGGGTTCGAGGAGCAGGGCGCTCAGCGCGCTCTCGTGGCGCTGCGCCAGCCTGACCAGAGCGCGCTCGACGGCCTGGGTGACGTCCTCGGGGAGGCCGGCGCCGGGGGGGGCCAGGGCCACGAGGTGGGGGAGGGCGTGCTGGGCGTGCTGCTCCAGGGCCTTGACGGCGGCAGACCGGACGCGCGGCGAGCGGTCGCGGGTCAGGGCGACGAGCGCGAGCGCGGCGTCCTCGCGGGGGAAGCGGCCCAGGGCCTCGGCGGCGCTCAGGCGCGGGGCCGTCGAGGGGTCGCTGGTGTGGGCGAGGATCATCGGCAGGAGGTCGCCGTGGGCGCTCTCGCCGAGGCTGCGCAGCATCTGGGCGCGGACGGCGGGCTCGCGGTCTTCGAGCAGCTTCCGGATCAGCGGCAGGGGCCTGGGTCGGGAGAAGTGGGCGAAGGCCTGAGCGACGCGGGCGCGGACGGCGGGGTCCTCATCTCGCCCGAGGGTGTTCATGCCGAAGGTGCCGGCGGCGCCGAGGTGGGCGAAGGCGGGGATGGCGGCGGCGACCAGCGCCGGGTTCTCCGAGCGCATCGCGTCGATGAGGACAGGCGCGGTCTCGGGCAGGCCGCTCTGGGCCAGGGCCTCGACGAGCTGGCCCTCCATGGCCTCTCGCCAGGGAGGCAGGTGGAGCATCTTGCGGGCCAGCCGGGCGCCCTTGACGGCGTGCATCTGGCCGAAGAAGCGCAGCGCGGCGACCATGAAGGCGCGCTCGTCGGGGTCTGCGGCGGCGTCCGGGCGGGCGACGACCTCTTCGGCGGCGGCGTGGATGGGATCGATGGCCTTGCGATCGCGGGCCCGCAGGAGCAGCTCGACGGCGGCGGCCCTCAGGCGCGGGTCGCGCTCCTTGAGCGCGGTCAGGATCCAGGGCCTGGCTGGCTCCCCGAGGGCGAGCAGGTGCGTGGAGGCCAGGTCGCGGCGCTCGGGATCGCGCAGGGCCTCGACGAGCGCCTGGATCTCCTGTCGCAGGTCGGGCTTGAGGGCGAAGACGTTCTCGGGCTCGTAGAGCATCAGCTCGCTGATCGTCATCGGGGCGCGGGCCAGCCCGCCGCCGTAGGCGCCGTCCACCATCTTGAGCTGGAGCCTGGAGGTGACGATGGCCTCGGGGAACTCGAGGGTCTGGAGGGACATCGCGTCGCCCAGAGGCACATGGCGCTGCCCGTGGTCGTGGACGATGACGAAGGCGCGGGGGCGGCGCGAGCGGCGCCACGCGGCGGTGCTGGCGCCGTCGCCGCCCATGAACTGGATGCGGGCGACGTAGCGGGGGGTGTCGAAGTGGATCTCGATCCAGACATCCTCGACCTCGTCGCTGCCCCAGGCGCTCCACAGGCGGCCGTCGGTCAGGGCTCGGGCGTCGTAGGCGCCGCCCTCGCGGGGGACGTTGGAGGTGCCGCTGACGATGAAGCGGGCGAACTCCTCGCGCTGGATCAGGCGCATCTTGACGACCTCGGGGTCTGCCCCCTGAGAAGCCTCGCCCTTCAGGGCTCCGCCCTGAAGGGCTCCGCCCTGAAGGGCCTCGCCAGGAGGGGCCTCGTCTGGAAGGGCTTCGCCCTGAAGGGCTTCGCCTTCGGGGGGCTTGGGATCCGAGGCGCTGGCGTCCGGCGCCCACGCGAACAGGGTGAGGCCGAGGGCGGCGCGGAGGGCGGCACGGGCGAGGGGGTCTTTGGCGCCGAGGTTCATGGCGTCCTCCCAATGGGTCACAGGCAAGAGCGAGGGTCCCTTGTCTGGGGACCTGCCTGGACTATCGGAAGGAAGGGGTCGGAAGTTGAAGGCGGAGATCAGGGGGAGGGGGGAGGGCGCCGGGTCAGGCGGGGGATCAGTAGTCGTCGCCCTCCTCGTCGTCGTCCTCGTAGTCGTCGTCGTCGTATTCGGCGTCGAGCAGGACGTCGATGGCCTTGGGGTACTTCTTGCCGTCCGAGCCGCCGTACTTGAAGAGGACGGGGATGAGCTCGCCGGGCTGGTAGGTGGGGAGCTGGACGCGCAGCTCGTCGTCGACGACGTTGGCGATGTGGAAGAAGAACTTCTGATCTTTTTCGACCTCGATGAAGCCGAAGCCCTTGTCGGTGAAGTAGGCGATGATGTGGCCGCCGAGCTCCTGTCCGATGCGGTGGTTGAGGTGCTGGGCGTCGCGGCGAAGGCGCCGGACGTTCTCCTCGACGTCGAAGTAGTGGAAGGTGCAGTCTTCGAAGACGCGCAGCCCGATGGCCTTGAGTTGACCATAGCGGCGATCAAAGAGGTAGGCCATGCAAGCGGAGATCGCCACGGGGATGGCGCCGGTGTGCAGCGTGCTCTCGTCGATCTCGATGAAGATGGCCTTGTGGACGACGCCCCGGCGGGAGGTCTCCAGGAACTCGCTCTGCTGGTCGAGGTCGTCCTGGGAGGTGCTCAGGACGACGCCGAGGTTGACGTGGGCGTGGATCTTCTGGATCCGCGCGACGACGACGTCGAGCTTGTACTGGGTGAGATATTCGGGATCCCGGTCGAGGCGACAGCCCGCGACCTCGAGGGCGTCAGAGAACGCGTTGATGGTCTTTTGCGAGGCTCCGGAGGCGCCTCGCGGCTCGTCCTCGGCGACCCCAAGGGGGCCGTTTTCAACAGGAGCGCTCTGTCGGGACTGATCAAAGGCCGACATTCAAACCTCCATTGGACATCAATTTCGAACACAATAGAAAGAGCGTCTCAATCAAAAAATCTTCGATCCCACAAGGGGTCATGCGCGTCGATAACACCACCTGTCTCGGCCGATGTCAAGACGCCTCGCCGACCCCATCGGACCCCCCTTTGTCCCACAGAGCGGTGAAGAAGGGCCAGCGGCGGCGGGCGCGCCGGGCGGCCTGGACGATGGCCGCCTGATCGGCGCCGAGGGCCGCGGAGCGGGCCTCGAAGCGCGCCCGGAGCAGGGCGCCGCGGCGCCCCGCGACG
>SYOX01000210.1 GCA_005804885.1 Pseudomonadota bacterium
CGTGTAGTGCACCGCGGGGTAGATCCGCATCGGCGACTCGTAGGGGTTCTCGGCCGTGATCTTCTGGTACATGTGGAAGAGGTTGCCGTAGCGGGCGCTGATCTCGTCCTTGCCCAGGCGCCCGATGGCCTCCTTGAAGTCGAGGTAGACCGCGCGGCCCGACTCCCCCAGCCCCAGGCCCATGTCGCAGACCTGCTTGTTGTTGCGGCTGGCCACGTCCCGCGGCACGAGGTTGCCGAAGGCCGGGTAGCGCTCCTCGAGGTAGTAGAAGCGCTCGGACTCGGGGATGTCGGCGGCCTTGCGCCCCTCGCCCTTGTTCCGGGGCACCCAGACCCGGCCGTCATTGCGCAGCGACTCGCTCATCAGCGTCAGCTTGGACTGGTGGTCGCCGGTGACGGGGACGCAGGTGGGGTGCACCTGGACGTAGCACGGGTTGGCGAAGTAGGCGCCGCGCTTGTAGGCCCGGTAGGAGGCCGTCACGTTGCAGCCCATCGCGTTGGTCGACAGGTAGAAGACGTTGCCGTAGCCCCCGGTCGCCAGCACCACCGCGTGGGCCGCGTGGCGCTCGATCTTGCCCGTGACCAGGTTGCGCGTGATGATCCCCACCGCGCGCCCCTTGGAGATGACCAGGTCCAGCATCTCGGTCCGCGTGTGCATCGTGACGCTGCCGGCGCCGATCTGGCGGCTCAGCGCGCTGTAGGCCCCCAGCAGGAGCTGCTGGCCGGTCTGGCCTCGGGCGTAGAAGGTCCGCGAGACCTGCGCGCCGCCGAAGGAGCGCGTGTCGAGGTGGCCGCCCTACTCCCGGGCGAAGGGCACGCCCTGGGCCGCGCACTGATCGATGATGTTGCCGCTGACCTGGGCCAGCCGGTGGACGTTCGACTCGCGGGAGCGGAAGTCCCCGCCCTTGACCGTGTCGTAGAAGAGGCGAAAGACGCTGTCGCCGTCATTGCGGTAGTTCTTGGCGGCGTTGATGCCGCCCTGGGCCGCGATCGAGTGCGCGCGGCGAGGGCTGTCCTGGTAGCAGAAGCACGAGACGGTGTAGCCGAGCTCGGCCAGCGACGCCGCCGCGGACGAGCCCGCCAGCCCCGAGCCGACCACGATGATCTCGAACTTGCGCTTGTTGGCCGGGTTGACCAGCTTCATCTCGAAGCGGTGCTTGTCCCACTTCTCGGCCACCGGCCCCGAAGGTTCGTTGGACTGCAAGCTCATGGTTCAGGCTCCTGCAGGCGCGCCGCCGATGATCCCGAGCAGGACGCACAGCGGCATGGCGATGTTTCCGGTCACGAGCAGCGCCGACAGGCCCCACCCGAGCTTCTTGATCAAGGGCCTGTAGCGCGGGTTGGACAGCCCCAGGGACTGGAACATGCTGGCGATGCCGTGGCTCAAGTGCGCGCCGAGCAACAACATCGACACGATGTACAGGATCGTGACGAGGGGCTGGGTGAAGGCCGACACCACCATGTGGTAGACGTTGGGCACCATCTCCCCCTTGAGGTCGTAGAGCGCCGCAGGGTTCGCCGCGTGCGTGTCGCCGTCGATGACGCCGAAGGTCAACTGGAGCAGGTGGTAGACGATGAAGAGCAGCAGCAGAAACCCGGAGACGATCATCGTCCGGGACTGCGGCGAGGCCTTGATCGTCGCCGGGTGCTGGTACTTGACGGGCCGGGCCTGCTGGTTCTCCGAGAAGAGCGCGAAGGCCACCGCGATGTGCGTCAACACCGCCCCGAGCAAGCCAAGGCGCATGGCCCACAGCACGGGGCCGAGATCATGAAGGCCCTTGGCGTACTCGTTGAGCGCCTCCGGCCCGGCGAAGACCAGCAGGTTGCCGGCCATGTGCACGATCACGAAGCCCAGGAGCGCCGCGCCGCTCAGGCCCATCAGCGCTTTTTTGCCGATCGATGACTTCACCAGCCTGACAAACCAGTCCATGGGGTGAATCTCCTGACAGATGACGATGAACCCTGGGCCAGCGCACCAACACGAGCGAGGGCAGACCCGCGCGACGCCTGAAGATCGACGAGATCAGAGCCTCGGCCGGGGCCACCTTCGCCGCCTCTCCAGGCAACGCGGGCTTAACACGGCTGGCCCCATAAGGCAAGCCGAGAAGGCCCCTTTCAAGCGCCCTGACGACCCTGGAGCTGGCGCTCGATCTCGACAACGACGCGATCAAGCCCCACCCTGCCGCAGCCGCACAAGGAAGCCGCTGAGCGCCTCGAAGCCCTCGGGCAGCTCGGGCAGCCTCGACGCCAGCATCAGCCCCCCCAGCCTCGCGCGCAACCCCTCGAACTGCGCCTCGAAGCCCTCGGCGCCCTCAAAGCCCAGCCCCTCCCTGGACGCCACCGCCCAGTCCACCAGCGCCGCCGAGTGGACGCAGAGCACCCCCTCGGAGGCCAGCCGCATCGCCGTCAGCAGGTGCCTGAGCGCCGGCCAGCGCGCCGCCTCGTCCCCCTCGCGCGCGCGCTCGAAGAGCCCGCAGGCCACCTGCTCGTAGGCCCTCGGCGCCTGCCGCGTCACGCACCCCCGCAGCAGCACCTTGAGCGCCTCGCCCTCAGGATCCGCCGGCGTCAGGTCCACCCCGCCGAGCATCTCCAGCGCCCCGTGCGTCTGCCGCAAGAACTGCCTCAACCCCTTCTGGATCTCCACCGCCGACCAGCGCAGCCGGCAGCCCCCCTCGGCCTCCGACACCCCCTCCAGCGTGTCCTCGAAGGCCCTCAGGCCCAACGCCACCGACGCCGGCCACGCGAAGAAGGCCCTCAGCTCCGCCGACGCCTCGGCGCCGTCGATCTCAGGCCAGCAGGGCGGGCCCGCCGTCGCCCACAGGAGCCTGCCGCCCTCGGCCTCCAGGCGCGAGCGCAAGGCCCCCAGCGCCCCGCGACAGGCCAGCAGCGCGTCGGCCCCGAGCAGCTCCTCGGGATCAGACCGATCGACGACGATCACGGCTCAATACAACTCGGAGGGGGACTGGATCACGAGGCAGATCGCCTGCTCGCGGGCCTCGATGCCGCGCGACTGGCCCGCCGGGATCACGATGAACTGGTTCGGACCCATCTCCATCTTGCCTTCCCCGTTCGTCACCAGGACCCGGCCGCTCTCGACGTAGACCGACATGTCCCGCTCGGACTTGTGCGGGAGCATCTCCTGACCCTCCTCGAAGCAGTACACCACCGCGCTCATGTGCGCGCTTCGAGAGACATCGATCCGCGTCGGGCCTTCTTCAGAGTCCTCCCAGCTTGCAATGCCGCGAATGCTCAAAGGGTTCATCGTATTTCACCCGTGCTCAACGTGTGCGCCTCCCTTCGGACCCTGGCGCCGGCGCAGGCCACAAAGCACCGGCGTTGTCGAAGAAACACGGCCAAAGGTCCAAGGGGACGCGCCCTAGCGATAGGGCAGAAAGAGCCTGTTTCCAAAAAATCCCTGCGCACCGCCTTCAAACTCAAGCGTCTGTGAGAAGCCGAGATCCGGCGCGTTCAACCGCAGCGTCGCCGCGAGGGTCGTAAAGGCCTTCGTGTCGATCCTCAAGCCCGCCGCCTCGACCTCCACCGTCCACACCCCGTCGATGATGTCGGCGATGAAGACGACCGACTTGCGCAGCAGGCTGCTCTGGAGCTCGTAATAGTAGTTGCCCCCGAGGCGACAGGACAGCCGGATGAGCTCGTCGTCGGGCAGGGTCTGGTTGGGCGACGAGGCCGCGCCGAGGTGGACGAAGAAGACCGGCACGCCGGCCAGCCGCTCGTCCAGATCCCCGATCTGCGCCTCAGACCCCGTGTCGGGCCCGCCCGTGATCACCACCACCACGGCGTTCTGTCGCCCGTCCAGCGCCAGGTGCTCGGCCGCCGTGCTCATCGCGTCAAAGAGCGGGCGCTCGCCCCCGCTGGGCTCCAGCCCCACCACCGTCTCCGCCAGCAGGCCGTAATCCTGTGTATAACCGACCACTTGCTGGACGCCAGAGAGCCCGTCGCCCCCGAAGGTGTAGAGCGCCACCTCGACGCCCGGGAAGCGCGGCGCCAGCTTCTCCAGGAAGGCCTTGGCCGCGAAGTGCCTGTCGCCGGCCGGATCCTGAGCAGTCTCCCCCATTCCGATCTGCGCCGACTCGTCGATGAGCAGCGCCACGCTCAGATCCTTGAACGAGACGCGGTTGGGCACGAAGCGCACCGAGCCCGGCGCGATCGTGAAGCTCGCCGGGCGCTCGCAAAAGGTGGTGTTGGAGCACTCAAAGCCCTCCGGGCACTCCGACGCCGGCCCGCCGCAGACCACCGAGTCGAAGCGCGGCACCACCAGCCGGCTGTCCACGTCCAGCGACATGGCGTTGTCGACCAGGAGCTCATCGACCCGGCGGCCCGCGCCGCTTACGGCGTTGGGCAGCACCACGCGCGCGTTTTCCGCGTCGTCGGCCCTATCCCGGATCCGCATGTTGATCACCACCCTCCCGTCGCCCCAGTCGCAGATCGACGGCGGGCCGGCCCCGACGAACTCCGCCTCCAGCCGACCCTCGACCTGGATCACGTCCCGCTCCGGCAGCGGCACCCCCGGATCGCCCGCCCGGCCCGCGCCCGCGCCCTCATCGCCGCACCCCACGGACGCCGCCACCGCGACGAGCACACACGCCACCCCGATTCTTGCCGCCATGCCCTCACCTGCCCTCGGTCCATCCAAACCCCAGTGTATCACCTCTTCTTGCCTCCAGGTCTACTCGGGAGTGATGTCGATCACGCCGGGATCGCGCCCTCGGCGATCCACGAAGCCGCCGGAGAGATCGTCCTCGAAGCCGTGGAACTGCGCCCCTGTGCCCATCTGCTCACCGTACTCGACGCTGACCATGGAGCGCGTCTTTTCTTCGAGCCACCTCATCACTCTGCGCTTGGCAAACGCCCGGACGGGCTTGCGGACGAAGGGGAGGAGCAGGAGCAGGCCGGCGGTGTCGGTGAGGATCCCTGGGGTGATGAGCATCACCCCCGAGACGAGGATCAGGACCCCGTCGAGGATCTCCTCGGTGGGCATCCCGCCCTGGGAGAGGGTCTCCTTGATCCGCGACAGCGCCATTGTCCCCTGCCACTTCGTCAGCGTGGTCCCGGTCAGGGCCGTCCCGCAGATGATCCCCATCGTCGCCCAGGTCCCGAGCACTTCGTGAAGCTGGATGAGCAGGGTGATCTCCAGGATGGGGATCAAGGTGAAGAGCAACAGGAGCTTGGCCATGGTCGACATGTGCGCCCTCTTGATGGGGTGAGACAAGGGCCAGGAGGCCCGACGCGCGACAATCTAAGCAGCACGCGTCCGCAGGCCAGCCTCAGGGCCCGGCGTCGGCCTCCTTCTTCGGGGTCAGGGGCCGCGGGTGGCCCTCCGGCAGGGGCGCGCCCTTCTTGACGGGCCCGGGGCGCAGCGAGGGCAGCGAGGTGGCCGAGGCCGGCGGCCTGGCCACCAGCGAGCGAGCGTAATCCTCGCGCGCGGCCGCCGCTCGGTCCTTGACGGGGAAGTGGGCCGCGGGCACGGGGCCGAAGGTGCGCGCGTACCAGGAGTCCCAGGCGTAGCCGCCCGGCAACCTCAGATCGTGCCCCAGGATATGGCGCATCGCCTCCCGGGCCTTGTCGCGCACCTCCTCGTCGCTGTCCCACATCACCGCCATGATCGACGGCGCGTCGACCCAGCCGCCGTGCCGAGACACCAGCGCCGCGGCCCCCTTGCGGGCGCTGGCCTCGGGCGAGGCGAGCAGCGGGCGGATGGCGCCCTCGAGGCGGGCGCGGGTCAAGGCGCCGAGCTCGCCTCGGCAGGGCGCCTTGGAGGTCATCCGGCTGGCGAGCTTGCTGGCGGCGTTGTCGGCCAGCGGCCGCAGCCAGGCGAGGTCGGCCTCAAGCTGTTCCAGGCGGGCCTTGAGCAGCGCGGGGTCGGCGCCCTCCTCCGGATCCGCCGCGGCGACCTTGAGCTGGGCGATCCGCCGCTCAAGCTGCGCCTCGCGCTCCAGACGGGCGCCGATCACGTCGCAGGTGTATTGATCGCGGGCGACGAGCAGGGCCACCTCCGAGGCGGCCTCGTCGCCCGGCGTCAGCGCCAGCGCGCGGACGAGGTTGCGCAGGCGGGGGCGGTAGCGCGGCTCCACCGAGGCCCGCACCCGCTCAAGCACCTCCTCGGCGGGGACGTGCGGGGCGATCTCCATCATCGCGGTCGTCTCGATCCTGTCCGAGAGCTTGTCGCCCTGAAGCGCCCGCTCGGCCTTGAGCGCCTTGTAGGCCTTGACCGGATCCGACGCGGCCATCCCTCGCCAGATCGTCACGTCCTCGTTGTAGGAGCGCCCCAGGGTCGCGTCCTTGCTCTGCTTTTCGAACCAGGCGTAGTCCTGCGGCTGGGCCATCTCGACGAGCGCCTCCAGCGTGCGAAGCCGCCAGACCCGCCGCTCCACCTCGGCCCGCTTGCGCAGCGCGGGCACCGACGACCTCACGCCATGCTCGCCCATGAGCCGGGAGGCGCGCATCCGCTCGGTGGGGTCGTCCGAGTCGACCAGCCCTTCGAGGCTGCGGATCATCGCCGGGTCGCCATGATCGGCGATGACGTCCATCACCGCGCGCTTGACCCGCGCGTCCTTGTCTTGCGCCATCCCGACGACCTTCTTGGTGGCCCCGACGAGCCGAAGCCGGTGGACCATCACCACGGCCTGCGCCCGGCGCAGCGGATCCGGATCGTCGAGCAGCGCCATCACCTGCGGCTCGATCCCCGGCCCGTAGGCCATGATCGCCGTCAACTCCTGCCCGCGCTCGCCGGGCAGCGCCGCGATCAGCGCCTCGACCTGCGCCCGCTCCGCCTCGCTGAGCTCTCCCTTGAGGGGCGGGGTCTCGGGCTCGGTCAGGTGCCGCCACCTGGCCGCCTCGACCTCCTCCGGGGTCGGGGCCGGGGCGGCCTCCGGGGCCAGCCCGACGTCCGCGGCGGGCCGCTCGCCCACCTGGCTGGCCGGCGAGCCGCACGCCCCCAGGAGCATCAACATCGACAGGCCCGTCCACAGCCGCCGCCCTCGCCCTGCGAGGATCTCGCCGCCGCGCTTCGCGGGCGCTTCGCGCCGGGGGTCGCCGAGATTACTGAAAAATCCAACAAGATCCATAGGTTGACTCTCTACAGGGCGGCGGGGCGTCAGCGCGCCCCGGTGATCGAGGCGCTCTTGGTACGGAGGCTCGTGACGGCCCTCGACAGGCCGTCGATCGTCAGCGGGAACATGTCAAAGACCTCCCGGATGATCCGGGTCGAGGGCATGTCCCAGTAGCGGACCGGCTCGGGGTTGAGCCAGGCGCTCCTGGGCATGGCCTCGGCCACGCGGTTGAGCCAGCGCAGCCCCGGCTCGGTGTTGTGGGTGAAGTAGTCGATCGCCCCGCCGGGCATCGTCAGCTCGTAGGGGTGCATGGCCGCGTCGCCGACGATGATGCAGCACCACTTCTTCGTCACCTCGGCGAGGACCTCCTGGGTCGGCCGGCCTTCGCGCCGGGCGATGTCGGTAAAGAGGGTGCCGTAGGGGGTGTTGTGGAAGTAGTAGTGGCGGAACTCCTTGAAGTGCTTGGCTGCGAAGGCCGCCGAGAAGAGGCGCTCGGTCTGCTGGCTGTAGGGCGTCATCGAGCCGCCGACGTCCATCAGGAGCATCAGCTTGACGTTGTTGCGGCGCTCGGGCCGAAAGAGGATCTCCAGATCCCCGGCATTGCGGGCCGTGGCGTCGATCGTGCCGTCGATGTCCAGCTCGTCGGGGACGCCCTCCCGGCTCAGGCGGCGGAGCTGGTGCAGCGCCACGCTGATCTGGCGCACGTCCAGCGTCACGTCGTTGCGCAGGTTCCTGAAGCGCCGATCGGTGGCGACCTGGACGGCGCTGCGCCCCCCGCCCTGGTCGCCGACCCGCACGCCGGCCGGGTTGGTGCCGCCCTGGCCGAAGGGGCTCGTCCCCCCCGTGCCCACCCAGCGGTTGCCGCCGTCGTGGCGCTCCTTCTGCTCCCTCATCCGCTCCTCGAACTGGCGCCGCAGCTCGTCCATGTCCAGCGCCTTGAGCTGCGCCAGCTCCTCGTCGCTCAGCGTGCGGGGGAAGATGGGGTTCTTGAGCCACTCCATGATCTGATCGACGACCTTCTGATCGGCCTCGACCCCCTCGAAGTAGGACGCGAAGCACTGATCGTAGATGTCGAAGTGCGCCTCGGTCTTGACGCACAGCGAGCGGCACAGGTGATAGAAGCCCTGAAGGGACTCTCCCCCGTGGCCCTTGGCCAGCGCCTCGCACAGGACGAGCCACTCCGTCGGGCTGACCGGCAGCCCGCGGCCCCTCAGGAGATAGAAGAAGTCGATGAACACGGCCTGTCCCTCGCTCGCGTCGATCGCCCGGCCTAGCGACGGCCAGGGCCCTTCAAGAGCGTCCGCTGGACCGCGCCCAGGTCCGTCTCCTTCTTGAGCAGCACGCCCAGGAAGGGGAAGCTCTCCTCCAGCTTGCGCTCGTCGATCCCGCCGTGCACCAGCGCCCCGATCCAGTCGATCAGCTCGCTGGTCGAGGGCCGCTTGCGGAGCTCCGGCTGATCCCGCAGCCAGTAGAACTTCATCAGGCAGCGCGACAGCAGCTGCGCGTCCAGCTCCGGGTGGTGAACGCGGACGATCCGCTCCATCAGCGCCGTGTCCGGAAAGGTGATGTAATGAAAGACGCAGCGCCGCAAGAAGGCGTCCGGCAGCTCCTTCTCCGCGTTCGACGTGATGATCACCACCGGCCGCTGGGCGGCCTTGACCACGCGCCCCGTCTCCAGGATCGTGAAGCTCATCGCGTCGAGCTCGTGGAGCAGATCGTTGGGGAACTCCATGTCCGCCTTGTCGATC
>SYOX01000211.1 GCA_005804885.1 Pseudomonadota bacterium
AGCAGCGCGTCGCCCTGGCCCGCGCCCTCGTCATGCGCCCCCGCGTCCTGCTGCTCGATGAGCCCCTGTCCAACCTCGACGCACACCTCCGGGTCGAGCTGCGCCAGGAGATCGACCGCATCCGCAAGGAGATCGGCGTCACGGTCGTCTACGTCACCCACGACAAGGAGGAGGCGCTGGCGCTGTCCGACCGCATCGTCGTCATGAAGGCCGGCCTCATCCACCAGGCCGGCCCGCCCGCCGCCGTCTACCAGCGCCCCGAGGACGCCTTCGTCGGCGGGTTCATCGGCAAGGCCAACTTCCTGCCCGTCACCCTCGGCGCCATCTCCGACGACCTCGTCGAGATCACCCTCGGCGACGGCCAGCGCCTCGGCCTTCCCCGAGGCGCCGTCAAGATCGACGACACCCTGACCGCCGGCGCCCAGGCCCAGCTCATGCTCCGCCCCGAGGCCGTCCGCCTGAGCGACCCGGCCGACGAGGGCCCCGACGCCCTGATCCTGGCCGCCACCTACCTCGGCGACCGCCTGGAGATCCTGCTCGGCCTCGGCGACGACCGCCTGCGCACCTGGATCCCCGCCGACCGACCCGTCCAGATCGGCGCCAGCACCCGCGTCAAGATCACCGCAGGCCAGATCTTCCCAAAAAACGATTGACGGTCGGACTTTTGGCCCCCTAAGATGAGCCGACGGCCAGGTCGACAGGGCCGGAGGTGAAACCCATGATGCAGTTTACGGATCTTGCGCTCGGTGATCTGGAGCGAGATGTCCTGGACGCCCTCTGGTCCGAGGGCCCGCTGAACCCGAAGGAGGTCCACGCCTGCGTGGGTCCATCCCGAGGGAGCTCGATCAACACCGTCTCCTCGGCGCTCAAGCGCCTCTTCGAAAAGGGGCTGCTCCAGCGAGAGAAGGTCAGCCACGCCTACGTCTATCGCGCGGCGGTGACCCGCACCGAGCTTCAGCGTCAGCTCATCGGCGAGATCACCGCGCAGTTCGGATCCAAGGACGGCATGGGCTTCCTGGCCGCCTTCGTCGATCTGGCCGAAAGGCACAGCGAAGGGGCGCTGCGCCAGCTTGAGCAGATGGTCGCGGCTCGCCTCGACGGGGTGGATGAATGAGCGGCCTCTTCGAGTCTGTCTCGGTGGCCTGGGTCTCGCTCACGGCGATCACCTGGCTGTGCGTGGCGCTCTTCGCACCGCGCCTGGCCGGCGCGGACCCCTCGACCTCGGCGAGCAGCCGCATCTGGACCGCGCGCGCCTGGATCTACGCCCCCCTCTGGGTCCCGCTGGCGTTGATCTGCGCCGCGTTCACCCCTGGCCTCGTCGGGGCGCTCCTGTCCAGCGGGGATCATTGCCTCTCGCACGGCCATCACCACCACCTGTGCCTCCTGCACCCTCCCCAACACACCGGCGGCGCGCTCTTCTGGGCCGCGCCCGTGACCCTGCTCGCCGCCGCCGCCCTCGCCCTGATCCCCGGCGCGCGCCGCCTCGTGTCCCAACGCCGCCTTGCCCGCGCGCTCTTGTCGGTCAGCCGCGGCTCCAGCCTCGGCCACGACGTCAGGCTCCTCGATCACCCCGAGCCGATGGCGCTCGCGGTCGGCTGCAAGGCCCCAAGGATCATGATCAGCACGGGCCTGATGGAGCGCGCCTCCCAGCACACCCTCGACGCGATCCTCGCCCATGAGCGCGCCCACATCGAGCGCAAGGACGTCGCCTTCGCCATCGCGGACAGGCTCGCCGCCGCCTTGTTGCCGCCCGCCATCGCCGCGGCGCTGCTCGAAGGGCTCGCGCTGGCCTGCGAGCAGGCCTGCGATGAGCGCGCCGCTGACCTCACCGGAGGGCCGGTGAGGATGGCGAGGGCGCTGACCGAGGTCGCGCGCCTCAACATGACGATCCCGGACGCGGGGCTCTCCGTGGCCTCTGGCCAGTTCGAAGCCCGCATCCTCTACCTGCTCGGGCCGCCCAGACGCGGGGGCAACCGGCCGATCGCCGCCGCCCTGGCCGCCGGGATCGTCGCCGCCGGCGCCGGCCCCATCCACACCGCCATCGAACACCTCCTCAACCACCTGCTGCACTGACAACGAGGCGCCGAGGCATCCCCATGGGGCTCACTTCATCCAAAAATCCGATGGCCGGTCGTCTTTTTGCCGCCGCGATGGTCCTGGCTCCGGCCATCGCACACGGGCAGGAGGGCGCCTGGTCCGAGGTCGACGCCGTCGAGCGCGCGCTGTCGAACCCCGACCGCGCGGCCGTCCTGGCGAGCAGGCTGCGCGAGGCGCAGGCCGAGACCGCGATCGACACGGTGATCGCAACCCCGACTCTGGGGCTGAGCTTCGAGCAAGTGGTCGGGGCCGTCGACGTGGCCTCCTCGGAGTTCTCGGCCACGGTTGAGCAGCCCCTCGATCTGAGCGGCTGGCGAGGCCACGTGCGCGACGCGCTGCCCCATCGGGAGGCCGCGCTGCGGGCCGAGGCCGAGGCGCAGAACCTGGAGATCGCGGCGCAGGTCCGCGAGGCCTTCTTCGAGGTCCTCTTCAGGCAGCGCCGCCTGGAGGTCCTCGACGGCTGGATCGCGCGGCTGCGCGAGGGCGTCGAGGCCGCCTCGGCGCGCGAGGCGCGCGGAGACACCTCGCTCTACGCCGTGCGCCGCGTCGAGCGCGCGCTGGACACGGCCCACGCCCAGCGGGCGAGCGAGCAGGCGAGGCTGGCCGAGGCGTGGTCCGCGCTTGGCCGCTGGGTGCCCTGGACGTCGAGGCCCTCGATCGAGGGCGACCTCGCCCCGGAGGCCCCGACCCAGCGGGGAGGGCTCGCGCTGCCTGGCCTCGCGCGGCTCGAAGCGCTCGGCCTTGAGCTCTCGGCTCAGGAGCGGGCGCTGGGATCGCCCTCCTTGCGAGGGTGGGCCGTGGGCGCGGGCTACCGCTTCGTGGACGCCGGGGAGGCGGGGCACGGCTTCATCGTGACGCTCTCGGCGCCGCTGGCGCTCTGGGACACGGACGCGCCGAAGATCGAGCGGCTGAGGGCGCATCGCGCCGAGCTGTCCGCCGAGCTGAACCTGCTGCGGACCCAGGAGGAGCGGGCTGCGGACGCCGCCCAGGAGCGCTTGACCCAGACCATCGAGGCGCTCGCGAAGCTCCCCGGGCAGGAGCGCGGCGCCGAGCTGACCCGGCTGGCCCAGATCGCGTACGCCGCCGGCGAGGCCACGCTGACGGAGCTGCTCGAAGCTCATGAGGGCGAGGCCGAGCTGGAGTTGTCCAGGCTCGACCTCCAGTGGGAGTCGCGCCGCGCCGCCATCGAACTTGACCTCCGCCAAGGACGGGGAGTGACACCATGAGACAGACCCTCCTTCCCCTCCTGGGGATCTCAGCCGCTCTGCTGGTCGCCGCGTGCGATCACGACCACGATCATGGCCCAGAAGGACACGGCGGCGGGCACGATGACCACGGCGGTGGACACGGCGATGGACACGGCGACGGACACGGCGGTGGACACGGGCATGGGGGCGATGGGGCCGCCGAGGTCGTGACGCTGTGGGGGGAGACCGCGCAGCTCTTCGTCGAGTTCCCGGCCCTGGTCAAAGGTGAAGACAGCCCCTTCGCCGCCCACCTGACCCGGATCCGCGATCACTTCGCCTTCGACGCTGGCGCCGTCACCGTGGAGCTCTCCGGCGGCGGCCACCCCGTGGAGAAATTCTCCATCGACAAGCCCTCCATCCCGGGGATCTTCCGGCCCGTGGTCCGCCCCGTCCACCTTGGGCCTCGGGACGTCGCGCTGCGCCTGGAGTCGCCCGGTGGATCGGAGGCCTTCCAGATGGGCCGCTCCAACGTCTTTGCGTCCAGAGCCGAAGCCGACGCCGCCGCTCCCGAGGAAGAGGAGGCCTCCGGCGAGATCTCCTTCTTGCTGGAGCAGCAGTGGAAGATCCCCTTTCAGATCGAGCAGATAGAGGTGCGACCGATGCGCCCGAACATCCCCGCCTTCGCCCGCCTGACGCTGCCGAGCGAGGCCGAGGCGACGCTGACCGCCCCCCGGGACGGGCGCGTCGGGGGGAGCCTGCCGGCGATCGGGGCGGAGATCGCGCCGGGTTCTGCGCTCTTCACCTTGAGCACGGTCCCGCAGAGCGCCGAGGATCTGGCCTCGCTGGATCTGGCCCTCGCGCAGGCCTCGATCCGCGTCCAGGGCGCGCAGCGGGAGGTGGACCGGCTCAAGCCGCTGGTCGAGCAGGGCGTGGTCGCGCAGAGTCGCCTTGATGGAGCAGGAACGGCGCTGGCCGAAGCCCAGGCCGAGCTGCGCAGCGCCCAGCGCCGGCGCATGAGCCTGGGCCAGAGCCAGCAGGTCCAGGGCCGGGTCGAGGCGCTCTCCGTGCCGAGCCCGATCGGCGGCACGCTGGCGGAGCTCTTCGTGGCGCCTGGGACGTGGGTGAGCCAGGGCCAGCCCGTCGCGCGCGTCGTCAACCGGGGGCGCCTGTGGCTCGACGTGGAGGTCCCGGAGGCCTACGTGGGCCGGCTGGGGGAGATCTCGGGGGCCTGGTTCAGGCTCGATCAACTTGATCAGGTCTTCGAGGTGGGCCGGGCCGGGCTGGTGTCCATCGGCGACGAGATCGACCCCTCGACGCGAGCGCTCCCGGTGCGCTTCCTGATCGACAACGAGGCGCGCGCGCTCTTCGCCGGGATGCGGGCTCAGGCCCACCTGATCTCCGACGCGCCCAGGCAGGTCCCGGCCGTGGGCCTCGGCGCGCTCGTCGACGACGGCGGCATCGACGTCGTCTACGTGCAGACGGGCGGCGAGTCCTTCGAGCGCAGGCCCGTCAAGCTCGGGGTCCGCGATGGGGCGATGGTGGAGGTGACCGAGGGGCTCGCCGCGGGCGAGTGGGTGGTCACCCGAGGGGCCTATGTCGTCAAGCTGGCGTCGACATCGACGGAATCCGTTGGCCACGGCCACGCACACTGAGGAGCGCGCGCGATGATCGACGCCATCATCCGGTGGTCCTTGCACAACCGCCTCTTCGTCCTCGTCGCCGCGGCGGCCATGATCGTCTGGGGCGCGATCCAGGCGCAGGAGATGCCCGTCGACGTGTTCCCGGACCTGACCGCGCCGACCGTCACCGTCGTCACCGAGGCCCACGGGATGGCCCCGGAGGAGGTCGAGCGCCTCGTCACCTTCCCCCTGGAGTCGGCGCTCAACGGCGCCGGCGGCGTCCGGCGGGTGCGATCCTCGACCTCTGTCGGCGTCTCCGTCGTGTGGGTCGAGTTCGAATGGGGCACGAACATCTACATGGCCCGCCAGATCGTGGCCGAAAAACTCCAGCTCGTGCAGGCCTCGCTGCCCCCCGAGCTTGACCCCCCGGTCCTGACCCCCATCTCCTCCATCATGGGGGAGATCCTCTTCATCGGCCTCAGCTCCGAGGATCTCTCGCCGCGCGAGCTGCGCACCATCGCGGACTGGGAGGTGCGACGGCGGCTCCTGGCCGTCCCCGGGGTCTCCCAGGTGGTCCCCATCGGCGGCGGCGTCCAGCAGTTTCAGGTCAGCGTCCGGCCCGCAGACCTGATCGAGCACGGCGTGACCCTCGACGAGGTCGTCGAGGCGGTCGCCGCCGCCAACGAGAACACCTCGGCGGGCTTCTACGCCCAGGGCGGCCAGGAGTACCTCATCTACGGGCTCGGCCGCGTCGGCTCGATCAAGGACATCGCCGACGCCGTGATCCGCCCGCGGGGCCAGTCCTCGATCCGCGTCGTGGACGTGGCGGACATCGAGGTGGGGAGCGCCATCAAGCGCGGCGACGCCGCGATCAACGCCGCCCCTGGCGTCGTGCTGGGCATCCAGAAGCAGCCCAGCGTCAACACCCTTGCGCTGACCGAGGACATCAACGCGGTCCTCACGGACATCGAAAAGAGCCTCCCCAAGGGGGTCGTCCTCCAGCGGCGGCTGCTTCGACAGGCCGACTTCATCGAGACCGGCGTCCAGAACGTCAGCCACGCCCTGCGCGACGGCTCCCTGCTCGTCATCCTGATCATCGGCTTCTTCCTGCTCAGCGGCCGGGCCACGCTCATCACCGCCCTGGCCATACCCCTGTCGCTCGTCGCCGCCGTCCTCGTCCTCGACGCCCTGGGGGCCTCGCTCAACACCATGACCCTGGGCGGGATGGCCATCGCCGTCGGGGCGCTGGTCGACGACGCGATCATCGACGTCGAGAACGTCGTCCGCAGGCTCCGCGAGCGCGCAGACCTGGCCGACCCCCAATCGGCCTCGACGCTGACCATCGTGTTCGAGGCCAGCAAGGAGATCCGCAGTTCGATCGTCTTCGCGACCCTCATCATCGTGCTGGTCTTCCTGCCCCTCTTCTTCCTCGAAGGCGTCGAGGGGCGCCTGCTCGAACCCCTCGGCCTCGCCTACGTCGTGTCGCTGGCGGCCTCCCTCGTCGTCGCGCTGACGGTGACGCCGGCGCTCTGCTCGCTGCTGCTGCCCACCAGCCGCGCCGTGCGCCAGCGCCAGGAGCCGGCGCCGATCCGCGTCCTGCGCCGCCTCTACGACCCCATCCTCGCTCGCGCCCTCAAGGCCTGGCCGCTCCTGGTGGGCCTGTCGCTGGCGGCCGTCATCGCGGCCAGCGCCGCGGCCTTCTTCGCCGGGCGATCCTTCCTGCCAGAGTTCAACGAGGGCGCGCTGACGATCTCGGTCGTCACCTTCCCCGGCACCTCGCTGGAGCAGTCCAACCAGCTCGGCCACGCCGTCGAGAAGATCCTGCTCTCCCACCCCGAGGTCGTGGCCACCTCGCGGCGCACGGGCCGGGCCGAGCTCGACGAGCACGCCCAGGGCATCCACGCCTCCGAGATCGACGTCCGGCTGTCGATGCTGGAGCGCGGCGAGGCCGAGCTGCTCGGGGCGCTGCGCGGGGACTTTGGCGCCATCCCGGGCGCCAACATCATCATCGGTCAGCCCATCTCTCACCGCATCGACCACATGATCTCTGGCACACGCGCCAACATCGCCGTCAAGATCGTCGGCCCCGACCTCGCCCGGCTCCGCACCCTGGCCGCCGAGGTCGAGGCCCAGATGGAGGGCGTCCCGGGGGTCGTGGACCTGGCCGCCGAGGAGCAGTCCAACCTGCCCTTCGCCATGATCCGCTTCAAGCGCGAGGCCCTGGCCCAGCACGGCCTCACCGTCCGCGGCGTGGCCGAGACCATCGAGACGGCCTTCTACGGCCGGACCGTCTCGCGGGTGCTTGACGGCCCCTACGCCTTCGATCTCGTCGTGCGCTACCCCGACGCCGCCCGCGAGGATCTGGAGGCCATCCGCCAGACGATGGTCCCCACGCCCGCCGGCGCCTGGGTGCCGCTCGAAGCCCTGGCCAGGATCGACCGCGACAGCGGCCCCAACCAGATCGGCCGCGAGAACGGCCAGCGCAAGATCGTCGTGATGTGCAACGTCGGGGACGGCCAGGACCTGGGCGGCGTGGTGGCCGCGATCCAGAAGAAGGTCGAAGGGGCCGTGCCCATGCCGACGGGCTACTACGTCGAGTACGGCGGGCAGTTCGAGGCCGCCGAGGAGGCCGCGCAGACCCTCTTCTGGCTCGGGCTGCTGGTCGTGCTGGGGATCTTCCTGCTCCTCTACGTCGCCCTCTCGTCCGCCCGCGACGCGGCGCTCGTGATGCTCAACCTGCCGCTGGCCCTCATCGGGGGGATCGTCGGCGTGTTCGTCTCCGGAGGGGTGATCTCCATCGCCTCGATCATCGGCTTCATCACCCTCTTCGGCATCGCCACCCGCAACGGGATCATGATGGTCACCCACATCGTCCACCTGATGGACGAGGAGGGCGTCACCGACGCCGCCGAGGCCGTCCGAAGGGGGGCCTCCGAGCGCCTCGCCCCCATCCTGATGACGGCCCTGGCCTCGGGCCTGGGCCTGTTGCCCCTGGCACTGGCCAGCGGCGAGCCCGGCAGCGAGATCCAGGCGCCCATGGCGATCGTGATCCTCTTCGGCCTGATCTCCTCCACCGCCCTCAACATGGTCGTCGTCCCCGCCGTCATGCTCCGCTTCGGCTCCATCCGCGACCGGGGCTCGGCGACGTGAGCGCCGACAGGGCGGCGCGCCGCAACCTGGCGCTCTTCCCCTGGTATGTCGCCGGGATCGCCGCCTTCGCCTGGATGCCGATCTTCTTCCTCTACCTGACAGCGCGCGTCTCGCTCTCCGAGGCGCTCGCGCTCGAAGCCCTCTACTACGCCGCCGTCGTCGCCCTTGAGCTGCCCTCCGGTTACTTCTCCGACCGCGTCGGGCGCCGCGCCACCCTGATCCTCGCGGCGGCCTCGCTGGTGGGCGCCTACGTCGTCTTCGCCGCCAGCGATGGCTTCTGGGCGCTGGCCCTGGCCCAGGTGGCGCTCGCCGCCGGGCTGGCCTTCAACTCAGGCACGGACACCAGCTTCCACCTCGCCAGCCTCGAAGCGGCCTCGCTCGGCGATCAATATGGGGCCCGCGAGGCACGACTGGAGAGCCTCTCGCTGGGCGTCGGGGCAGCCGCGGCGCTGATCGGCGGCGGCCTCGGCCTCTTCGATCTTCGCCTGGCCTACGCCGCATCGGCGCTGGCCGCGCTCGTCGCGCTCGGGGCCGCCTTGTCCTTCCTGGCCGTCGATGAGACCGCCAAGGCCTCGGACAGCTTCGGCCTCACACTCCGGACCTGCCTTGACCTCGCCCGACGCGACCCGAGGCTCGGGTGGCTCTTCGCCCTGAGCGTCGCGGCGACCGTCATCAACCACGTCCCCTACGAGTTCTACCAACCCTACCTCGACCTGCTTGAGGGCGCCGCCCTCCCCAGCGACCTGACCCCCCTGATCGCGGGGGCTCACCTGGCGCTCGTCCAGATCGTCGCTGTCCCCGCCGCGGCCTTCAGCCAGCGCCTCGCAGACAGGCTGGGCCTGGTCAGGCATCTGCTGCTCTCGGTGGGCCTCCAGGTCGGCCTCGTCGGGCTCATGGCGCTCTTTGTCCATCCGGTGGTCGCCTTCGTCCTGCTGGGCCGCTCGATCCCTCGCGCGCTCCAGAGCGCCCCGATGCGAGCCGCGATCGCGCCCCACGTCAGGCCGCAGATGCGCGCGACCTACCTCTCGCTCCAAAGCCTCGTCGGGCGGCTGGGCTTCTCGGCGCTTCTGCTCCTCCTCTCGCTCATGGCCAGCGACGATCTCTCAGCCTTGCTCCAGGTCGGCGCGGTCGCCTCAGCCACTCTGCTGTTCGCGCTCCTGGCGCTCGCCGCGAAGTGCGCACCCCGTCTCGATGACATCGATGGGCCAGGGTAGTTTGCAGGCCCGAGGTGCCCAGACGACACTCAACAACGCCGAGACAGCGTTAAAATGATAGATCACCAAAATTAGATATTATTGAAGCGCAATATCGGCAATACGAGACATCACCGATAAGATCAACAACGCCCTCGCAGGTGGGCCGCAGGAGCCATTGGCGGGATCGCTGGCCGGTGACCCCATCGTGAACAATCAAGGCGGGTGGACGTGGCCGGCGGGGCGGGATCGTAGAGATCGATGAGCGGTGAAGGGGCAAGCGCGCCGGGCGCGGGGTTCAGCGGTTGGGCGTCACGAAGATGCCGCCCTCGTCCTGGATCACGTAGCCGATCAGGGCCGTGACCCCGCCCAGCGACAGGCCCATCGTCCCGAGCGACCCCAGCGCGGCGCTCGCGCCGAGGGATTCCCCCTCCGTGGTCGCCAGGAGGATGATCGCCAGGAGCGAGAGGCCGCCGCCGACGCCCATCATCCACTTCCCGGTCGTCAACGCCTTGTGGCTGCGCGGTTGGATCTCGACCAGCGCCCCCTTGATCGGGAACACGAAGGCCTGCGCCAGCTCCATGTCACCCGTCACCTGGATCACCCCCTCGCCCGTGGGCAGGTTGCTCAAGATGCAGGGCTGATCCCTCGTGACCACCCCTGGGCAACGGAAGGTCTGGCCGCTGAGCGCCAGATCGACGTCGAAGGAGCCCGAGCCCTTCTGGATCTGAATCCGCATCCCGCCCACGGCCTTCAGGGGATCGTCCTTCGGAGGGACCACGTTGGCGTCGACCGGATCGACCGGGTCGATCGGCGAGACGACACCGCAGTCCTTGTCCAGCTCCACGACGTACTCGTTGAGCCGGCCCATGACCGATTCAGGCGAGGGCGTCCGGACGCGGGGGGCCTTGCGGACCTTGGCGAAGGCCTCGCGAGCCTCCTGACACTGGCCCAGCTTGAAGTGGGCCCGGCCGAGGTTCAGGTAGGTGATGTTCAACTCGCCGACCAGCAAGGAGGCCTTGAAGAGCTTGATCGCGCGATCGAACTCGTCCGAGCTGAAGGCCTCGGCCCCCTCCTGGAAGAGCTGGAGCTGCGTCTCGCTCGGCGCCGCGAAGTCCTCGTCCTGCGCGGCCGCGAAGATCGGCGTCGAGAGCAAGATCGCGACAACAAAGGACAAAGCAGATTTGGAGGTCATGATCGCTTCCAGAGTTGGCAGGGCCTCGCAGCACCTGATGGCCTTCAAGCGCCACGGACTCTACCACCGGAAGCCCTGGCTCAAAAGACCTTCCTTCAACTCATGGCCTCGACGCGCGAAGGGTCCGCGTACAGCCCGACGCTCAACTCGGCTCAGAAGCGGACGCCGGCGAAGAAGCCGGGCCAGATCCCGAGGGTCGTGCCGCTGCGCTCGCCGTCGTCGCCGCGCTCGTTGAAGAAGATCAGGCCGGAGGATTGCTCGCCGGTCTCGGGGTTGGCCAGCCCAGGGCCGAGGCGGAAGCGCTCGCGGTCGAACTGGTCGGCCATGAAGACGTTGAGCGACAGGCCGCCGAAGATCGACAGGTGCTCGAGCAGCTCGACCCCGACCGAAAGCCGCAGCTGCGTCAGGATGTTCGTGTGGTCCAGCGTGTCATTGAGCCGCAGCTGCCCGGCGATCACGTCGACGTCGACGGAGACAGGATCGTGGACGGGGATGTGCGCGCCGAGCCCGAGCCCGAGCATCCAGACGACGTCGCGCCGCGCCTGCCCGTCGGAGGACTCCAGCGGATCGAGGCCCCCGACGAACATGGTGTAGAAGTGCGCGCTGCCGAAGCGCAGGCCCGCGTTGAAGGGCAGGACATCGCCCGTCCAGCCTTCGAGGTGGATCTGGCCCTCGCGCACGAAGTTGAAGAGGCCCAGCGGCACGCCCTCGACGGAGTTGGACACGTTGACCAGCCCGATCTGCGCGCCCTTGACGTCCCCGGCGATGTTGACCAGCCCGATCTGCGCGCCCTGGACCTCACCGGAGGTGACGTTGATGACGCTGATCTGCAGGCCGCTCAGCTCCCCGGCGTAGTTGAAGCCCCCCGCGATCTGCACGCCGCGCGCGCCGTCGAGCGCCAGGTTGCCGCCGCCGCTGACCTGCGGCCCGTCGTGCCTCCCCTGGGCGTAGTTGAGCCCCCCCGAGACCTGCGCGCCCCGGTTCAGAGCCCCCATCGACAGGTTGAGCCCGCCGGCGATCTGCGCCGCCCTGCCCTCCCCCTCGATCTGGTTGATCCCGCCTGCGATCTGCGCCCCCAGGGCCTCCCCCACGATGAGGTTGTACCCCCCCGCGACCTGAAAACCCCAGAAGTCCTTCTGGACGAGGTTGAACCCGCCGGCGATCTGCGCGCCCTCCCCGGATTCGTTGACGAGGTTGGCCCCGGCCGCGATCTGCGTCCCCTGGAGTCGATCCGTCTGCCCCACCCCGAGGCTCACGCTGACGTGGGACAGCTCCCGCTGCCCCTCTCCCGAGATCGGAAAGGAGAAAGCGGGCAGGATCGAGAGACTCAAGGGAACTCGGACGTACTCGGCCTCCTGGGGCGCCGCGCCCTGGTCATCGCCGCCCTCGACGGGCTGCTCCAGCGGCGGCTCGCCGCGCGCGACCGTCTCCTCGACCGCGATCTCGCGCAACTGCGCCGCCGTCAGCGTCACCGCGCGGCCCGCCTTGAGCGCGATCTGCCCTCGCCGCAGCGATCCTCGGGTCTTGACCGTGACGGTGTAATCGCCCTCGGAGAGCCCCAGCTCCGCCGCCCGGCCGGGCTGCTTGGTCAGCTCGATGACCAGCGCCCCGGCGGCGTCCCGCACGAAGATCCGCCCCTCGACGGCCTCGGCGATCACCAGCCGCGCGCCCGTCGAGCGCAGATCGGTCAGGACCAGATCCCCCGTGCCCGAGAGCTGGATGTCGTAGGCCGGGTGCTGTGCGCCGCTGCGCGTGCTCTCGGTGCGCGCCAGCGTCTCGTGGAAGGCGAACTGGTAGGCCTCGTTGAGCGTCACTCGCCTGTCGCCCGTCGTGTCGGCCGCCCCCCGCAAGCCCGACACGAGGTAGTGCGTGAAGAAGGAGGCCCTGAGCGTGTCGGACTCCTGGGCCGCCTCGTCGGCCGAGCTGGAGGTCAAGAAGGCGTGACCCTTGACCGCGTGGCCGGCGTCGACCAGAAAGGGCGGCTGCCGCTGGCCCCCCTTCAGGCGCGTCATCGCGCCCGAGGCGCACGAGTCCAGCACGACGACCCGGACGTCCGAGGGCAGCGCGTCGATACGACGGCGCAGCGCCTGGTAGGACAGCCTCTCGCCGCCCAGCAGCAAGCCCTGCTCGTCGGAGTGCCCCGAGTAGTAGATGAAGAGCTCGATCCGCCCGGGCTTGCGCGAGCGCGCCGCCCGCAGATCGGCGTCCAGCGCCGCGAAGGCCCGCTCAAGGTCGGCGCTGTCGGGATCAAGGACGAGCCGACGCCGCGCCGGGGGCACCCCTCCCAGCTCCCCGATGACCTGGGCCACCGCCTGGGCGTCCGTCGTCGCGTAGCGCAGCTTGACGCGATCCGGGCCGCCGTCGTTGGCGCCGACGATCAAGGCGAAGCGCTCGATCTCCTGCCCCTCGTCTGCCAGCGCCGTCGACGACGAGGCGATGATCAGGATCGACAGAGCCGCCAGAGTCCCCCAGGCGAGCAGCCCGAGGATCTTGGGTTGCACGCGCTCCGACCTCATGGGCCCACCTTCCTGATGATGAACGAGGACTGCTCCACGGAGCCGGGCAGCGCGATCGGGTCGCGCTCGGCCCGGCCCGCGTCCCGCGCCAGCGCCTCTGCGGCGACCACGATCGCCTCCACGTCCAGCGCCTCGCCGCTGGTGAGGAAGAAGAAGCGCTCAAAGCCCGGCGCGTCGTCGAGCTTGTAGGCGTGCGCCAGCTGGACCTCCCCGCCGGCCTGGAGGCGAGTCGGGCTCCTGGCGTCGCTCGGGGCGTGGACGGTCACCGCCCCGGCCCCGTCGATCGACAGGATGACGCCGTGGCCTCGGCCGACGGCGACATAGCCGATCTGCAGGACGTCGCCGCCGCGCGCCGGCTGGCCCGGCTCAAGGCGCTCGGCGCCCTGCGGCGTCTTGCGGTAGATGCGAAGGGAGGGCTCAAGGCCCTTGTCCCGCGTGACCTCGACCGGCGCCTCTGGACCCGTGTTGCCGCGCTCGCCGCCGATCTCGGCGACCAGCAGCGCCGCGACGAGCATCGCCGCCGCGCCGGCCAGCGCCGGGATCCACCACCCGAGGGCGCGGCGAGGCTCGGCGGAGGGGGCCGAGGCGATCCGCCCGGCGGCCTCGGCGCGGCGCCTGATCGCCTCGGCCGCGGGTCCAACAGGATATCTGTCCAGGATGTCGCGGTTGGAGGACGCCAGGGCGTCTCGCCGTGCGCCCAGGGCGACATCGGCGTCCATTGCCGCCAGGGCGCTCTGAAGCTGCGCCGCCGGCAGCTCCCCGAGCAGGGCGCGCTCGATCTGGATCTCGGTCAGGCCGCCGACGCGCCGCGGGCTGTCCTCCACCGGATGTTCCCCTGAAGGCAATGAGAGATCTTGTGCACTGGATCGTCTGCTTTGAGATGCCATCGACCATCCCCCCCAGGGAAACCTCCGCTGAAGGACAACCTCGCCTGCGCCACCGCGCCCACCGAGCCCGCCCCGAGGCGCCAGCGCGCCTCGCCACTTCCACCCCGCCCCGACCCCGAGCGCGATCCCTGACCGCCCGAGGGAGCCCGATCGCTCACGCGCTCAGGGAGCCCTCCTCGCGCTCCAGCCGCTCGCGCATGGTCCGGATGCGCTTTCGCACGCCCGACACCGACAGGCCGACCTCGTCGGCCACCTCCTGCAGCGTCATGCCGTCGAGCAGGTGCATGACCGCGATCGTCCGCGTCGACGCCTGCTCCCTGTCAAAGAGCCTGTCCAGCAGCGCTCGGGCCGCAGAGCGCGCCTCCACGTCCTCGGCGCAGGCGATCTGCAACAGGAGCGCCTCGTCGCGCGTCTCCGGCCGGCGCCGCCGCGTGCGCAGCTTGTTGAGGCACACGTTCGTCGCCATCCGATACAACAAGCTCGAAGGGGCCGCCCCGTCGAGCCTGGTTTCGCTCTGGAGCAGCTTGACGAAGGTCTCCTGCATCGCGTCGAGCGCGGCCTCCTCGTCATGGAGGAGCCCACGGCAGCGCCTCAGGACCATCGGCCCATAGCGCACATAGAATGCCTCGACGTCGATGGACAAAGACCCCTCCCTCACCGTGTCCGCCTCTCAAACACCGCAAGGCCGCGCGCCTGTCACCTCCGCAGCAGATTTTTCAAGATCGACCCGCAGCAGACCGGCCCTCGCTCCTGCACGGTCATCGCTCGCCTGTCCAGGATCGAGGCGAACCCGCGCTCTCGGGTCCGGTGTGGCTCACGCCTCCACGCCAGCGAGGCTCAAACCTGCACAACCATTTGATATTACTTAAAAAGCTCGATTGAGCAGCAAGGCCCGCGCCGCGGGGCGCTCAATCGACAAGCTCGCACAGGTCGTCGTCTGACCCGAGCAGCACCGGCAGGTTCCGAAGGACGAAGTCCTCGGGGTGTCGCTCGGTGGTCTCCTCGTCGCAGGTGATGAAGGCGCGACCGCCCTGGAAGAGGATGGGGAAGAGGCGCCCGGTGTTGGCGTCGGTGAGGTCCAGGCGGACAAAGGGGTTGGAGCCGTCCGAGCGCGCCACGAAGCAGGTGCCGAGGTTGTTGCTCGCCTCGATGGTGAGGTTGCGCGCCTCGTCCTCCCTGAAGACCGCAGAGCGGTTGGCGCTGTAGTTGATCCGCACCTCGCCCGTGGCCCGGCTGATCTGGCAGTCCAGCGGCGAGCGCCCCGCGCCGAAGCAGTCCATGGTCTCCTTCATGCAGCCCGTCAGGCCCTCCGGGATCCTCGGGCAGATGGCCTGGTCGAGGCAGCGGCCAATGTCGATGACCTTGCAGCACTCCGGGCCGCCCTGTGCCCCCTCGCAGTCGATGTCCACCGAGCACTGCGCGTCGTCGAGGCTCAGGCAGGAAGGATCGTCGACCGCCAGGGCGGTGGGCAGGAGCGGGCGCACGTCGGCGGCGGGATAGCGCTCGACCGAGCCGTCGACGCAGGTCACGACCGCCTCATCGCCCGCGATCTCCACCCCGAAGGGCGTGGCCTCGAAGCCCGGCTGGGTGATGTTCCAGGCCGCAGGCGTGGGGCCGGGCGTGACGCCCTTGGCGCTGTAGCAGACGTTGTCCTCGGCGTAGGTGTCCAGGATCAGGCGGCCCTGGGGGTCGGCCTGCTGGATGACAGCCCTGCCTTGATCGTAGCTCACCGCCGCCTGCCCGTTCAGAGCATTGACCGTACAGCTCAGGGCCTCGCCGGCCTGCCCGAAGCAGGACAGGACCGCGAAGATGCAGCTCTGATCGAAGGAGGGCGGGGGCGCGGCGTCGCCCTCGAGATCGGCGTCGGAACGATCGCCCGCGTCATCGTCCCGGTCGGGATCGTTGTTGTCGCCGACGCCGCCGTCGGCCTCGTCGTTGTTGGCGTTGTTGTCCGACGAGCCCGCGCCGCCGCTCCCCGCGTCCGAACAAGCGCCCCACCCGAGCGCGGCCACGAGCCCCAAGGCACTGAAGACTCTGAGGTAATACTTGTTCATTCCGGCCTCCTCGGCCTCCACGCCCTGCGCATGACAGCGACCGTCCAATGGCATTATAAGGGAGAGGAGCGTCTGCACCGCAACAGATAAGGAGGAGCGCCCATGAACAGGCTCTTGATGGCCCTGGTCGTCGCCACGGCCGCGATGGCTCCTCTCAAGCTGGACGCCAGACCGCACCGCACCGGCCAGATCCCCAACGGCAACTGCGACGACATGTGCCACATCTTCCCTGCCGGGCCTCGGACGGCCTTCGGGCTCCAGGTCGGGCAGACCCTCCGGGGCTCGGACGCCAACTGGGCGCGCCTCTTTGATCTGGACGCCGACGGGGACAGCTTCACCAACGGCGAGGAGCTCGGCGATGAGGCGGGCCTCTTCCCGAATCGAGCGCCGGTGGCTGTCCGCTCGAATCTCAACGACGCCTTCTCCATACCGACGCCGCGCGGCTCGGCCCCCCGCGCCTCGGACCTCGACGTCGACATCGACGAGGACGAGATCTTCTCGGGGAGCCTCCCCCTCGAGGACCCCGATCAGGACGACGTGCACAACTTCCGGCTCGTCGAGCGGCCGACCCTCGGCGCGGTGCGCCTGACCGATCGCGCCACCGGGGAGTTCACCTACACGCCGCCGCCCAACGCCTCCGGCGTCGATCGCTTCACCTACCGGGTCTTTGACGGCAGCAACCTCTCCGAGATCGCCGAGGTCAACGTCGTCGTGCGGGACGTCAACGATCCCCCCGTCTTCTCCCCGCCCCTGCCGCCGCGCGCCGAGGTGCGCGAGGGCGGGACGCTGATGGTCCGGGTCCAGATCGACGACGTCGAGGACGGCCGGCTGACCGTCGCGCACACCGCTCTGCCGCCCGGCGCCGAGTTCGACGACACGACCGGGAGCCTGAGCTGGCTGACCGAGGCCGGCGACGCCGGCATCTACGAGGTGACCTTCTCGGCGCGCGACGCTGGCGGCCTGCTGGCCGAGCACACCCTGGAGATTGAGGTCACCGAGGTCAACAACACCCCCGAGCTGACGGTCGAAGGCCCCGAGAGCGGCCAGGAGGGCGACACCCTGACCTTCGACGTCGTCGGGACCGACTTTGACGGCGACACCCTGGCCTTCACCTGGGCCTTCGACGAGGAAGCGCCCACGACCGAAGAGGGCCTGACCCAGATCGTCCGCACCTTCACCCAGAACGGCCGCTTTCGCCTGAGCGTCACGGTCTCGGACGGCGCCGAGGAGCGCACCCGACAGCTCATCGTCACCATCGAGAACGTCCGGCCCGCCGTCGACGCCGGCGACGACCTCCAGGCCGAGGTCGACTCCCCCGTCAGCCTCTCTGGCAGCTTCGTCGACCCCGGCGACGAGGGCCTCCACACCCTCACCTGGGACTTCGGGGACGGATCGCCACCGCTGAACGGGCAGCTCGACGCCATCCACACCTACAGCT
The DNA here is from genome assembly GCA_005804885.1 of Pseudomonadota bacterium. Taxonomy (GTDB): domain Bacteria; phylum Myxococcota_A; class Bradymonadia; order Bradymonadales; genus SYOX01. The sequence goes on from SYOX01000211.1 coordinate 17,337, forward strand.
CAAGCGGCGTCTTCACCGCCTCCTTCGCCGTTCAGGACGACGAGGCCAGAGTCCTCGACTCCCTCAAGGTCACCGTCGGCGGCGATCCAGGCCCCGAGGCCGAGCCCGAGCCCTCCAACGAGCCCGACGACGTCGGCTGCGATCCTGGCGAGCCCCTCTCCTGCCTCTGCCCCGGCGGCGGCATCGGCAGCACGACCTGCGGCGGCGACGGCCAGCCCGCCGCCTGCGTCTGCGGCGACGGCGGCGGCGGAGGCGGCGGCGACGAGGGCTGCCAGAGCGCGCCCGGCGACCCCAGCCCCTTGATCCTCCCGCTGCTGCTCCTGGCGCTGGCCCTCGCCCTCCCTCGCCGCCAACAGCCTTGATCCCGCGCGGCAAGGGCCGTCGGGCCCCAAACATCTGTAATCACTGATAAAAACAACTGACCGCGCTCACAGGCCGGCCTGGACGCGGCTCGTGTCGTTGACGAGACGGGCGCCCCGTCAGTGGCGATGGACCTGGAAGCGGATCGTGGCCTGGGTCAGATCGCCGCTGGCCGGGCAGGTGATGGTCAAGGTCCCGCCGTCGAAGAAGGACTCTTCGAGGCGCGTGCTGCAAGAGGCCATCGCCGTATCGCTGAAGGTGTCGTCGTCGAAGACGCGGAAGATCAAGGAGCCCAGCAGCGCCTCGGCGACCACGTTGGTCAGGACGTTCTCGAACCAGGACGGCGAGGTGGTGTCGTTGAGGGTGGTCGAGCGCGCCTCGGCGGAGGTGACGCCGTCGGTGGTCGTCATCTGGATGTAGGGGTCGGGGTTGCCGCCGAAGGCGTCCCACGCGTCGCCGTTGGCGTTGGTGGCCGACACGACGGCGCTAAGCAGCAGGACGTCCCAGCGCGAGCGAGGGTCGAGCGCGCACGTATTGCCCTGGCACAGCCGCCCCGGCCCGCAGTCCTGACAGAAGGCGCCGTTGTCGCCGCAGGCATTGCCCGCATTGCCCCCCAGGCACACGTCCCCCGAGCAGCACCCGCCGCAGGTCTCGGCGCAGCCCAGATCGATGCAGGCGCCGCCGGAGCAGGCCTGATCGCCGCCGCACGCTCGACAGCGCGCCCCGTTGACGCCGCAGGCGAAGTCCAGATCCCCGAAGGGGTCGCACTCCCCGAAGTCGTCGCAGCACCCGGCGCAGTTGTCCGGCCCGCAGGGCGTCGAGCACTCGCCCTCCTGACAGCTCGCCCCGTTGGCGCACCGCTGGCACTGGAGGCCCCCGAAGCCGCAGGCGCCGTCGGCTCCCCCATCCTCGCAGATCTCACCTCTGCAACAGCCCTCGCAGTTCTCCGGGCCGCACGCGATGGTCCGGGCGCAGACGCCCTCGTCGCAGCTCTGCCCCTGACCGCAGGCCCGGCAGGGCTGCCCGCCGCCCCCGCAGGCCGCGTCGAAGGTCCCAGGCACGCAGACAGGCCCCTGGGGCGACTCTTGGACGCAGCCCCGGCAGCCGCCCTCGGGCTCAGGCTCGGGCGCGGGTTCTGGCTCGGGCTGACCGCCGTCGGGCGGATCGACGATGAAGCAGCCGCCGGAGATGCACCGCTGACCCATCGGACACTGGCGGTCGGCGCTGCAGATGGGCGCCTCGACGCACGCCCCGTTCTGACAGTTGAAGCCTATCGCGCAGTCCGTGCTGGCCTCGCACCGGCGCTCCGGCCCTGGCCCCTCCTCCTCGCAGCCCGGCCCCGTGCACTCGGACTCGCCGGAGGGGCACCCGTGGAGCGAGAGCGCGAGGGCGGCGATCATCGGCAGGACACGGCGACTCTGGATCATCTCCACCTCGGCTCGCGGGCGCAGGGTCGCACGCCGATGAGCCGGCGAGCGCCCGCGCCATTGTCCCCAAAAGCTGGACGCAGGGCAACTTGAGGAGCGTGAGGGTGAGCCAGCCGCAGGAGCCTCGGGGCGCGCCGTCGCACACGGGCGGCCAGGCGAGGATCAATCGCAGGGGGGGATGAGGCACGCGGCGGGGGGGTGGTTGGAGGGGGGCAGGGCATCGTCGCAAGAATCGCCGATGGCCAGGTCCGGGGCCCACTTCCACTCGTTGAGCAGCATCTCGCCCATCAGCTCGCGCTCGCCGCAGGCGTTGTACGAGACGATCTGGGCGACGCGGACCATCCGGATGGTCTGGCGGTAGAAGACCCCGAAGCG
>SYOX01000212.1 GCA_005804885.1 Pseudomonadota bacterium
CCCGGGATCATCCAGTTGGCCAGGTCCCCGCTCGCGGACACCTCCATCGCCCCCAGCACCGTCAGATCGACGTGCCCTCCCCGGATCATCGCGAAGCTCGTCGCCGAGTCGAAGAAGGAGGCCCCGTCCACCGCCGTGATCGTCTGCTTGCCCGCGTTGATCAGGTCCGCGTCCTCCTCCCCCTCCAAGGGAAATGGCCCGATGCCCAGCAGCCCGTTCTCGCTCTGGAGCACCACGTCGACCCCCTCGGGGATGTGGTTGGCCACCAGCGTCGGCATCCCGATCCCCAGGGTGACGTAGTAGCCGTCGCGCAACTCCCGCGCCACGCGGCTGGCCATCTCATCCCGATCCCAGGCCATCTCCCCTCCCCCGCCCCCATCAGGCGGTCCGCTCCCTCACCATCCGCTGCTCGACAATCAGGCGGTCCGATCGCGCACCGTCCGCTGCTCGATCCACTTGTCCGCGCTCTGGCTCTGGACCACCCGCTGCACGAAGATCCCCGGCGTGTGCACGCTGTCCGGATCCAGCGCCCCGACCGGGACCAGCTCCTCGACCTCCGCCACCGTGATCCGCGCCGCCGCGGCCATGATCGGGTTGAAGTTGCGCGCCGTCTTCCTGAAGATCAGGTTGCCGTGCGCGTCGCCCCTCCACGCCTTGACGATCGCAAAGTCCGCCACCAGCGCGCGCTCCATCACGAACATCCTGCCGTCGAACTCGCGCACCTCATTGCCCTCGGCCGCCAGCGTCCCATAACCCGTCGGCGTGTAGAAGGCCGGCACGCCCGCCCCACCGGCCCGGATCCGCTCCGCCAGCGTCCCCTGCGGGCAAAGCTCCACCTCCAGCTCGCCGGACAAAAAGAGCCTCTCGAAGGTCTTGTTCTCCCCCACATAGCTGGAGATCATCTTGCGCACCTGGCCCTGCTTGAGCAGCACCCCGAGGCCCTTGTCGTCCGTCCCGCAGTTGTTGCTGATGATCGTCAACCCCGACACGCCCCGCAGCCGCAGCGCCTCGATCAGGTCCACGGGGTTGCCGCACAGCCCGAAGCCGCCCGACATCAACACCGCGCCCTCGGGCACGTCCGCCACCGCCTCCACCGCGCTGCCAAAGACCTTGTCCATCGCCCCCCCCTCGCGCCTCAGGCCCCGCTCACCACCACTGCGCGCCGAGGCTGATACCGCTGTAGAAGTAGAGCAGATCCATGCCCGTCTCCAGCCGGATGACGTAGTGATCCGCGATCGTGAACTGCGCCCCGAAGCTCAGGTTGACCAGCGGCAGCACCGGCGGGATGTCCTCCTCGATCTCCGTGCTCCCCGGCGTCAGCTGCGCCCTCCCCGCCGAGTCCACGCAGGGCGGCCGATCCAGCCCCGCCGAATCATTGATGTCCGCCTGGCTGTCGAGCGCCAGCAGGCACTCCGGCGACGGGTCCGTCTTCTCCACCTCGCCCAGGATCACCCCCGCCCCGAGCCCGCCGCCCAGGAAGAGCCCGAAGACCGGCGAGATGTCGAAGAACCACTTGACCCCCACCGTCAAGGAGATGATCTCCAAGGGGATCGTCGTAAAGTCCGCCTTGCGCGCCGGATCGTCCTTCTCCAGAAACCAGTCGTCCGGCTGCGAGTAGTCGGTGAAGTCCGCCGCGAAGGACAGATCGTAGCTGGGCTTGCGCAGCAGGAACTCCATCCCGAAGCTCAGGTTCGTCTGCCCCTCCCAGTGCGACGAGTGCCGCTCCAGAAAAAGATCCCAGACGAAGTCCGGCATCACGATCGCCCGCACCCTCGGGGTCAGGACGTAGATCGTCTCCGGGCCGACCTGCTTCTCCTTGAGGTACTTCGCCTCCTCCTCCGTCAGCTGCGCCGAGGCCGCCTGCGGCGCCAGCCACACCACCAACATCGCCGCGGCCGCCGCGCACAGCGCCGCGAACCTCGCCTCTCCTCGCGATCCCGCCTTCATCTTGCTCGACATAGCCTCTCCTGCACGGTGCCACCGACGCACTGGCCGCGGAGTGTAACAGCACACCCTCAACCCGCTCAAGTGTCGCCGCCGCAGAGCCCCACGCACACTCCATCCCCACACTCCACCCCCTGTCCCCCGCACTCCACCCCCTGTCCCCGCACTCCACCCCCTGTCCCCCTCCTCGCTGCGCAAGGAGGGGGAACGCTCGTATTACGGGCAAGGTGGATCGGGGATGGGCTCGTTGAGTGGGCAGGATGATTCGGGGGGTGGGCCGCAGGAGCCTTCTTCGGGATCACTGGCCGCCTGGGGCGAGACCCCGTCGGGGACAATCGTGATGTCGTCGGGGCGGGACTCGATCCACTTGAAGCCGTAATACGAGAGTTCCCCCTCCTTGCGCAGCGAGGAGGGGGACAGGGGGGGGAGTGCCGATCCACCCGAGTCCGTAATTCAAGCGTCCCCCCTCCTTGCGCAGCGAGGAGGGGGACAGGGGGTGGAGTGCGCGTCAGCCTCAGGGCTTCTTGACCTGAAGTTCCCTCTCCACCAGCACCCAGCGCCCATCCACGTTGCGCCACTTCTCGACGATCTTGTCCCGGTGGACCCGCATGTCCGGCTCCCGGATCCACGCCATCACCACCTCCGCCTCGGCCTCCTCATCGGGCCGGACCAGGCGGACGTTCTTGATCTCGATCTCGACCACGCGGAAGTCGTCCCCCAGCGCCTCGTGGCGGCCCAGGAAGGCCTCCTGGTCCCCCTCCGCCATGAAGCCGGCCGCCTGGCTGTATCGACCCCACCGCATGTGCTGGTGGTAGGCGTTGACGTTCTCGATCAGCTCCGTCTTGCTCTTGGGCTTGGCCGCGCTGCACCCGCTGGCCGCCGACATCGCCGCCAACACCGCCAGCGCCGCCCACACCGCGCTCTTTCTGTCCATCGTCGACCTCCCTGGTCGCGCCGCGAGGCTCACGCCGCCTTCTTCTTGCGCCTGAGCACCCGCTGCAGCCTGTCCCTGTCTTCCGCGCCAAACTCCCGACAACCCCACAGCACCCCTCCGAAGATCAGCGCCCCCAACAAGGCCTTGCCCGCCACCACGCCCAGCAGGGCCACCTTGCCCCAGCCCGCGTCCACCGGCGCCAGCGCCGAGAAGCCCAGCACCGCGCCGCCCGCCAGCGACACCCGCCACAGCGTCCCCAGCGGCATCCCCGCCTTGAAGCGCCACACCAGGTAGCCCATCGACAGCCCAAACCCGAAGATCATCGCCGACGCCGTCGCCACCGAGGCCGCCGACACCAACCCCGCCTCGTCCACCGCGCCGCTCGACAGCGCCGCCTCCAGCAGCCCGTAATTCAACCCCGCCGTCAACGCCAGCACCAGCGCCGAGATCCCCACCGAGGCCAGCGGCCGGCCCGCGCCCGTCAACATCGTCGTCGCAATATAGAAGAGCGCGAAGCCCACCGTCGCCAGGCTCAACACCATCAAGGGGAACACCCCCGACAGGTAACGATCCCCATAGAGCGCCAGCACCACCGCCTCCGCATTACCGGCCAGCACCGCGCTCAACAACCCCAGCAAGATCAACGAGTACCTCAACGCGCCTCGGATGTACGCCCGCGTCGCCGCCGTGTCCTGCTCGAAGGTCGCCTGCGAGATCATCGGGAAAATGACGAAGGTCACCGCGATGACCGCCTGATAGGGCAGCCGCGACACGTTCAACATCGCCGTGTAGACCCCCGCCACCCGGTTGGACACCTCCACGCCGCCCGCCTCCGACGCCCCCACCAGCGCCTTGATCAAGAACAAGTCCACCCTCAAGACCCCGTTGACGCAAAAGGTGTAGAGCATCACCAGCACCAGGTAGGTCAACAGCTTGCGCGCGTCCTCCTTCACCCCGACGACCGACCCCTCCTCGACCCCCCTTTGACCCCGCAAGGCCCAGTAGGCCACCGCCACCGACATCCCCGTCACCACCACCGACGCGATCACGAAGCCCCAGATCGCCCCAGACACCCCGAAGCCCATCCCCACGGCCCCGACGATCAGCGCCGTCTTGAGCGTCGAGAAGGTCGCGTCCAGCCCGGCCTGCCTCCCGAAGTCCTTGATCCCGTTGAGCAAACCCACAAAAACCGCGTAGAAGCCGTAGGCCAGGATCACCCCCCCCGACACCCGGATCAGCCCGCCCAGCGAGGGATCGTTGAACGACCCCGCCACCAGGTCCGCCCCGAAGATGTACGACAACCCCAGCGGCACCCCCACGATCCACTGCAACATCGCCGCGCGGCCCGCGATCCTGGCCGCATCCCGAGGCCGCTCGCTGCACAGCTTCGACACCGCCTGGATCGTCCCCGTGATCACCACCATGTTCAACAGCGACACCGCGTTGACCACCACGCTGTAGATCCCGAACTCCTCCGGCGACATCAGGATCGGCAACCCGACGTTCACCACCGCGCCCATCACCATGAACCACAGCTTGGCCCCGGTGATCAGCATGAAGCCCCGCCCAGCCGTCCTCGCCGCGTCCTCGCCTGCGACCCGGCCCGCAGGCCTCGACGACCCCGACGACTCCTCGGCCTCACCCAGCCGGCCTGCCTGCCGACCCGCGCCCTGCCGCTCTGACTCGCCCTTCCCCATCGCCCCTCTCGCGCTCGCCACCACCCCCGCAATCTCTACCACGCGCCGCCGCCCTGTCAGCTATTTCTCCCTCCCCCCACCCCGCCCCCGCCGAGCCTCACATCCATCCTGCACGCTCTGCCCCCAGCCCCCGAAGGGTCACTTGATCCCAAAGGTCACTGGCCCAAAGGTCACTGGCCCCAGGGGTCGCTGGCCCCAGGGGTCACTGACCCCCGGCGCTGGCCAGGGAGGGGGATCTCGATGGGTGCGAAGTGGCGAGCTACCCCCTCCTCGGCGCCCACCCTGGAGCCCGCAGGCCCTACCGCACCCCCTCCAACCCCTTGATCACCTCCCTCGCCAGGCCCCCCTCCCCAAGGCTCAACACCGTCACCAGCCCATTGCCCCGCAAGAGCGACGCCGCCTCCGTCCTCCCCTTGAGCCTGCCCGCCAGCCGCCGCGCCACCTCCCCCGTCACGCACTGGTAGAGCGTCAACACCACCCGCGCCCCACCCCGCCCGAAGGTGTACGTCACCGCCTCGTAGGTCTCCTCGTCGATCACCTCCGGCTGCGCCTCCAGCGCAAAACCCTGCCCCATCATGAACTGCAGCGCCCCAACCCTGTCCAGCGCGCCCACGCGCACATCCGGCAACACCACCGGCCCCGACACCCCCTCCTCATCGAAGAGCGGCCCGAAGGCGTCCTGCTGCACGTCGCCCTCGGCCGCAAACCTCAAGAGCGCGTTGAGCAGCGCCCGCGAGTCCTCCTCCGAACCCCCCTCGATCATCACCGCCAGGATCACCGACCTGGACCTCACCAGCGCCGCACCCTCGCGAGCCCCGATCTGCTCCGCCAGCGCATCCACCCTCCCCTCATCCGACCCCACATAGAGCGCCACCGCACCTCCCTCCTCGCCCCGCGCCACCGGCCACACCCAGGCCAGCACCTCCCCATCGTCCCGCGCCAGGCCCGACCCGAAGGGCAGCCAGTCCGACTGATCCAGCCCCTCCATCACCCGCTCCGGCGACAGCCCCTCCAGACCCCGCTGCGCCGACGCCGACGACCCGCACAAGGCCAACCCGCACACCACCGCGATCCCCGACCACATTCTCATCGCACGCTCCACCCATGAAAGAAGCCGCCCCATCCTCCCTCAACCCCTCCCCCCCGCGCAAGATCCACCGCGCCCTGCGGCGCTTCGACTTCGATGACGGACAAGGAGAGATCGGCGCGTCGACTTCGATGGCGCACACGTCGGGATCGTCAAGTCGACTTCGTTGACGGGCACAAGACCCCGTCGGGAACAATCGAGATCGGCGAGTCGACTTCGTTGATGGACAAGGAGAGATCATCGAGTCGACTTCGTTGACGGACAAGGGGGATCGGCGAGTCGACTTCGTTGACGGTCACGTCGGGATCGTGGAGTCGACTTCGATGACGGACAAGGAGAGATCGGCGCGTCGACTTCGTTGACGGGCACAAGACCCCGTCGGGAACAATCGAGATCGGCGAATCGACTTCGTTGGCGGACACGTCGAGATCATCGAGTCGACTTCGATGATGGGATCTGCACGTTGACGGTCCACCCGGGCTCGCGCCCGGGCCTACAATTTGTCCTGGGACGCCCCGCCCTCGGGCGGGGCTGGCGAGGGGGCGTCAACCTTCAGGGGAAAGACCCTCTCAAGGGCGTGCGATGTCTGCTTCCCAGCCCTCAACATCTCCTGTGAGTTCGACCCGGGCGACACGCCCCACGAACGCTGACGCCCCGTCACCAGCCCCGCCGGAGGGCGGGGCGACCCAGGACAAAACCCAAGGCCCGGGCGCGAGCCCGGGTGGACCGTCAACGTGCGGATCACAGCAACGAAGTCGACTCGCCGATTCCGACGTGCCCGTCAACGAAGTCGACTCCCCGATCTCGACGTGCCCATCAACGAAGTCGACTCCCCGATCTCGACGTGTGTGTCAACGAAGTCGACTCGATGATCTCGATTGTTCCCGACGGGGTCTTGTGCCCGTCAACGAAGTCGACGCGCCGATCTCCCCTTGCCCGCCATCGAAGTCGACTCGCCGATCCCGACTTGCCCGTCAACGAAGTCGACTCCCCGATCTCGACGTGTGCGTCAACGAAGTCGACTCAGCGCTCTCTTTTTGTCCACCTCGACACGCTCGCGATCCCCCACGACCACGGCCCGCTTGACTCCGGACTCTCGCCTGACCATCGTCATCATCGGCGCATCGCGCCGCCCACGGACGAAGGAGCCCCATGAAGCATCTCCTCCTCTCGCTCGCGCTGGCCCTGGTCGCCTGCGGCGATCCCGGCGTCGACACCCCGCCCGCAGACGACGGCGACGACGGCGGCCTCCAGCCTCGCCCGGACGCCGGGGCAGAGCCCGAAGCCCAGCCCGAGGCGACCCCCGAGGTCCAGCCCGAACCCGAGGCGACCCCTGAGGCGACCCCCGAGCCCGAGGTCCCCGTCGACCCCCTCGATGGCCTGCGCGACCAGGCCCTCCGCGACGCCCTCAACGCCATGGTCAGCGGCCACAGGGTCTACAATTACGGGCAGGCCCGCGACTTCATGTACGGCATCCGCGCCGCCATCGACGTCATCGACGGCCAGATCGAGTGCGTCTACACGGGCCGCAAGACCCCCCCCGATCAGACCCGCACCCCCGGCGGCTTCAACACCGAGCACAGCTGGCCCCGCAGCGAGGGCGCCGACATCGAACCCGAGCTCAGCGACCTCCACCACCTCTTCCCCACCACCGAGGAGGCCAACCAGGAGCGCGCCTCCCTGCCCTTCGGCGAGACCTCCTGCGCCGGCAGCGCCTGCCCCTGGGATGACGGCGGATCGGAGATGGGCGCCCAGAGCGGCCGCGGCGACGTCTTCCAGGTCCGCGCGCTGCGACAAGGTGACATCGCGCGCGCCCACTTCTACTTCGCCATCCGCTACAACAGGCGCATCGACGCCGCCGAAGAGACCACCCTGCGACAGTGGCACGCCCAGGACCCCCCCGACGACCGCGAGCGCGCCCGCAACGACGCCATCGAGCGCTTCCAGAACAACCGCAACCCCTTCGTCGATCGCCCCGATCTCGTCGACCTCATCAGCGACCTCTGACCCTCCGTCACAACCCCGCACATCCCCCCGAGCCCAACCTGCCCACAACGCAAGGCCCACATCGCGCCTTGCATTCAACCCCGAAGTCAGTTACCTTCCCCGTCCCTGCTCCTGGCAGGTGTTGCACGCGTAGCTCAGCTGGATAGAGCGTTGGCCTCCGGAGCCAAAGGTCACAGGTTCGAACCCTGTCGCGTGTACTCCCCACCCCTCTTCGTATCTCAACCTCCCTCACATCTTTATCGATCTGCTCAGATCACGGCCTCCCTCGCGCCCATCTCCAACCACCCCGATCGCTCCAGACTCGCGCCCAAGGCGACCAACCCGGATCGCCACCGCCCTCGCGTCTGGGGCCACAAGCCCTGATCGCCCCGGCCCGCTTGCGGACGCGCTCGCCGAGGCCCTATCCTTCGGGGCGCGCAGGGCGTGATGAGGGAGGGGTGATGAGGCGGATCGTCATTGGGGACATCCACGGCTGCCTGGAGGAGCTGCTTGCGCTGCTGGATCTGGCGGGGATCGGGGAGCAGGACGAGGTCATCGCCATCGGGGATGTCGTGGATCGGGGTCCGTCGTCGTGGGAGGTGCTGGAGTACTTCCGGCGGCGCCCGAGGGCGCGTTGCTTGATGGGCAACCACGAGCTCAAGCACGTGCGGTCGCTGGGGGGGTCGGTGCGGGCGGCCTTCTCGCAGCAGATCGTGCGGCGGCAGATCGGCGAGGGGCGCTATGAGGAGGCGTGCGCGTGGATGGGGGGCTTGCCGAGGGCCATCGAGCTTGAGGAGGCCCTGCTGGTGCACGGCTTCTTTGAGCCGGGGGTGGCGCTGGCCGACCAGCGCGACAGCGTCCTCATCGGCACGATGACGGGGCAGCGCCATGTGGAGCGGGCCTGCGGCGGCGCGCCCTGGTACACGCTCTATCGAGGGGACAAGCCCTTGATCGTCGGGCACCACGACTACCTGGGCACGGGAGAGCCGCTGATCCATGAGGGGCGGGTCTTCGGGCTGGACACGGGGTGCTGTCACGGGGGTCGGCTGACGGGGCTGGTGTTGCCGGGCTTCGAGATCGTCCAGGTGCCCAGCCTGGGTGATCATTGGAGGGCGCAGGTCGCCGTGAACAAGGACTTGCGCTACACCCGCGCCCCGATCGAGTCGCTGAGCTGGGAGGCGGCCGAGGCGCTGGTGTCCAGCGGCGCCAGGGAGCGCGAGGGCCTGTCGGCGGCTGGCCGCGGGCGGCTGGACGCGGCGGCCGCCGCGCTTGAGGCGGGCGAGCGGGCGGTGGATCGCTGCCTCGGGCGCATCGAGGAGAGGACGAGGGCGATGGTGGCGGCGATCCGCGAGGCTGAGGGCGAGGATCTGGACGCGCGGGCGGAGGGGAGGGCCTTTGCGGGGATGCTGGGGAAGACGCCGGACGGCGCGCTCTTCCATGAGGCGCGGCGAGGGTCGCTGACGCGAGTGGCGCTCAGGCGTCGGTGCGGGGGGCCGTCGGGGGCGGCGGCGATGGCCGCGCGGCTGGAGGGGATCGACGAGGGGTGAGGTCGCCGGCAAGGAGGCGACCCTCCGAGGCGCCCCGGGCGGCGGCACTTGACGCCGATTTCAACACGCGCAATTCTCCAGGGCGACGCATCGAGGCCACCGAGAACATCAATCCTCCGCGCACCTCAGCCATCCCCTGCCCCGGTGGATCATGTCCAAAAAGAAGAAGACAACGACGCCCTCGCCGACCCCGACGCCAGCGACGCCGTCGAAGCGCATGTTGACGATCTACGGCGGGATCATCACGGCGATCTTCATCTTCGTCTGGCTCATCCCCATCACCTACGTGGGCGGGGTGGGGCGCGACGTGAGCTGGATGCCGACGATCATGAAGCACCAGATGCGCGTCGCGTGCCTGTTCACGCACAAGTCGAGCTCCTGGCGCAGCTACCACATGCAGATCCAGACCGAGGCCAGCGGCGACGAGTGGGTGGAGCTTGACGACGCTGGCTACTTCGACATGACCGTCTTCGGCTACAGGTCCCGGCTTCACAGGCTGCTGGGGCAGTCCTGGCGCAAGCCCAAGGGGATCAAGCGCACCCAGGCCATCTCGGCCTGGATGAAGGATCAATACGCGATCAAGAACCCCAATGGCCCCAAGCTGACCGCGATCCGCTACGTCCTGACCTCCCACTCCATCCAGAAGCTCGCCAAACAGGACACGCGCTACAAGAAGGAGCCGCTCAGCTCGGTGGACCCGAAGAAGTGGGTGATCTTCGGCGAGGTGCGCTTCGACGGCAAGCCCGCCACCCACCCGACCCACGGCAGATCCACGCGCAGGAAGCCCGCCTTCAACCTGCCCAACAGGGCGATCACGCCGAGGGTCCCGGTGCAGAAGATCATCACGGACGTGCCCCTGGCCCCCAACACGCCGCAAATCCCCGCCATACCTCAAACCCCCGCCACGCCTCAAATCCCCGCCACGCCTCAAACCCCCAACACGCCCCCGCCGGCTCAGTAGATCGCGGCGCCCTCTCCGACGCCGTAGGCTCATGGCGCTGTCCAAGGGCGCCTCTCGCGAACTCTGACTCCGCTGGCGGGCACAAGACCCCGTCGGGAACAATCGAGAGCGTCGCGTCGGCTTCGATGGCGGGCACAAGACCCCGTCGGGAACAATCGAGATCGGCGAGTCGACTTCGTTGACGGACAAGGAGATATCGGCGAGTCGACTTCGTTGACGCGCACGCCGAGATCGGCGAGTCGACTTCGTTGGTGGACAAGGGGAGATCGGCGAGTCGGCTTCGATGACGGACAAGGGGGATCGGCGCGTCGACTTCGTTGAGGGGCAAGGAGAGATCAACGAGTCGACTTCGATGATGGGATCTGCACGTTGGCGGTCCACCCGGGCTTGCGCCCGGGCCTTGGGTTTTGTCCTGCGTCGCCCCGCCATCCGGCGGGGCTGGCGAGGGGGCGTCGGCGTATGTGGGGCGTGTCGCCTGAGTCGAACTCACAGGAGATGTTGGGGGCTCGGAGGCAGACATCGCGCGGTCCTGAGAGGGTCTGTCACCTGAAGGTTGACGGCCCGTCGCCAGCCCCGCAGGGGCGTCCCGGGACAAATTGCAGGCCCGGGCGCAAGCCCGGGTGGACCGCCAACGTGCAGATCACATCAACGAAGAGGGCGGGGGAGCGGCGATCAGGGGGAGGCCTCGTGGGGTCCGACGTCGGGGGCCGCGCCGAGCGCGCGCGGCTTGAAGTCGATGTCGAGGTCGGGGCTCTGGGGGATGGGCAGGCCGGCGTCAAGCAGCGGGGAGCCGGGCAGCAGCGTGTAGAGGGCGGCGTCGGGGTCCGAGAAGCCCGGATCGATGCCAGGGGGGAGGTTTCCGCCGCCGAAGGCGTCGAGCTGTCCGAGGCCCTGAACCAGGGAGACGCTCTGTCGCACGCCGCCCGCGCTGGCCTCCATGATCATGCCATTGCCGATGTCGGAAAAGACGCTGTTCTGGATGGTGACGTCGGTGGCCGGGCTGGCGAAGAGGCCGCCGGCATTGCGGAAGAAGACGCTGTTGGTGATCTCCAGCGAGGAGGGCACCTGAGGGTCGTCGTAGCCCAGGACGAGCGAGTAGGAGTTGAGCCCGCGCCAGTTGTGGTAGGCCACGACGGAGTGGAGCAGGCGAGTGTGCCCTGGCCCGAGGACGACGGCGGAGTCCGCGCCGGTGTGGCTGACGATGCTGCTGATGATGTCGCCGCCCTGCCACAGCTTGATGCCATTGCGCTGGACGTGGTGGACGCGGGCGCCGAAGATCGTCACCCGCGAGGCCTTCAGGTCGATGCCGTCGGCGGCCACGTTGGTGACCTCGACGTCGATCAAGGCCAGGTTGTCCCCTCGCTCGAAGGCCACCGCGTCCACCCCCGAGCCCTCGCCTGCGCCCGCGCCGACGATCTGGACGCCCTCCAGGCGGACGCTGTTGCAGGGGCCGAAGTTGCATTGCAGCCCGATGCTGGCCCCGAGGATGCGGACGCGGTGGAAGAGGACGCGATCCACGACGGGCCGGCCGCGGTTGTCCACGACCATGGCGAAGCCGTCGCGCGGTCGGGGCATGGTGATGGTGACGTTGGAGATGACGACGTCGGAGATCGTCTGGCCCTCAAGGCCCATGACGGCGCCCGCGTTGGGGAAGCCTTCGAAGTCCAGGCCGTTGACGGTCACGCCGCTTGCGCTGACGTCGAGCCCGTAATTGATCCCCTCGATGCCGGGCCGGACGGTGACCCGCTCGCCGCGAAAGGCCGTCAGAGTGACGCCGGCCTTCTCAGGGGTCAGCTCGATGGCGATGAACTGCCCCAGGCGACCTTCTCGGTAGACCCCCCCCCGGATGACCACCCAGTCGCCCGCGCTGGCCTCCTGCAACCCGCGCTGGATGGTGGCATAGGGCGCCGCGAAGGTCCCCTCACCGCCTGCGTCGTCGCCCTCCTGGGCCGACACGACCACGATCCGCCCCCTCACCGGGGTGTCCGCGTTGATCGCGCGGGGGAAGACGCTCCAATCGACCCCCGAGATGGTCGGCAAGGTGCGCGGGTAGAAGTCGGTGTCCAGCGCGAAGCTGCACGCGATCTTCGGCAGGCTGTCGCCCTCGGACGGGTCGATGGCCTGGGCCTCGGCGCAGCGATCCAGGGGCGGCCTCCGCTCCGGCGAGAGCCACTCGGGGAGGGGCGATGCGTCTTCCGAGGCGCGCGCGTCGTCCTCCGAGGCGCCCGCGTCGTCCTCCGAGGCGCGCGAGGCGTCCTCCGAGGCGCCCGCGTCGGCCTCCGACGAGCCGGCGTCGGCCTTGTCCCCGAGGGAGTCGACGAAGCCGTCGATGCCCTCGCCGGTCGAGGCGGGATCGTCGGCCACCATCGGGCAGCCCGTCAGCAGCGCCAGGGTCGCGAGAGGCGCCCAGGTGGCCCTGCGCAGAGAGGATTCTTGTGGTCTCATGGAGCTCCGCTTGCAGGAACGTCTGGGGCTCCCGCGCGAGGCCCTCAGGATGACACAAGGGCCGGAGGGCGTCCAGCGCCGCGAGGCGAGCGGGCCGGGGTCGAACCTCAGGGGCGGTACATCATGATCAGGATGAAGCCGGCGACGCCGACGCTGACCATCACCCCGAGCAGGAGGAACATGGGCAGCTTCCACTCTTCATCGGGGTTGTGCTGGTGTTTTTCGCTCATCTCGGCTCTCCTTGGGCGCTGGGTCCAGGCTGCTGCGCCCGCTACTTTGACCATGAAAAGCCTCCCGAGACAAGGCCCTCGTCCAGCCCCGTGGCTGGCGACCCTTGAGGTCGTGAGGGCAGACGCGAGAGGTGAGGATGAACTCCCAGGAGAGGCCCCTTGAGGGCAGGATCGCGCTGGTGGCTGGCGCGACGCGCGGCGCAGGGCGCGGGATCGCCGTGGCGCTCGGCGAGCTCGGCGCGACCGTGATCTGCACGGGTCGCAGCGGCCAGGGGCGGCGCGATCCCGGCCTCGAAGGTGCGGAGGCGGCGCCGGGTGCGCGGTCGCCCTTCGCGCTGGAGGGGAGGCCGGAGACGATCGAGGAGAGCGCGGCCCTGGTCGACGCGGCGGGCGGGCGCGGGATCGCCCGCAGGGTCGATCACACCGACGAGGCGCAGGTCGCGGCGCTGGCCGCCGAGGTGGGCGCCGAGCACGGGCGGCTGGACATCCTCGTCAACGACATCTGGGGCGGCGACGCGCTGGTGGACTGGGAGCGCGCCCCCTGGGATCAGCCCATCGACAAGGGCAGGCTGATGCTCGACAGAGGCCTGATGTCCCACGTCATCACCTGCCGCCACGCGATCCCCTTGCTCAAGCGGAGCGATCGGGGCCTCATCGTCGAGATCACCGACGGGGACTCGATGGCCTGGCGCGGCTCGCTCTTCTACGACCTGACCAAGACGGCCGTCATCCGCCTGGCCTTCGGGCTCTCCGAGGCGCTGCGCGAGGACGGGATCGCGGCCGTGGCGCTCACGCCCGGCTTCTTGCGCTCGGAGGTGCTGCTGGACTTCTTCGAGGTCGACGACGCGACGTGGCGCGAGGCCGCCGACCCCCACTTCGCCTTCTCCGAGAGCCCTCGCTTCGTCGGCCGGGCCCTGGCCGCGCTGGCCGCAGATCCCGACCTCATGGCCCGCAGCGGCAAGACCCTCAGCTCCTGGGGCCTCGCGCGCGACTACGGCCTCGTGGACCTCGACGGCCAGCGCCCGGACTGGGGCGTGCACGCCGCCCAGGAGCCCTTCGGCCAGGATCAGCGCCAGTCCCACGCGCGCTTCCTGGACAGCTTCGGCCAGGATTAGGCCGCATCTGACAAGCTGGCGCCGCCGAGGCCGCGCGGCCGACCCTCCCCGAAAACACCCGCGAGCGGCCGCCCCGCCTCAAGATCCCCCCGCGCCTTCCGATTCCTCATGGGCCGTCCCTGGTTCAACAGATCCACGACCTCCCACGAGAGCCAGCCATGAAACGAACCACCCCTCGCCGCGTCGCCGCACTCACGATCCTGACGACGGCCGCCGCCCTCGCAACGCTGGCGCCCTCGATCGCCGCCGCCGCCGAGCTGGAGACCTGCGGCTCCTGCGGCGGCGGCTTCGGCCAGCAGGTCCTGGACGGGACCGACGACGCCTCGACCGACGCCATCGAGATGACGGCCCTCCCTGACGGGATCAACTTCTTCGGCGTCCTCCACACCCACGTCTTCGTCAACTCCAACGGCAACATCACCTTCGGGAGCGGCGTCACGGGCTTCACCCCCACCCCCTTCCCCGTGTCGGACCAGCCGATGATCGCGCCCTTCTGGGGCGACGTCGATCTCGGCGGCACAGGCGCCCTCTTCTTCGCCAACGACACCGACGGCGGGCGCTTCATCGTCACCTGGAGCGACGTGGGCTACTTTGCAGGAAAGACAGATAAAATCAACAACTTCCAGATCATCATCGCCGACAGGAGCGACGTGGGCGCGCCCGGCGACTTCGACGTGGAGTTTCGCTACCAGCGCCTTGAGTGGACCACCGGCGACGCCAGCGGCGGCAGCGGCGGCCTCGGCGGCACCCCCGCCCAGGCCGGCTTCGACGCCGGCGATCAGGTCAACCACGTCACCCTCATCGGATCGCGCAGCGCGGAGGTCCTCGACCTCGTCGGGCGCTCCAACGTCGACGAGCCCGGCGTCTGGCGCTTCCCCATCCGCAATGGCGTCGTCCCGGCCTGCGGCAACGGCGCCCTGGAGGAAGGCGAAGGCTGCGATGACGGCGGCAACAACGACTTCGACGGCTGCAATGCGACCTGCCAGCCTGAGGCGCCCCCCGCCAACCGCCCCCCCACCGTCGACGCCGCAGGCCCCTACCTCATCTCCGAGGGTGAAGCCCTCACCCTGCGCGCCAACGCCCAGGACCCCGACGGCGACCCGCTGACCTTCGCCTGGGATCTGGGCAGCGGCCTCTTCGAAGACGGATCCAGGCCGACGCTCTCCTTCGTGGTCGGCGACGGCCCCGACAGCTTCGGGGCCCGAGTCCGGGTCAGCGACGGGGCCGAGATCGCCGAGGCCAGCGCCCAGGTCCAGATCACCAACCTCCCCCCCACCATCGCGTCCCTGATCTGCGCCACCGACGAGGGCCAGGGCTGCGACGGATCCGGCCTCGAAGGTCTTGACCTCGAAGGTCTTGACCTCGAAGGTCTTGACCTCGAAGGTCTTGGCCTTGAGGGCGTTGATGTTGAATGGATCGCGCTTGAGTCAGCGCCGTTGATCTTCAGCGCAGTCGCCAGCGATCCCGGCGGAGACGACCTTGAGCTGACCTGGGACTTTGGGGACGGGAGCCCGAGGGTGAGCGGCCAGGAGGTCATCCACGCCTTTGCCGACGGCGGCCTCTTCGCCGTCACGCTGACGGCCACCGACGACGACGGCGCCGCGACGACCGCGACGCGGGTGATCTTCGTGGGCGACGCGCCCGCTGGGGTGAGCACCTTGAGCGGCCCCGAGCAGCTTGAGGAGGGCCAAGAGGGGCGCTGGACGCTTCACATCTCCAAGGCGAGGTTCGACGCGGTGACCTGGACCATCGCCCCTGGAGACGGCTCCAAGGTCTTGACCGGGGAGTCGACCAAGGAGGGGGAGGTCGACACGGCGAGCTTCGCCCACGCCTTCGCGCGCCCTGGCCGCTATGAGATGGAGGTGGCGCTGATCGACGACGACGGTCAGGCGTCGAGGGTCGCGCGCTCCATCGAGGTGACGAACAGGGCGCCTGAGATCACGAGGGTGACGATCCCGAGCATCGGGGTCGAGGGGGCCGAGCTCATCTTCTCGGCCTCGGCCATCGACGAGGCCGGGGCGCTGGAGTTCTCCTGGGACTTCGGGGACGGCGGCCCGGCGGGCTCAGGGGCCCAGGTCGCCCACATCTTCAGGCAGGACGGGGACTTCGCGGTGACCTTGAGGGTCAGCGACGCCTTCGGCGGCGTCGCCCTGCGGCGGGCGGCGATCCAGATCAGGAACGCGGCGCCTGCCATCGTCGCCTTCGACGTGCCCTCGGTCGTCGAGGAGGGGCAGCGGGTCGAGGTGCGGGTCGAGGCCGTCGATCCTGGCCGGGATGCGATGACCTTCATCTGGGACTTTGGAGATGGCGAGGAGCCTGTCCGCAGCCAGCGCCCCGACGAGACCCACGTCTGGCCGGATGATGGCCGCTTTGAGGTGGTGGTGGCGGTCGAGGACAACCAGGGAGGTCGGGCGGTGCGCAGGCAGCGGGTGTCGGTGGTCAACGTCGCCCCGAGGATCCTGAGCGCGCCGCCGGTCGAGTCCTTCGCCCGTCGCCTCTACACCTACCGGATCGAGACCCAGGATCCGGGCGCGGATCTCCTCCAGTTCGAGATCGTCGAGGGTCCGGAGGGCATGATCCTGGAGGGCGACACGCTGGTGTGGACGCCGGAGGTGGCCGCGCGCCTGCCGGAGGCCGTCGCCATCCGGGTCGAGGACGGCGACGGCGGCGTGGCGCGCCAGTCCTGGGTGCTCCAGCCCGTCGAGGTCGATCTCGACAACGACGGGGTCGCGGACGACTGCGAGGCGCGCTTCGGCCTGGACACCAGCGTCGACGACGCCGACGAGGATCTGGATCAGGACGGCCTGACCAACGCCCAGGAGTGTCAGCGCGGCACCGACCCCAAGCAGTACAACGGCCCCTCGGCGCCCTCGCCGGTCAGCCCGCGGCGCGACGCGGAGGTCAGCGCGCGCCCTGAGCTCAGGGTGAGCAACGCCGTCGACCCGGACGGAGACAGGCTCGCCTACGCCTTCGAGGTCTACGAGGACGAGGCCCTGCAGTCTGCGGTTGCGACCTCGGAGCCTGTCCCGGCGGGTCACCTGACGACCGCGTGGGTGGTGGATCAGGCGCTCAAGGAGAACACGACCTACTGGTGGCGGGCCAGGGCCGCGGACCCCAACACGTCCGGGGCCTTCGGGCCGGCTTCGCGCTTCGTGGTCAACGCGAACAACGAGCCTCCGGGCGTCCCTTCGCCGGTGTCGCCCGTGGGGGTGATCGCGCAGGTGAGCCCCGAGTTCGTCGTCACGGCCTCCGAGGACCCCGAGGGCGAGCCGGTCGAGATCGTGATCGAGGTCTTTGAGGACGAGGCCATGACCGGCTTCGTCGGGCAGGGTCGGACGCGCGGCGCCTCGCTGAGGCTGGAGGGCGCGCTCGGGCTCGGCGAGACCTACTGGTGGAGGGCGCAGGCCGAGGACGCGCAGGGAGGTCGAAGCGGGTGGAGCCAGGTGGCGTCCTTCGAGATCAGCGCGCGCAACAGGCGGCCCTTCGCGCCAAGCATCACGCAGCCGAGCCCGGGCAGCGTCGTGGGCGAGGTGGTGCAGGTGGTCTGGCACCCGGCGCAGGATCCGGAGGGTGACCGGCTGACCTACGACATCCAGCTGGCCACCGACGCCACCTTCCAGACGATCGTCATCGAGGAGACCGACGTCGAGGCCACCGGCCAGGGCGCCATCGCGCGGCAGTTCGAGGGGCTGACCCCAGGATCGCCCTACGCGCTGCGGATCGTGGCCTCGGACGCGCTCGGGCGCGGGGTCGCCGCGGAGGTGACCTTCAGCGCTTCGCAGGAGGCGTTGCCGGCGGCGAGGGTGTCGCCGCTGGAGGAGGGCGGGCCGGTGGAGCAGGTGGAGGGCGGGTCGCTGGCCTTCTCGATCGTGGGGGGCGCGCCGGAGGGCTGCGGGCAGGTGCGCCAGCTCCTGTCCATCTTCGAGGGCGTGTCGATGGAGCGGCAGGTGATGGCGATGTCGGGGTCAGCGTCGAGGGGTCAGACGACGATGGTGTGGGAGTCGCCGCGAGAGGGGGCCTTGGCCTGGACGCTGACGACCCGGTGCAAGCTCGGGGATGTGGTGGTGGAAAACACGAGCTTGATCAAGGAGTTCGAGATCAAGTTCGTGGAGGACAACGCGCCGCCCGAGGTGCCGGTGCTGCGTTGGCCGGCGCCGGAGGCCGAGCTGGGCGGTGGCGCCGCTCAGGAGTTCAGGGTCCGCAATGCGGCCGATCCGGATGGCGACAGGGTGAGCTATCGCTTCGAGATTTTTGCCGATGAGGCGATGACGGAGCGGCTGTCCATCGAGGAGGTCACCGAGGGCGAGGCGGGGGAGACGACGGCGGTGATCGCGCTGGGGCGGCGTCCGGGGCGGGCCGTCTGGGTGGTGACGGCGATAGACGCGCGCGGGGCCTCGGCCAGGAGCGCGCCGCAGGGCTTCTACGTCAAGGAGGAGGCGCGGGGCTGCTCGACCGCGCCCTCGGGCGGGCCGAGGGGCGGGCTGTGGGTGTTGATCCTGCTGGGGCTGGCGCTTGCGCGCCTTGCGTCGCGGCGATCTTGAGCCTGGGGGGTCTAGACCGAGGGCGAGGCCTCTGGCGCCGAAGTGGACGTCGACCTGCTGGAAAGGGAAGTTGACGTCGGCGGCGGCCGGGGCGCCAGGGGTCGTCGATCCAGAGGTTGACTTCGAAGTCCACGAAGGAGCTGCCCTGGATGAGGGCGGACCTGGGGACGATCAGGTGCTCCCCGTCGAGGGCCTGCACGAGGGCGGCGCGGATGCCCATCTCAGCGACGGGCCGCTTCTGCCGGGGAAGCCGACGAGGGGGTGTGACTCTGGCGCGGGTCGAGGTGTCTGAAGGGGGAGAAGACAAGGCGCCCTGCTTCGGCGCCTGACACCACACCCCGGAGCGCCGCTCCGCACCCATGGAGGACACCCCATGAAGCGCACCCCCCTCTTCTTCCTCATCATCCTCGCCTGCTTGTCGCTCTCGGCCTGCGCGACGGTGGAGCCATCGCAGACGGACGACGGGATGCTCAAGGCCTGCGAGGCCTCCAGAGCGACGCTGCAGGCCGAGCGCGACAGGCTCACGGCCGAGCGCGACAAGCTCACGGCTCAGAACGCCGAGCTGGCCGAGCTGCTCAACGAGCGGGCCTCGATCCTGGAGCAGCTGCGCACCAGGCTCGAAGCCCAGCTCAAGGCCGGCGCGCTGACGCTGTCGACCCGAAACGGGCTGATCGTGATCACGCTGCCCAACAGCGTGCTCTTCGAGACCGGCAAGGCCAAGGTCAACGACGAGGGCGCCCGGACGATCCGCGAGGTCGCCAACGCGCTCAAGGGGATCAACGAGCGCCGCTTCATGGTCTCCGGCCACACGGACAACGTCCCCATCAAGGCCAAGAACGACGCGATGGGCTCAAACTGGGAGCTGTCGACCCGCCGCGGCCAGTCCGTCCTGAACATCATGCTGGAGGCCGGCCTGCCGACCAGCACGGTGGCGGTGGCGGGCTTCGGCGAGTTCGATCCCGTCGCCCCGAACGACAGCGACGAGGGCAAGGCGATGAACCGCCGCACGGAGATCGTCCTGCTGCCCAACCTGGAGGCCATCCTGAAGGTCGCCAAGAAGTAAGGCGACACAGACGCCGATCCCTCAGGGAGCGATCATGGACCCCTCCAAGCCCCGAA
Source organism: Pseudomonadota bacterium (assembly GCA_005804885.1). Taxonomy (GTDB): domain Bacteria; phylum Myxococcota_A; class Bradymonadia; order Bradymonadales; genus SYOX01. Next base: position 19,607 of record SYOX01000212.1, read on the forward strand.
ACCCGCGGCCCCATCAGCCCCCCGAGGCGCGACAGGATGACGCCACCGAGGGCCTCCACGCGCCTCACCTGGCGGCGGCTCTGGCCAGGGCTCAGGCGCTCCTGGACGCCGGCGGCCTGAGCGCCGCCTTGCGCGCCAGGATCCTCGCCGCGATGGAGCAGGCCGAGCGCCTCGGCGACGAACTCGACGCCCTCACCACCCCCCAGGCGCAGAAGCGCCTCCTGGCCAGCTCGCCGACCTCCGATGCGGAACACCCCCTGCCGATCCAGATCGCCGAGCCGCTGCGAGCCCTGGCCGAGCTCGGCGACCTGGAGGCCTTCATCCAGGTCGCCGAGGAGAACCTCTCCAGCCACCCCGAGCACGGCGACGCGCTCAAGGCGCTGCTCAGGCTTGCAAACACCTTCAGGATCAACGATATAACAACGTCGTTGCGCCGAGGCGTGGAACGCGAGCGCGCGACTTGAGCGTCCGCGCCGCCCCCTCCTGCACCTTGCCGAGCCCGCTGTGAGCATCCAGAGCCAGACCACGGTGCTGCTCGTCGACGATCAACCGGACAACGTCGGGGTGATGTTCGGCTTCCTGAAGGCGCAAGGCCTGCGCCTCTTGATCGCCCTCGACGGCCCGAGCGCCCTCGAGCGCGCGCGGCTCGGAAACCCCGACTTGATCCTGCTCGATGTCCTGATGCCGGGCATGGATGGCTTCGAGGTGTGCCGCAGGCTCAAGGCCGATCCCGCCACGCGGGACACCCCCATCATCTTCATGACGGGGCTGTCGGAGACCAGCGACAAGGTCAAGGGCCTGTCGCTGGGCGCCTCCGACTACATCACCAAGCCCATCCAGAAGGAGGAGGTCCTCGCGCGCGTCTCCACCCACCTGCGCCTGAGCAGGCTCCAGCGCGAACTCAAGGCCCGCAACGACGATCTCGACGCCTTTTCAAGGATGGTGGCCCACGACCTCAAGACGCCCCTGGCCACGATCTCGGGCCACGCCCAGGTGATGCTCAGGCAGGCCCGCAAGGGATCGCTGACTCAGGACAGGCTCATCGCCCAGCTCCACGCCATGGAGCGCGCCGGGCGGCGCATGGCCGAGACGACCGACGCGCTGCTGATGCTGGCCAGGGCCGCCCACGAGGACGCGCCGCGCCAGCCGGTGCCCATGGCGCCGCTCGTCGCCGCGATCCTCGATGAGGATCTCGCCGAGGCGATCAGGGCCGCCGAGGCCACCGTCCACATCGAAGGCGCGCTCCCTGAGGTCCTCGGGCACGCGCCCTGGCTTCGACAGGTCTGGCTCAACCTCTTGACCAACGGCCTCAAGTACGGCGGCCCCTGCCCGACCTTGACCATCCGGACCTCCACCCCTGAGCGGGGGCTGTGCCGCTTCGAGGTCCGCGACGCCGGCCCGGGCCTGGCCGAGGCCGATCACGGCGCCATCTTCGAGCCCTTCGTCCGCCTCCACGCCGACGGCGCGCAGGGCCACGGCCTCGGCCTCACGATCGTCGCCCGCATCGTCCACCGCCTCGGCGGGCAGGTCGGCGTCGAGAGCGAGCCCGGCCGCGGCGCCGCCTTCTTCTTCACCCTCCCGCTGGCCGACGACCCCCACCGCTGAGGACCGCGACCTCTCCCCGACGACCTCGACGGCCACGCCTTGCGCCTGGTCGAGCGCGCCAGCCTCGCCTCGGGTCAGGGCCTCAAAGCGACCGCGCGCCCGCTTGAGCCTCATCTTGGCCGCCGAGAGCCCGATCCCGAGGCTGTCGGCGATCGCCTGCATGTCGAGATCCTCGATGAAGCGCAACATGAGCACCTCGCGGTCCTCGACCGACATCGCGGCCAGCGTCGCCCTGACGGACTCCGCCGCCTCGAAGCGCTCCCCCGTCGCCTCGACCTGCCCGTAGACCAGCCCCGCCTCGTGCGCCGAGGCCGCGCCACGGCGCACGGCCGCCAGGTGCCGCTTGAAGTTGAGGGCCTGCCGGATCGCGATCTGCTTGAGCCAACCCCTCAGCGCGCCCCTGCGCACCTCGCCCAGCGCGGCGTGCGCCCTGATGAAGGTCTCCTGCAGCGCGTCCTGGGCGTCGTCCCAGTCCAGCATCCCGCCCAGCACCCTGCTCAACCAGCCCTGGTGCCTGCGGACAACCTCGCACCAGGCCCGCTCGGCCCGCGCGCAACCCCCAAGGGTCAACGCGACCAGCCCGTCGTCGTCCAAACCAGACAAACTCGAAAAACTCGCCTCAAGGGGCATCGCATCGGTCCTCAGCATCCCGGCCTCTCTCCGCGTCAAGGTCGCCTTTACCCCTCCTCAGCAACCTACGCGCCAACACCGAAGCAAGCCCCTCGAAAGGCACGGGCGCCGTCGTACAGGGGATCGACAAGAAAGACCAACGCGGCACCTCAGCCTCGGCCGCCTTGGAGGGGCAAGTTTTGCCCCTCCCATCCTCTGAAACAGGGGCGATTGACAGGGGCGGGGGATCGGGGGACACAGGAGGAGGGATCGGGAGGGTGCAGGGGGCCATGGCAAGGGGGCGAGGCAAGGTTCGAAGCCTGAGGACGCAAGTGGCGCTGGGCTTGTCGCTCCTGGGGATGCTCCTGGCGCTGGCGCTGGGGGCGACCCTGGAGCGGGCGGCCAGCGCCAGCATGGAGGAGCAGATCGGCGACAGCCTCTATGAGCTGTCCTGGCAGATGCAGGAGCGCCTGGATCGAACCATGTTCGAGCGCTGGAGGGACATCCGGGTGGCCTCGAGCATCGAGCAGATCGCGGCCGGGGACGTCCCGCTGGACGAGAAGCGCAGGCTCCTTGATCGCCTGAAGGAGACCTACCCCCACTACGCCTGGATCGGCCTGACGAACCTCAGCGGGCAGGTGATCGTCAGCACGGACAAGGTCCTGGAGGGCCAGAGCGTCGCGGCCAGGCCCTGGTTCAAGGGGGCCAGGCGCGGGGCCTACGTGGGGGACGTCCACAAGGCGATGCTCGACGGGCTCTTGAACCCGAGCGAGCAAGGGGCGCTGAGCTACGTCGACGTCGCCGCGCCGGTGCTCTCGCCCCAGGGCGAGCTCATCGGGGTGCTCGGGGCGCACTTGAGCTGGAGCTGGGCCAGGCAGGTCGAGCAGTCGGTGCTGGCCCCGCGCGAAAACCGCGACACCATCGAGGTGATCGTGGTCGGGCGCTCCGGCGAGGTGCTGCTGAGCCCGGCCTCGCTGCGCGACGCTCGCCTGGACGTCGAGGCGATGCAGATCGGGGGCGCCGGCGAGCCGAAGTGGAGCGAGATGGACTGGCCCGGCGGGGCCTCCTACCTGACCGCGCACGCGCGCAGCGACGGCCACGAGGGCTACCCCGGGCTGGGCTGGTCGGTGGTGGTGCGCGAGCCCTCGGCCTCGGCGCTGGCGCCCGTGGACTCGCTGCGCCGCCAGATGCTGGCCTCGGGGGTGGCGCTCGTGGCGGTCTTCTTCGGCATCGGCTGGGTCGTCTCCGGTCGCCTCACACGGCAGATGCGCCAGATGGCCAGCCTCGCCGAGCAGATCAGCGGCGGGAACCTGGAGATCCCCCCCCCGCCGATGGGCGGCACCATCGAGACGCGCAGGCTCTCCGAGGCCCTGAGCGAGCTGATCAAGAGCCTCCAGCGCAACGAGGCCCTGCGCCGCGATCGGGACGAGGCCAAGAGCGCCAACCAGGCCAAGAACGCCATCCTGGCCCACATCAGCCACGATCTGCGCACCCCCCTCAACGGCATCCTGGGCTACGCGCGGCTGCTGGCCACCGACCCGACCCTGACCGAGGCGCAGCGCCGCAGCCTCGGCACCATCGAGCGCAATGGGGACCACCTCCTGGCCCTCATCAACGACCTGCTCGACCTGAGCCGCATCGACTCCGGCCAGCTCAACCTGGACTTCGCACCGATACGCCTGCCCGTCGCCATGGCCGATCTCCAGGCCCAGTTCACGCCGCGCGCCCGCGAGCGCGGCCTCTCCTTCGAACTCCACGTCGAGCGCGGCGTGCCCGACGTGGTCCTGTGCGACCGCCTTCGCCTCGACCAGATCCTCAACAACCTCCTCGGCAATGCGATCAAGTTCACCGAGCGCGGCAGCGTCGAGCTGCGCATCAGCCACGCCGCTGGCGCGACGACCTTCGACGTCCAGGACACCGGCCCCGGCATCGCGGCCGAGGACCTCGATCGGATCTTCGACCCCTTCACCCAGGTCGGCGACGCCAGCCTCCGAGCCCACGGCACAGGGCTCGGCCTCGCCATCGTGCGGCGCCTCGTCGCAGCCCTCGGCGGTCAGCTCGCGGTCGACAGCGCCACGGGCCGCGGCAGCCGCTTCAGCGTCACGCTCCCCCTCGCGACCGCCGACCTCCCCTCGCTCGAGCCCCCGCCGCCCTGGGCTCGCCCCACGGGCCTCGCCGGGCCGCCTCCGCGCGCCCTCATCGTCGACGACAACGCCGACAACCGCGCCCTGCTCGCCGACCTCCTGACCCCCCTCGGCTTCATCACCTCAGAGGCCCAGGACGGCCTGAGCAGCCTCGACGCGGTGGCCGCCTTCAAGCCCGACGTCATCCTCATGGACATCGTCATGCCCGGCATCGACGGCCTCGAAGCGACACGCCTCATCCGCGCCATGCGCGGCCACGAGGCCACCCCCATCTTCGTCGCCTCGGCCAGCGCCCAGGTGACCGAGCAGGCCAGGAGCCTCGAGTCCGGCGCCACCGCCTTCCTCCCCAAGCCCATCGACGAGCGCCTCCTCTTCAACCTCCTCGGCCAACACCTCTCCCTCTCCTGGATCACCGCCGACCCCACCCCCCATACCCTCGACCACCACACGGCGCACCGACTCGATCCCCTCGATCTTGAAGCGCTCCGAGCCCTGGCCCGACAAGGCGACATCGACGCCATCCTCGCCCGCCTCGACGCCATGCACACACACCCCGAGGACGCAGGCGCCGCCGAAGCCATCGACCGCTTCCGACGCCTGGCCCTCGACTTTGAGATCGATCGGCTCCTCATCGCCCTGGGCTGAGCCCGACGCGCCCTGAGCCGCCACCACCACACCCAGATCGTCCGACCCCGTCCGATCTCGACGGGCAAATTTTGCCCCATATCAAGGCGAAGGGCATATTTTGCCCATCCGTCGGACGCCTTGAGGGTGTGCAGGCTCGGCCCAACGCGGCCCCCTCAGGGATCCCCCTTGTCCTCGGCGTAGGCCTTGATCTTGTAGCGGACCTTGCGCACGGAGATGTCCAGGATCTCGGCGGTCCGAGCCGTGCTGCCACCCACCGAGGCCAGCGTGCTCAAGATCGCGAAGCGCTCGATGTCCGCCAGCGTCGCCCCCGGCACATGGATCTCCTCAGCGAGCCCCGCCCTGACGAGGCCGACCTCGCCCTCCTCCGACAGGTGCCGGGCCTCGATGGTGTCGCCCTCGGCCATGACGACGGCGCTCTCCATCGCGTTCTCCAGCTCCCGCACGTTGCCCGGCCACGGCCTTGCCTTGAGCGCCTGGAGCGCCTCGCCCGAGACCGTCAGAGCGCCACGGCCGTTCTCGACCGCGAAGCGCGCCACGAAGTGCCGCACCAGCAAGGGGATGTCCTCGCGCCGGCTGCTCAGCGGCGGCGTCTTGAGCTGCACGACGTTGAGGCGGTAGTAGAGATCCTCCCGAAAGCGACCCTCTCGGACCTCCTGGCGCAGATCGCGGTGCGTCGCCGCCACCACCCGGACGTCCACCTCGATCGTCTGGTTCCCGCCCACACGCTCAAACTGGCGCTGCTGCAGAAAGCGCAGCAGCTTGACCTGGATCGACAGCGGCACCTCCCCGATCTCATCGAGGAAGAGCGTGCCGCCGTGGGCCTCCTCGAAGCGCCCCGCGCGCCTCGACGTCGCCCCCGTAAAGGAACCACGCTCGTGCCCGAAGAGCTCGGACTCCAGCAGCGACTCGCTCAAGGCCGCGCAGTGCAGCCGCACGAAGGGCTTGTCCGAGCGGCTGCTCTGCGCGTGGATCATCTGCGCGACAAGCTCCTTGCCTGTCCCAGACTCCCCCTGGATCAGCACCGTCGCCCGGCTCGTGGCCACCTGCGAGATGCGCCGCTTGAGCTCCGCCATCGGGGCGCTCTTCCCCAGCATGCGCGCCCCGGCCGCGGGCGCCTTGAGGCGCTCTCTGAGCACCTCCACCTCCCGCCGCAGCGCCCGCCGCTCGATCACCCGCTCCAACACCAGCAGGACCGCCTCGATGTCCAGGGGCTTGAGCAGGTAATCCGCCGCCCCGGCCTTCATCGCCTCCACCGCGCTCTCGACCCCGCCGTGCGCCGTCATCAGGACGCAGTCCTGATACGGCCTGTCGGCCACCACTCGCCTCAAGAGCGCCAGACCATCCATCAAGGGCATCGACAGATCCGTCAGGACCACGTCGCAAGACCACGCGTCGAGCACCCCCAGCGCCTTGAAGCCGTCCGAAGCTGCGCGCACCTCGTAGCCCTCGTCCTCCAGCAGCGCGACGACGAGCCCACGGATGCCCTCGTCGTCGTCCACGACCAGCACCCGGCGCCTCCCCTCCCCTTCGGCCTCCATCGGCACCTCCACCCGACGCCCGCCGCGCTCAAGGCGCCAGGACGCGAAACACGGCCATCATCCCGTCCTCGGCGTGCGGCAGGATGTGACAATGCGCCATCCAGTCGCCCGCGTTGTCGGCCTCGATCCTCAGCCGGACCCGATCCCGTATCCTCAGGTTGATCGTGTCCTCCATCGTCCGCCGCGCCACCCCGACCCCGTTGACCGACAAGACCTCGAAGGGCAGCCCGTGCAGGTGGAAGGGGTGCTCGGTCGGGGAGAGGTTCCTCACCTCCATGATCACCTCCGCCCCGAAGGGCACCGTCTCGATCGTACCCTCGTGGAAGTGCTGGCCGTTGATCCGCCACGTGTTGCTGCGATCCGAGCCGTTCAGCGCATAGAGCACGTCCAGCCGCCCTGAGTCGGCCGTCGGCGCCCTGCCCCCGAAGGGCCAGGCCAGCCCCGCCGGCGCCGGCCCGGGCGCCTCGACCGACACCCGCACCAGCGCCTCCGGCGCCCCGAGCGCCTCTCCGCCGTTGAGCGACCAGGGCCACGCCTCCACGTCAAAGCCCTCCGGCCCCAGCAGCCACTCCACGTCGGCGCGATCCCCAGGCCCGAGCACCAGCCGGTCTGGCGTCTCCAGGCCCTCCAGCAAGCCCTGATCACCGGCGATGTGCCGGATCCCCGGCCACCTCAAGTCCAGGTAGCCCACATTGCTGGCGTTGATCAGCCGCGCGCGGACCACCTGACCGCCACGACCCTCGAAGACCACCGGCGCCCGCTCCCCGTTGACTCGCCATGCCGACCTCAGCCGGCCGTGCCCGTGGGCGTGACCGGGTGGCCGCGACCGGCGCCCGGGGTCGTCCTCCTGCTCGACGTCGAAGACCAGCGCCACCTCCACGTCCGCCCTCGGCTCGGCAGGATCTTCAACAATGACAACACCATACAACCCGCCGTCCACCTGCCCCTCGGTGTCAAAGTGGGGGTGGTACCAATAGGTCCCGGCGTGCGTCAGCTCAAACTCGATCCGCGACGAGGCCATGGGCTGCACCGGCTCTCGCATCCACGGCACCCCGTCCATCTCGTAGGGGACCTTGAGGCCGTGCCAGTGGATCGTCGTCCCCACCGAGAGCCGGTTCTCCAGGTCGATCACGAGGCGATCCCCCACACGACCCCGGATCAGCGGCCCCGGGTTGAGCCCGTTGTACGCGTAGCGCCAGGGCGCCGCCCCCTCCCTGGCTTCGGCCACGAGCCGCCCATGGATCACGCCCTCGGCCGGGTCCAGATCCTCGATCTCCGCCAACCTCGACAGCGGCCTCGCTCGGCCCTCCGGGTCCTCGCCCGGCGCCTCGGCGGGGCGAGCCCCGCAGGCCGACAGCAGGCCCAGCAGGCCGATCAGGGACAGCAGGCGTGTGGAGCAGGCTCTGATCGTGCGGCCAGCGCACTGGGCCGCCCCAGGCTCGCGCCCGGGGCTACAGCGAAGGGACGCCTCTTCGAGGCTTCCGACAGGCTCTGGATGTGCCCGCAGCATCGTGTCGCTCGGCTCGATGGCCTCAACATCAAGGGCCGCTTGGCCTGGGTGACACCATCCCTGCAGGTTGACGCCTCGTCGAAAGCCTCGAAGAGGCGTGCCTTCGCTGTAGCCCCGGGCGCGAGCCTGGGGCGAGCGGGCTCTGCGTCCCTGGTCACAGCCTGCTCCACACCCGGACATCAGGCCGAGCGCCCAGGGCGCCGCTCGCCGCTTCGCGGCCGAACTCACCGCCGCGCGGCAAGCCGCCGCGCCGAAAGCCGCCGCGCCACAAGCCGCCGCGCCGCCCCCCCTCGCGCCGATCATCGCCGCACCTCCGTCATGATCGCGTCCCGCATCGGCCAGTTGCGCTCCTGCGCCAGTTCAAGCGGCCAGGCCCGGTGGATGAGGCGGGCGCGGATCTCAGGGTTCGGGCACCGCGCGAAGCGGTGGCGGGAGGTCCAGGCGTCCTGCGGCATCAGGCGGTTGTCGCTGACGACGTCCACGGCGGCGAAGTGGGGGACCATGCGCTCGCCGCCCTGCCCCGCCATGACCTTGGCGAAGGCGAAGCCCGCGTGCCCCGCCCATGCGACCTCACCCTCTCCTGGCCGGGCGCGGTACGCCACCTCACCTTCAGGCAGCGGCCGGTCGAGGGTCACCCGGTCGCCCTCGACGGCCACGACCGTCGAGGCGCCCGCGACGTGCTCGACGGGCATGCCCTTCTCCTCGGGGCTGAAGCCGCCCCCCGGCCCGAAGGCCCCGAAGCCGACGTAATCGTAGAAGCCGCCCACGCGCCGGACGACCCGGATCACGTCGCCGACCCGCGCGCCCGGCCAGATCGCCCGATCCGAGTTCGGCCCCTGCCGATCGAGCGCCCCGCCGAAGTCGGGCACCGCGTCGCCGCCGATGGCCTCCAGGGGCTCGCCCGCGCAAGCCGCCTCGACGACGAGGATCACGGCGCGCATGGGCTCGCCGGTGGGCAGCGCGTGGCCGCAGGCAACGTTCTTGACCGACACCTCGACCTCGACCCCCGACTCGTCGACGACGGGCGCCTTGATGAAGATCGCAGCGGCCAGCTGCAGCATCTGGCTCTCGGGCTGGCGCGGCCCGACCCAGCTGTGGTGCCGCACCGCGCCGGGGGGCCTGTGCCAGCCGCCCTGGACGCCCACCTCGGCCAGATCGAACTTCTGGAGATCGGCGCCGTTGGCCACCTCCGCCGCAGGCGGCATGTGGCAGTCATTGCAGGTCGTCGTCCGGCCCAGCACGCCCCTTCGCCACTCTTCGTAGGTCGTGTGGACGGGCAGGGCCCCGGTCGGCCAGCGCGCGGCGTCGAGCGGGACGCCGGGGACGAGGGAGGGCTGCTCCTGCTGGTGGCAGCCGGCGCAGATCTTCCCGTCCCGGAAGTGGTCGCGCTGGACGCTGCCCATGCGGGGGTTGGGCGAGTCGTGGGAGGGGCCGAAGGTCAAGGGCAGCAGCCCGTTGGCGCCAAGGGAGGGGGAGGCCGGCTCGCTCGGCCGATGGATGCGGAGGCGCCCGGCAACACCGGGAGGGGCCTCCAGATCCACCGCCTCGATCTGGTGGCAGACATTGCAGGAGACGCCGTAATCATAAGCGATCCCGCGGGCTTCCATCAGGTCGCGGCCGCCGGTCGCGCCGTTGATCCCCGGGGCGTGGCAGTCGGCGCAGCCGCCGAAGGCGGTCGCCTGATCCTCGCAGGGCGGGCCCTCGCACTGCGGGTTGAGCAGCTCAAGGACGCCCTGGCCGATGAAGCAGCGCATCGCGGGCTCGCCCGTCCCGGGGCTGGGGCCTTCGAGCCAGCGGCCGCCAGCCTCGGCGCAGTCCTCCTCGGTGCGGAAGATCCCGGTGCCCGAGTAGAGGTCCAGGACGGGGCGGTTGAAGGCCGAGGTCCGGTGGGGGGAGGCGAACCAGTCGTCGTTGAGGGTCAGGTGGCAATGGCCGCATTGCCCGGTGTTGTTGCGCCGCCGGGGCTCGCCGGGGTCCTGAAAGGCGTACTCGGGGTTGTCGCCCTCGAAGCGCGTCAGGTCGATGGTGACGGGCTCGGGGGCGCCGACGACGTCTGCCGCCTTGATCCGGGCCTCGGGGTGCGATCCGAGCACCAGGATCTCCCCCTCCACCTCCGCGTCGATCGCCACGACCACCTGGCCGTCGGCCCCGGTGAACCACTCCCGGCCCGTCGCGCCGCCCTGGACGACGCGGACGCCCTCGGTCGGCACCCCGTCGAGCCGCACGAGCACGCGGACCCGCTCGGGGACGGGCGGCGGCTCATCCTCCACGTCGCCTGGGACATCCGGCTCGCCTGGGGCGTCCTCGACGGCGTCGCCCCCTTCGACGTCCATCCCGGCGTCGGAGGCCGAGCCCGCGTCCGGTTCGACGGGCGGCGCGGAGGGCCGGGACGCCGGGCAGCCCATGAGGACCCCGATCGCCAAGATCCCAAGGGCGACCATCGCCATTCGTCGCACGGCCTCGATCCTCCTGCTCCCAACGAGACGCCGCCTCGCGCGCCACACCGAGGCCGGCCCGCGCGCCACATCTCACCCCGACGAAGTGTCGCACGGTCCAGGCAAGAAGTCCCGCGCAGGCATCTGGGACGACTCGCGCTCAGCGCGCAAGCGCCGCTCAACCGAAGGGCCGGAGCGTGAAGACGGCTTCATACCCGATCACAGACGAAGGGCTTGCTTTGTGGGCGAGGACAGGGGGATGGCCTGGGCCTGGGCCTGAGCGAGGCTGGTGCACCGCACAGTGATGGCCCTGGCCCAGGGCGCCGCCTGGACCGGCCACAAAGTGAGTCTCTCGGCTGTGGTCTTGTATCAGGTGGTCATGGTCGTGGATCTCGACACCCTGCAGATCCTCGGCGCAGAGCCTGGCCGGCAGCCCGACGTCATCGAGCGCTTGATCCAGCGCAAGCTCTGAGCATCAGGGGCCGCGACCCCTCAAGGAATCGAGCGCGCCAGCCGGAAGCCGATGATCGACTGGCGCATGGTGTGGATCGTATGGAATCGCCTTGACCCTCTGCAATGGTTCTCAAGATTGAGCCAGGCCCCTCCCCGGCAGGCCATCTCTCCCCGACGATCTGGATCGAGCATCGCCTCCTCAACCCTGACCCTGCCGCCCCCGTCGGGAATCTCATCGAACAGGTTCAGGCACAGATCGGTCATGTTTCCGGCCATCCCTCGGACGCCGTAAGGGCTTATATCCAATGGGAAATCATGAACTGATGCGGGGAGCATCTTCTCGCTGTGGCTCAGGCGCATGCAACACCAGCTCGGATCGATCCAGTCTCCCCAGGGGAAGTGTCGGCCGTCCACGCCCCGAGCGGCCTTCTCCCACTCAAAGTCGAGCGGCAGACGCCAGCGATGTCCCGAGCCCAAGGCCCTCCAGCTCGCGAAGCTCCTGGCCGACAGGACGTCGACCATCATCACGGGATAATCCGGCAACCAGGTGTCGCCGTCGGCGTCGGCCTGGAGGAAGAAGTGGCCGCGTGAATCCCGGCCATAGAGCATGGCGCCCTGACCCGCGACGGCGCGCTCGCGGGGGACGCAGGCCAGCGCCTCCTCTTCGCGACCTCGATCGACCAGATCGTCGAGGAACTCGAGCATCCGGGCGTTGGTGACCGGGTGTCGCTCGATGATGAAGCCATCGCACCACAGCCGCCTGCGGCTGACCGAGCCCTGCGCGAGCGGATCGCCGCCGGCCGTGAACCAGCCCGCGGGCACATAGCGCTCGTCGACGCCGAGGCTGCCGGCGGGCGGCATCCAGATCGGCGTCGGCGCGCTGGCCTGGGGCGGCACCCCGCTCCAGTGCTCCTGGCGGCCTGTCCAGACCGGATAGCGCACCACCTCGAAGCCCTCCTTGTGAAGCTCGACGAGGTAGCTGCCTGGCGCAAGCGGCACCTTGTTCAAGGGCGTCAACCCCAGGCTGCGCTCGAAGACCGGCACCAGCCTGCGGTGCTCCACCACCATCCGATACAGATCCGCCCGAACCCCCGGCGGGTCCGTCAACAGCGTCAGCGCCCCGACGCCCTGGAGGTAGCCCTCCAGCCTGGCGCGCTCGTAGTGCTCGATGGGCAGAGCCTCGACATGGTTTCGCAGCACGATCTCGGCCTGAGAGGCGGCCGAGGTGTCTCCCTTGAGCTCGGCCTGTCGATGGATGCGCTCATAGCGCAGGGCCAGCGCCCCGTGCGCCTCGGACAGATCTGCGTGGTGGATCAGCGCCCCGCGCAGCTTCTGCTCGGCCCGGATGCCTTCAAGCTCCGCGCTCAACCGCAGCGCCTCGGCCTCGTCCTTGCGAGACCACCCGTCCTGCTTCTGATCGGCCTGGGCGAAGCTTGCCACCCCCTCCAGCAGCCGATCCCCCTCCCTCTCCAGCGCCGAGGCCCTCGACAACATCCTGACCGCGTCGCTCTGGTGGACCTCGGCCTCGGCCACCAGCGCCAGCCCTCGCTCGCGCTGTCGAACCCCTTCGAGCCACGCTGAGACCGCGTCGGCCATCTCCCGCGCGTCGGCGAACCTGTCCTGTTGCGGGTGCGACAGCGCCTTCTCGCATATCTCGGACAGCTCCGAGGGCAGCAGCAAGCCCGTGATATCCTGCGGCGGCGGCGGCGGACCCGTCATCAACTTCGACAGGATCGACATGACGTTGGGGCCGACGTAGGGCGGCACCCCGGTCAACACCTGGTAGAGGATGGCGCCGAGCGCGTAGACGTCGGTGCGAGGGCTGAGCAGATCCTGCTCGCCGCTGGCCTGCTCAGGGGCCATGTAGGCCGGCGTGCCGCTGATGAGGCCGTAGCTGGTCTGCTGCATCGCCCCGGTGGTGCGCAGCGTCTGGATCTTGTCCTCGGGCCCATCGCGCAGCGTCTCGGCCTCTTCAAAGGCCCGCTCCAGCGCCAGGGCGAGCCCCCAGTCGACGACGAGGACCTCGTCCTCCTGGCCGACCATGATGTTGGCCGGCTTGAGGTCGCGGTGGATGATGCCGCGGCGGTGGGCGTAGGCCATCGTCTCGCAGACGCGCCAGAAGACGTTGATCAGCCTGCGGAATGTCCACCCGGAGGCCGCCGGCTTCCACCGGCCGTAGCCCGCCGAGGCCGCGTGGACCTCCGTGATGACGTCCTGAAACTCCTGGCCCTTGATCTCGCGCATGGTGAAGTAGAGCCGCCCGTCAGGCAGGCTGCCCATGTCGTGCACCGGGATCACCCCCGGGTGCTGCAGCTGCGCTCCGATCTGCGCCTCCTCGATGAAGCGCGCCCTGATCCTGGGGCGCTCGATGAGGCCCCCGTGGCCGATCTTCATCGCGAGGGTCCGGCCGAGGCGCTTGTCCTTGACCCTTCGCACCTCCCCCATCCCGCCGCTGCCGAGCACCCCCAGATCCTCGTAGATCCCTTCGGCCCCGAAGGCCCCCGAGCGATCAAGGGGCACCTGTGCCTCCGGCATGGGGGCGACCTCGGGCTGGCTGTCGCCTGTCGTGGCCGGGGTCGCCCCCAGGGGCCTCGGTGAGCCGCCCTGCGCCCGGGATGGGTCCGGCGAGGCGATGGTCACGTCGGTCGGCGCCGCCTCCACTCTGGGCGCGCGCGCCCAGGGCGTCGCGCTGTCCTCGGGCGCGAGGGTCAGGTCCGAGGGGCCAGCGTCTGCCGGGCGCTGGGCGGCGCCGACCCTTGCCGGGGCACTCGTGTCCAGAGTCAGGGCGTTCAACGCGCCGAAGGCCTCGTTGTCCGGCCAGATGGTCGCGTCGTCCGGCCCGAGCGCTGGGGCCAGCGCCTCACCCTTGATCGCGACGGTCGCCCCTGGTTCAAGGGCCGGAGCCGCGACGCTGGCCCTGGCCATGAGGCGCTCAAGCTCCTCAAGCGCCTCGACGGGCAGCCCATGGCGGGCCGCGAAGTCCTTCAGGTGTTGCTTCATGGGTGGCAGTTGCGCAAAAGATGGGGTGAAAGAGCCGTCGACGCCGGCTCCAATGTGGCCTGACCTCCCCGCTATTGCAACGGCGGCGCTTCACTTCGCCCCGTTGAGGCTCATCGGGGTGGCGCAGACGGTGAGGCGTGCCCAATGTTGTCCCCATCGGTCTGTCCCGGTCCAGTTCAGGCCTCAACTCCTTGCCCGCGAGACCCACGCTTGATGATCTCCAAGATCCGCCTGGTGCACGCCCTGGCGGCCTCGATCGCGCTCGCCGTGATCGCAGCGCCCCGCTCTGCCCCCCACGCCCAGACCGGCGTCTCCTCGGATCGCGTCAGCCTGCCCGAGGGCCCCGGCAGCCTCGAAGGCGTCGGCGAGAACGTCGACATCGACCCCAACATGGGCCTGATGTCCTACCACATCCCCATCGAGGTCCCCGAGGGCTTCCCGGGCCTGACCCCCGCGCTCTCCTTGACCTACAGCTCGGCCGGCGGCAACTCCGTCGTCGGCGTCGGCTGGGAGCTTCACGCGCCCTTCATCGAACGCACCAGCAACCGCGGCCTGCCCCGATACACCGACGCGGATCGCTTCGCCGCCGACGGCAGCGCCCAGCTCGTCCGCCTTCCCGGCACCAACCCGCCCACCTTCCGAGCCCGCCACGAAGGCGGCTTCGTCCGCTACACCTGGCTGGACAGAGGCGCCGGCGACGAGGGCTTCTGGAAGGCCGAGTGGCCCGACGGCCGCGTCGGCACCTTCGGCGCGGACTCCAACGGCGCTGCTGTCCCCGAGGCCCGCGTCAGCGGCCCGCGGGGCACCTTCCGCTATCACCTCGTCGAGATCGTCGACGTCTGGGGACACCGCCTGCGCTACGACCACCGCAAGTCTGGCAACGTCGCCCTGCTCAGCCGCGTCGAGTGGGCCCACGACGACGCCCAGCGCGCTCGCTTCGCCGTCGAGCTCGACTACGAGGGGCGCAGCGACGTCGCCAGCGACGCCAGAGCGGGCTTCGAAGAGCGCCTGAGCGAGCGCCTGAGCGGGATCAGGGTCTTCAACAACACAGAGGGCCGCACCCTCATTCAAAGATACGCCTTGAATTACGAGGACTTCGCCACCTCGAACGGGGTCAGCCGCCTCGCGCGCTTCGAGCGCTTCGGCGCCAACGGCGGCCTTCACCCCGCCGCGCTGGACTTCACCTACTCCCGCGCGCTGGGCGGCGTCTGCCAGGAGGAGGGCTGCGAGCGGCCCTACCTCGTCGACATGGGGCGGCTGGGGGTCAACCTCCTCGGCGGCGCCGTCACGCTCGTCGACATCAACGGCGACGCCCTCCCGGACGTGATCGACACCACCGGCATCGGGCCTCATCGCCTCTTCATCAACATCTTCCGCGGGCCCCGCGATCAGAGCTTCGCCCCGGGCGTCTTCTCGGCCGTCGGCCGGGGCAACAACCACCCGCTGCGCGCCGGCAATGTCCAGCTCCTGGACGTCAACGGCGACGGCTTCACCGACATGCTCAACACGCTCACGGGCCAGGTGCTGGCCAACCGGGGCACCGGCGACTGGATCGTCGGCGACGATGAGGAGGTCGGGGCGCTGCCCGACCTCGCCGGAGACTTCGACCCCGCCGACGGCGATCTTCGCACCATCCGCTTCCTGGACTACGACAACGACAAGCGCATCGACATCATCAAGAGCATCGGCGCGGGCCTGGGCAACGTCACGACCGTCTTTCGCAACACGCCCGACGGCTTCGTCATCGATCCCGACACCGAGAACATCGGCCTCGGCTTTGACAGCGACCGCCTGGATCTGGCCGACGTCAACGGCGACGGCCTCCTGGACCCCTGCCGCCTTGGCCTCGGAGAGCTGACCTACCAGCTCAACCTCGGCCTCGGGCGCTGGGGCGAGCTGGTCACCATCGAGGGCCTGCCCTTTGACGAGGACACGCTGCGCTTCGTCGAGATCGAGGATCTGAACAACGACGGCCGCGCGGACCTCGTCGTCGTCCTGGGCGGCGAGGTCCGCTACGCGATGGGGCGCGACGCGAGCACCTTCGACGCGCCCGTCGTCCTCAACGGCCAGACCCTCGGCTTCTCCATCCCCGAGCGCGACGACACCACGTCGGTCCTCTTCGCCGACATGAACGGCTCGGGCTCGACCGACATCGTCTGGGTCGATCTGGCAGGCGACGTCTCCTACCTGGAGCTCTTCCCCGTCCAGCCCCACCTGCTGGCGAAGATCCAGAACAACCTCGGCATGATCCAGGAGATCGCCTACGGCACCAGCGTCGAGCAGGCCGCCCGAGACGCCAACGAGGGTCGACCCTGGATCCACGAGCTGCCGCACGCCATGCGCCTCGTCACGCGCGTCGACGTCTACGACACCCTCAACGACCTGCACGAGATCACCGAGCTGCGCTACCGCGACGGCTTCTACGACGGCCTGGAGAAGAGCTTCCGAGGCTACCAGCGGGTCGAGACGACCTCCCCCGGCGACGCCTCCATCGAGGCCGGGCGGACGCGGCTGGAGTTCGACGTCGGCGACCAGGACGCCTACCGCGCCGGCCTGCGGCTCTCCCAGGAGGTCTTCAGCAACGATCGGCTGCTTCAGCAGACCAGCGCCGAGTTTGCGGACTGCCCCGTCGACGAGGTGCCCGACGAGGGCCTCGACTTCCCCGTGCGCTTCATCTGCCAGCGGTCCCTCCAGAACGTGGTGCTCGAAGGCGGCGGCCCCGATCAACAGGCGACCTCCCGTCAGGACTTCGACTACGACGGCTTTGGCAACCTCACCCGGATCGCGCAGCGCGGCGTCGTCTCCGTGGGCCAGGGCCAGGGCTGCGCGCCCTGCCAGCGCGCTCCGGACGTCTTCGGCGCCCCCTGCGGCCCCCAATGCCTCGGCGACGAGCTCTTCACCGAGATCGAGCGCGTCTCCCCGGCCAACACCGGCGGCCGATGGATCCTCAACCGCCCCTCCCGCGTGCGCCAGTACGGCCAGGAGGGCGGCGACGCGCACGAGAAGATCATCCGCTACGACGGCGCGCCCTTCGTCGGGCTGCCCGAGGGCCAGCTGACCCGCGGCGCGCCCACCCGCGTCCAGGTCAAGCGCGACGAGGGCGGCGACCTCATCGACGAGCTCCGCCACGCCATCGACGACCACGGCCGGGTCACCGAGGCCATCCTCCCCGACGGCGACACGTCCATCGCCGACGACCAGCGCTTCCGCCAGACCTTCGACCCCTCCGGCTTGACCCCCCGCACCCTCGAATACCTCCTCAAGGACCCCGACGGGGCCCCCTACCGCCTCCGGCAGCGCCTGCGCTACGACGACGTCTGGAACCGCGTCGCCGAGGTCACCCAGTGGATCGTCGTGCGCGGCGACGAGGAGCTGACGCCAGACCACGCCGAGTCCATCGTCTATGACGAGTTCGCCCGGGTCATCGAGCGCTATTTGCCCACAGATCCCATCGACGCTCCCAGTGAGCGGTTGACCTACGAGCTGGGCGACCCGATCAGCCGCGTCATCACCGAGCGCCGGACCGAGCGCGCCGGAGACTTCGATCAGGTCTCCGTGCGCTGCTTTGACGGCTTCGGCCGCCTCCTCCAGGAGCGGCGACAGGTTGACGAGGACACCTGGCTCGTCAGCGGCTTCGTGCGGACCAACGCCCAGGGCCAGGTCTTCCAGTCCTGGGGCCGCTACGAGGGCGACGACGGCGCCTGCGACACCACGCCGCCGGTCGGGGTGCCCCTCCAGGAGGTCGCCCTCGACGCGCTCAGGCGTCCCCTGCGCTCGACGCTCATCGCCGGGGGCGTCCGGCGGACGCGCCGCTTCGAGTACCACCCCCTGCACACCCTCCAGTACGATCCCGAGGACTCCGATCCGGCCAGCCCGCACTTCGACACCCCCACGCGCGTCGACTTCGACGGCCTCGGCCGCACGAGCGCCGTCCACCGGAGCTTGCGGCCAGGCGAGGCCATCACCACCGCCCACACCTACGACGCGCTCAACCGCTATCGGGGCCCGATCGATCCCCAGGGCAATGCGACGATCCAGACCTACGATCTGGCCGGGCGCCTCGTGGCCGTCGACGATCCCGATCGGGGCCTGGTGCAGATCGAGCACGACGACGCCGGGCGGCCCGTGCGCCGCACCGACGCCCTCGGGCTGACCATCCGCTCCGAGTACGACGCGCTCGGTCGGCTGACGGCCACCTGGGACGAGGCCAACCCCGAGCGATCCCGGATCAACCACCGCTACGACCTGCCGGCCTCCTGCCCCGCCTCGCTCTGCGCCAACACGGCCAACAAGCTCGTCGAGTCCGACTTCCCCGTCGAGGGCGCGCGGCGAGGCGTCTACTGGCGCGGCTACGACGTCCACGAGAACAGGGTCTTCATGTCCCGCCAGCTCCTCGACCAGCGCTTCGACTTCACCTGGACCTTCGACAACAGCGGCGACATGATCGCGCGGACCTTCCCCGACGGCCGCGCGCTGACCTTCGACCGCGACAAGGCCCAGCGCCTCCAGGCCATCCCCGGCGTCATCGACGCGATCGGCTTCGACGCGGCCTCTCGCCCTGACTCCATCCAGGCGGCCAACGGCGTCGTCGAAGGCTTCGAGTTTGACGACGAGGATCGCCTGCGCGCCATCGAGGTCACCGACCCACGTGACGCGCTGATCGCCGCCCGGCGCCTGACCCTCGACGGCGTCGGCAACATCCTCGAGGTGGTCGACGGCGCGGCCCGGCCCGGCGCCCCCTCCGCCAACGTGACCTACCGCGTCGACGCCCTCTACCGCCTCATCGGCGCGCACCTCGACGCCGGAAGGGCCAGCATCGACGAGGAGATCACCTTCGCCTACGACAGCATCGACAACATGACCCTGAAGTCTTCAAGCCAGGGCCAGGACAGCCCCGATCACGTCGGGGAGATGACCTACGGCCAGGGCGCAGGGCCTCACGCGCTCACCCAGGCCGGCGATCTCGTCGTGGTCTACGACGAGATCGGCAACATGACCCAGCGCGGCTTCATCGCCATCCAGCACGACTGCTTCAGCAGGGTCGGCGATCTCTCGCGCGGCCAGGGCCTCACCCGCACCGCCTACGGCCCCGGCCAGCAGCGGATCCTCTCGGACGACGGCCGCAGCACGACCTGGACGCTCGGCGACCATTACGAGATCCGCGACGGCGTCGCCGTCATCCACGTCGAGATCGGCGACCGCCGCGTGGCCGACCTGCGCTCGACGGCGCTGGCCGCCGAGGTCCTCTCCGATCTGGCCCCCCTCGACGACGAGGGCCGCCCCGCCCCCGACGGCCAGATCGACGTCGCGGACGCCTTGATCGCCGCCCGCGCCGAGCGCAATGAGCTTGACCTCGGCGGCCTGCGCCGCGACAGCGCCCAGGCCCTCCTGCGCGCCGCCGCCGAGCGCCTGCTCGTCGGCGGCGGCCAGACCACCTGGTTCCACGCCGACCACCAGGGCAACGTCATGGCCCTGACCGACGAGCAGGGCGCCCCGATCGACGCGCGCCTCTACTACCCCTACGGCCTGCCCCGCGGCCCGCGCGGCGACAACTCCCCCGCGGGCTTCAACAACCAGGATCAAGACGACGACTTCGGCTTCGTCCACTTCGACGCCCGCCTCCTCGACCCTCTCCTGGGCCGCTGGATCTCCCCCGATCCCCTCTTCCAGAGCCACGAAGGCCCCCACGCCCTCCACCCCGCCGAGGCCACCTCGGCCTACGCCGCGATGAACAACAACCCGGCCACCTTCCGCGATCAGGACGGCCAGTCCGTCACCCCCACCGCCTCGCTCTCCGGCCTCGACGCCGCCCTCAACAAGCTCTCCTACAAGGGCGCCGGGATCGGCCTGGCGCTCGCCGGCGCCGCCTTCGACGACGACCAGGACGCCGAGGCCCGCGCCTCCACCCCCGACGGCCGCTCCCTCCACCGCTTCGACGTCAACCTGCACGCCTTCTCCAGCGCCTCGCGCGGCGGCATCCCCGGCTACCTCACCGCAGGCGCCGACCGCGTCGCCGACCTCGGCGCCCTGGCCCACTCCACCCCCACCTTCCTGACCCTCCTGGGCAGCAATGGCGTCTCCGGCCAGCAGCGACTCGCCGCGCGCCAGATCGTCACCTCCGCCTCCAACCTCTCCATCAGCCTCTCGACCCTCGGCGCGCTCTCCGCCTCCCCCAACCACGCCGCCCTCCCCCTGGCCGCGCTGGGCGCCTCGCCCCCCTCCCCCGGCCTCATCGCCAACGGCCTGACCCACCACGACGCCCTCAACGCCATCCTCGGCGGCCTCAGCAAGCTCTCCGCCGCCGACAGCCGCAGCGCCCGATCCGCCACCCAGTCGCTCGCCCAGCTCGGCATCCCCGCAGGCGCAGAGCTCCAGCGCGCCTTCGGCCCCAGCACCCAGCCCATCTCCTCCTCCCTCGATCAGACGCGCGCCCACAACAGCGCCCTCGGCGCCGCCAAGGGCGCCGCCACCGGCGCCTCCGCGCGGCGCGCCCAGACCTCCAACACCCCTTGAAGCCGACCCAGCGGTCGCCTTGACCACCACGCCCTCTCCCCACACACCCTCCAAGGACGTCCCCCAGTCGGCGCCCGTCCTCCGACCCTAGCGACGATAACTCCTTCCACCATCAACGCTTTTTCTTGAAATGGTCGCGAGCTGCGGCGACGAGATCACTGGGACAGATTGACGCCGCGATCGACGGTGTGTATGGCCACACGGGCAGGGTCGTTGCGCTCCGATCTTCGACCCGCTTTGAGATCCCCCGGGAACAAGGGCGAGAGACACATGAACCCCAACCCAACAAACCCCGATCCATCCTCCAAGGAGGCCCTGGCCGCCTCCCTCGTCATCGACGGCCCTGGCTTGATCGACGGCGGCCTCTTCGGGCTGCCCTTCAGCGCGGCGCAGTCCGACCTCGTGCTGCTGCCGGTGCCGTGGGACGTGACGACCTCCTACAGGCCGGGGACGGCCGAGGGGCCGCGGCTGATCCTCGAGGCGTCGACGCAGATCGACCTCTGGGATCGGGACGTGCCGGAGGCGTGGCGGCGCGGGATCCACATGCTGCCGATCGACGCCGCGATCCAGGCGAGGTCCACGGCGCTCAGAGCCGTCGCCGAGGGGCAGATCGAAGCCCAGGAGCGCGGCGAGGCGCCTGATCCGGCGGCGCTGGCCGAGGTCAACGCGGGGTGCGAGGCGCTCCACGAGCTCATCGAGGCCTGCGCCGCAGAGCTGCTGGACGCGCACCCGCACGTCGGGCTGGTCGGCGGCGATCACAGCACGCCGTTGGGGTTTCTGCGGGCGCTTGCGCGGCGCCATGAGGGCTTCGGGGTGTTGCAGATCGACGCGCACGCGGATCTGAGGCCGGGCTATGAGGGCTTTGCGACCTCGCACGCCTCGATCATGCACAACGCCCTGGCGCTGCCCCAGATCGCGCGGCTGGTCCAGGTCGGCGTCCGCGATCTGTGCGCGCAGGAGGTCGAGGTCATCCGGGGATCGAAGGGGCGGATCGCGTGTCACTTCGACGCGGACTTGCAGGCCGGGCGCTTCGAAGGGGCGACGTGGGCCGAGCAGGTGAGGCGGATCCTGGAGCCGCTGCCGCAGGAGGTCTACGTCAGCTTCGACATCGACGGCCTGGACCCGACCTTGTGTCCGGGGACGGGGACGCCGGTGCCGGGGGGGTTGAGCTTCGCGCAGGTCGATTACCTGCTGCGGGCTCTGGCGCGCTCGGGGCGCCGGATCATCGGCTTCGATCTCAACGAGGTCGCCAGCGGCGGGTCCGAGTGGGACGCCATCGTCGGCGCGCGGGCGCTGTGGCTGCTCTCGATCGCCACCTTCCTGTCAGCGCCCGCGACCTGACGCGCGGGAGGCCGAGAAAAACAGGGCGTCGCTCGATTGGCCCTTGATCCAGAGGCCCGCCCTCGGTTCTATTCGGTGCGAAGATCTGCAACCAGGAGGGAGCGTGGAGCACACCGCATTCGTCGAGCGCGTCTTGAAGCATCTGCCGTCGACCTCGCCGGGCGACTTCCACTTCACGAGCTGGGAGCACGCCGGCCGGCCCACGCGCGAGGGATTCGGGCTGATGCCCATCGCGGGGGTGGACCCTGCCAGGGTCATCGACGCCGTCATGGACGTAGATCACTACCTGGGCAACATCGAGCACGTCTCGGAGTGCCGCTCCATCAAGGACGCGCGCTTCAAGGCCCCTGAGAGCGTGCGCTTCTACCAGAAGGTCGACATCCCCCTGCTGGGCTCGGTCCACCACGAGCTCGTCCTGCACCGCCTCGGCACCCACAAGGGCTACGAGGTGGCCGCGTGGCACATCCTCGGCCCCGAGACTGCGGCGCTGTCGTCCAAGGTCGGCCTGAGGAGCGATTACAACCACGGCGCGTGGCTGGCGGCCCACGGGGTCCTCGGCTACGCCCTGGGATCGGCGCCGAAGCGGGACGACGTCGGGATGCTCAAGTGGAAGGCGATGACCACGGGCGCCGACGCCGCCGCCTCCCGCGTCCTCAAGGCCAACGTCGAGGGCATGGCCCGCTGGGCCAGACGCCGCTGACCCCCAGTTCAAAGTCGACTTCGTGGACGGGCACGTCGAGATCGGCGATTCGACTTCGTTGACGCACGCGCCGAGATCGTCGAATCAGCAGAGATGACGGACACTTCGAGATCGGCGAGTCGACTTCGTTGACGGTCACAAGACCCCGTCGGGAACAATCGAGATCATCGAGTCGACTTCGTTGACGGACAAGGGGAGATTGGCGAGTCGACTTCGATGACACGCACGTCGAGATCGGCGGGTCGCCTTCGTTGACGGGCACGTCGGGATCAACGAGTCGACTTCGTTGAGGCACACGTCGAGATCAACGAGTCGACTCCGATGATGAGATCCGCACGTTGACGGTCCACCCGGGCTTGCTTGGCGACCCTTCGGGCCGCCATCGCCGCCCGGGCCTTGGGTTTTGTCCAGGGTCGCCCCGCCATCCGGCGGGGCTGGCGACGGGGCGTCAGCATATGTGGGGCGTGTCACCCGTGTTGACCTCACAGGATATGGAAAGGGGCTCAGAAGCAGACATCGCACGGTCCTGAGAGGGTCTGTCCCCGGAAGGTTGACGCCCCCTGGCCAGCCCCGCCCGAGGGCGGGGCGACCCTGGACAAAACCCAAGGCCCGGGCGCGAGCCCGGGTGGACCGTCAACGTGCAGAGCTCACCAACGAAGTCGACTCGTTGATCTCGACGTGCCCGTCAACGAAGTCGACTCGCCGATCTCCCCTTGTCCGTCAACGAAGTCGACTCGATGATCTCGACGTGACCGTCAACGAAGTCGACTCGATGATCTCGACGTGACCGTCAACGAAGTCGACTCGCCGATCTCTCCCTGCCCGTCATCGAAGTCGACTCGCCGATCTCGACTTGCCCATCAACGAAGTCGACTCGCCGATCTCGACGTGTCCTTCGTCGAAGTCGACCCATCGCCCCTTCGAAGCTCTTCACCCGAAGGTGTTCTTGAGGACCAGGGAGAGGCGCTCGCACATCGCCGACGCGCCGGGCTCGCCGTAGTAGAGATCGACCTCGACGGGCTGCGGGCGGCTGCCGCTGCAGAACCAGGCCACGTCGCCCTCGACGGCCCTCCCGACCTCCACCGAGGCGCCCAGCGGGAAGGTCGAGGCCGCCGCCCAGCCGCTCATCTCGCGCCCGGCCTGGATCGCGCTGAAGAGGCGCCGCCCCGTCTTGACGGCGCCCCCGGTGGCCTCGACGCGGGCCTTGACTCGGACGATCCAGTCGCCGTCGCTCCACCGAAAGACCACCGGATCGCTGAAGGTCACCCGCTGCGCCCCGCCGTCGATCGGCTCCGAGGCCCCCACCCCGCGATCCCTGGCCGCGTCGCGGGCCACGGCGACGGACCGCGACCAGACGAGGCGATCCCTGACGCGCCACGACAAGGACAGCCTCGACGGCGCAGAGGCGCTCCCGGCGCTGAACCACGCCACGATCCCGGAGGTGGACTCCCCAGGCGCCAGGATCGCGGGAGCCAGGGCCGTCGCGTCGGCCCACGGGTGCATCCCCTCGGCCAAGAAGCCCGCCGCCTCGACCTCCAGCGCGCCCTCGCCCTCGTTCAAGATCGACAGGGCCGCCTCGACGATCCAGTCCCCGTCGGTCCAGCGCCACGCGCTCACCCGCGAGAGCGACACCGAGGCGCGCGCCTCGGCCGTCGCCACGACACCGGAGGTGGAGGCGCGCAGGCGCACGACCTCCTCACCCGAGCGCACCTCAAGCTCCGCGAGCTTGTAGCGACCCAGGATCTCTGCCAACCTGACGACGATCTCGGGATCAATAGCCATCCTATCCCCCTGATTTCTCTTGAGATGATCTCCTGACGAGCGTGAACCAATCTACCACAGACGCCGCCGCGAGCCACCCCCGACGACGGGCGCGCCGCGCCATCCTCGCAGGGCTCGCCGCCCTCGCGGCGCCCCTCGCGGCGGCGGCGACCTTCGCGGCCTGGTTCAACCTGCGGCCGCCGCCCGAGGGGCTGGAGGTGTCGCTGGGCGCGGGCGCCACCTACAGCAGGACCGTGTCCGTCGAGCCGCTGGCCGTCGTCCATGAGGTCCGCGTCGAGTTGGGCACTCCGGGGCTTGAGTTCCTGGTCACGCCGTCAGACCGAAGCGGCGGGCGCGCGCTGCGGGCGGCGACCACGTCCGCCTTCGCGCGGAGGTACGATCTGGATGTCGCCATCAACGGCGACTTCTTCGATCCCTGGCACTCCAATGGCCCGCTGGACTACTACCCCCACGAGGGCGACCCCGTCGACGTCCAGGGCCTCGCGATCTCCAACGGGCTTCGCTACGGCGAGCCGGGGCAGGACTCCAGAGCGCTCTTCGTGTCGTGCGCGGGCGCGGTGGGCTTCGAGGCGCCCGAGGAGACATGTCAGGCGATCTCGGGCTGGCCGCTGCTGACGGGGGGTCTGATCAACACCCGCGACCACGACGCGAGGCACCCCAGGAGCGCCCTCTGCCTCGACGCCGCCCGGCGGTGGCTCGGGATCTTCGTGGTCGACGGGCGGCAGGCGCGCTACAGCCAGGGGATGACGCTGGCGGAGCTGGGCCGGCACCTGGCGGCGCGGGGCTGTTGGGACGCGATCAACCTCGACGGCGGCGGCTCCAGCGTCCTCGTGCTGCGGATGGACGGCGAGATCAAGGCGGTCAGCTCGCCCATCCACACCCGCCTCCCAGGGCGGGAGCGCCCCGTGGCCAACCACCTCGGGCTGAGACTCCCGCGCGGCCAGACCAGGGCCGGCGAGGGCCTTGAATCTGAGGCCATTTCGGATACATTCCCCGCGCAGACCCGAAGCGGAGCAAGCCGATGACGCAGATCCACCCAGGCCGCCGGACCCCGGCCGCCCTCATCGCCAGCGCCAACCCCCTCATTGATGTAAGGACCGATGGTTCCGCGCTCGGCGTGGACCGACGCGGCGCGGGGGCCTGGAGGTCCGAGCAGGGCCGCGCAGGGCGCCTCAGCAGGGCGCTGGCCTGGGCGGCGGTCGCGGTCGCCCTGGCGATCGGGGGGGTGGGGTGTCACCGAGCCGCGGAGTTCGAATCGTGCGCCCCTGGCACCTATGGACAGTCCGTCCACACGATGGCGGGGCCCTTCGGGAGCTTCAAGCCCTCGTACGACTCGAACAATCGGTGCTCGCTCGCCGAGGATCTCTCGCTGGGCCTGAAGCTCAAGGTCGACGAGGGCACGAAGCTCTACGTCAGGGGCAAGCGCTGGAAGAAGGACAAGGAGGGCGTCTACCGGCTGGACCTTGCCACGGCGATCGGCCAGGTGCCCGCGAGCACCCTGGAGAACCGCGACTCCAGGTCCCTGCCCCCGCTGCGCATCCCGGTCGCGGTCAAGGCCAGCGGGGGCGAGAAGGAGGAGGGCACCTTGACCTTGATGATCGGGGACATCTGGTGGGGCTCTATCATCAAGGGCATGATCCAGGCGCTGCCGCTGGACGAGAAGTTCAAGGGCAGCAAGTCCTCGCTGCTCTTCACCAACGACGGCTTCTCGCACTTCAAGATGCTGGGCAAGAAACCCAGCAAGATCGGCGGCTTCCGATACTTCGCCATCGGCAGGAACATCGGGGAGGAGCGCAAGGAGGGCTGCGGGCTCTACGAGGGCGGCGCCTCCGTCACCCTGAGCTACCAGGACAAGGAGGTCATCGTCATCGACGCGCGCACGGGCAAGGAGGTCGCCCGCAAGACCTTCTCGCCGGCCAAGCGCACGTGCCCGAGCTACACCACCGGCGGCGGCAGCACGGTCAGCTCGGCGGTCGAGCCTGGTGACGTCGAGCCCTGGCTCGACGAGATCCGCAAGCGCTGAGATCGGCCTGGACCTTCTCGACCGGGCGCGCTATGGGTGAGCGGCCCTGGAGACCCCATGCCTCACCGAACCCGACGCATCCTCGACAAGCTCCGCGACACCGCGCACACCTTCGCCGACTCCCGGGAACTGGACCTGCGCCTGTGCGCCATCCTGGCCGAGGCCCCCGAGGAGCTGGTCGAGACGGTCGAGCAGTACTGCGCGGAGTCCGGCAGCGCCGTCTGGCGCCGCTTCGCGCTCTGGGGCGAGGAGGCCCCGATGGACTGGCGGCTGTGGTGGAGGCTGCGGGCCACTTGCGAGGTGCTACCGCACAGGATCTGCGAGGCCTGCCTGGGCCACGGCGACAGCCCCGGCCTCTTCGGCCCGATGACCTGCACCCACTGCAAGGGCACGGGCGCCGCCAGCCAGGCCATGCTGGTCTGGCGAAGCCCGGTGACGTGGCGACAGTGGCGCGACGCGAACATGCGCACCTTCGGCAAGGTCACCCCGGCGCACCCCGTCCGCGGCGTGACCTGGTTCGACGCCGTCCGCTTCTGCAACCGGGCCACGGCCCACATCAACAGCCTGCGCTGCACCGACGCCCCGCTGCGCATGGCCTACCGCACCCACGGCCACGACGAGGCCGCGCAGCGCCAGAACCTGCGCCTGGACGACGGCGCCACCGGCTTCCGCCTCCCCGATCCCGATCAGTGGGCCGCCTTCGCCGGAGATCCCCCCGCCCTGAAGGTCTGCCTGCTGTGCCGCGGCTACGGCTGGCTCGACGCGCTCGATCAGCGCCCGCTGGACGAGCGCTGCCCCGCCTGCATGGGCTCGACGTGGACCACCGACGCCCTCAACGCCCTCGCCCGGGAAGACGCAGGCCCGCAGGCCGCCCTCTCCATCGAGCGCCACGGCCCCAACCGCCACGGCCTGGAGGTCTGCTACGGCCTGACCTGGGAGTGGGGGTGGCGCTTCGAAGAGGGCGACTCGGTCATGCGCCCCTGCATGGGCGGCTTTGTCGCCCCGGGCAGCGAGCCGGACGCGACCCCCGACTTCGTCAAGGACATCGCCGTCGAGCAGATCGACGAGCCCACCGGGCTGCGCCCCATCCTCCCCCTCACCCCCCTCGACCGCGCCTGACCGCCCCTCCTGCGCCAGCCCAGCCGCTCGACCACCTCCCGCTCGACCACACGCCGAAAATGCCCGCCGCCCCAGGCTCGCGCCTGGGACTACAGGGAAGGGACGCCCCTGCGGGGCTCTCGACGGGGTGGATGCCTGCCCAGCGCCCTGTCACAAGCCACCGCGGACGCGATGGATTGGGGGTCCTGGTGTCCAGGGCCACGCCGCCACGCATATCGCCGCTCTGTCGGAAGCCCCGCAGGGGCGTCCCTTTTCTGTAGCCCCAGGCGCGAGGGGCGGCGGGCGGAGCGCTCTCGGGGCTGATCGACGCTCAATGCGATCGCCAGGGTCATCAGGATCATTGAATAGGAGCGCTCGCCCCTGATCTGGAGACAACACACTCCAGATCCTCGCCGCCCTGTGGCGTCGAACCCTCATCTGGAGAGTATTGTCTCCAGCGACCCCTCCCCCCTCCTGTGGCGCCCTCGCCACAACCCCGCCCCAAGCTCCTCCTCGACCCCGCAGGGATCGGACTCGGCGCCGATGTTCGGGGGTGGCACGACCATTGCGTTGTCACCCTGCAGTCGGCCAAAGACACCCGCCGCACAGGAGCCACCATGAAGCAGCGAACCCTGATCACGACCCTCAGCCTCTTGCTCATCGCGCTCGGGGGCTGCATCCCGACCAGCGAGCTGCCGGGCGAGCAATCCGACAGCTCCTCCGAGATCAACCGCTGCATCCAGAACCGCTGCGAGCGCGAGGACGACGAGGACGACGAGAACGAAGAGGAGGACGACGAGAACGACGAGGACGAGAACGACGACGAAGGCGACGAGGGTGAGGGCGACGGTCCCGGCGACCTGGGCGAAGGGCCAGCGCCAGAGGCCGAGCCGGGGGACGAGCCGGAGGCCGAGCCCCAGCCCGAACCGCAGCCCGAGGATCAACCCGAGCCGCGCCCCGCGCCCGAGGGCATGGAGCTGGTCCTCTACTGCGAGGACGTCCCCGAGGTCGATTGCAGCGAGCCCGAGAACAACAGCCTGGGCGAGTGCCTCGAGGCCTGCGAGGAGATGATGGACTGCGTCGAGGACCTCTGCCCGCAGAGCGTCGTCGACGCCTTCCCGGTCGACGCCGTCGATCGCTGCGCCCTGCGCTGCCGCCGCGACGCCTCGCTGGCCGACCCCGACGAGGTGGAGGACATGCGCTGCAGCGAGATGCACGAGGGCCTCTGCCTCAGCATGCCCTTCCTCGGCAGCGCCTGCGGCTGCGAAGGCGGCGATCCTGACCCGGCCGAGCCCCAGCCCGAGCCGGAGCCCCAACCGGAGCCCGAGCCCCAGCCGGAGCCCGAGCCCCAGCCGGAGCCCCAGCCCGACGTGGACTGCGCCGCGGCCTGCGACCGCCTGCTGACCTGCCTCGGGGACATCTGCTCCGAGAACACCCTCAGCAGCTTCGGCGACCGCATCATCAGCCAGTGCGTCGACACCTGCGAGAGCGACCCCGCCACCTTCGCCAACCGGGGCGAGCTGGCCTGCGGCGCGATCAACGCCGAGGCCTGCGACGCCGAACCCCTGCTCGGCGTCGTCTGCGAGTGCCCCTGAGCTACGCCTCCCAGATCACCTTCTTGTTCGATGCGTACCACCCGTCCATCTTCGGCCCGTAGGTGTCCTCCAGGACGGGGCGGCGGATCTTCATCGTCGGGGTCAAGAAGCCCGACTCGATGGTCCAGGCGTCCTTGGCCACCGCGATGAACTGTAGCTGCTCGTACTCCTCGACGGCCTCGTTGACGTGCTTGAGCAGCGCCACGAGGGCCGCCTCGACCTCCTCCTTCACCCCAGCCTCCGACAGCCTCGACACGACGTCCTCGCCGAGCTGGACGACGGCGTGGGCCATGGGGTGGCCCGATCCCGACACGCAGGACTGCTCGACGTAGCTGTCGTTGTTCAGGATGTTCTCGATGGGCGCCGGCGCGACGTACTTGCCCTTGCTCGTCTTGAAGAGCTCCTTGACCCTCCCGGTGATCTTCAAGCGCCCCTGCGCGTCGACCGTGCCCCGATCGCCCGTCTTGAGGAAGCCGTCCTCGGTGAAGGACTCAGCGGTGGCCTCCGGCATCTTGAAGTAGCCCATCATGCTCGCCGGGCTCTTGACCAGGATCTCGCCAGCCTCGCTGATCCTGCACTCGACCCCAGGGTAGGTGTTGCCGACGTAGCCCGGCAGGGACTTGCCCGGCAGCGAGACGTGCGAGTAGGAGAAGTTCTCGCTCATCCCATAGCCCTCCAGCAGCTCCAGGCCCAGGTCCTGGTACCACTGGATCAGCTCCGCGGGGATCGGCGCCGAGCCGCTGCCCGCGAAGCGCACCTGATCGAGGCCCAGGTTGCCCAGGATCTTCTTCTTGATGATCCCCGACAGGATCGGGATCTTGAGCAAGAGCGAGAGCTTCTTGGGCGGCATCTTCTTGAAGACGCCCATCTGGAACTTGAGCCACAGGCGCGGCACCGAGACGAAGAGCGTCGGGCGCGCCCGCTTGAGATCCCCCACGAAGGTGTCCAGAGACTCCGCGAAGAAGACCTGGAAGCCCGTCACCAGCGACACCGACTCCACGATCCAGCGCTCGAAGACGTGGGCCAGGGGCAGGTAGGACAGCATCCGGTCCTCCTTCGAAACCCCCAGCTTGTTTGCGATGCCGTGGGAGGCCTCCGAGATCGCCCCGAAGTTGTGCATCACCCCCTTGGGCTTCCCCGTGCTGCCCGAGGTGTAGACGATCAGCGCCATCTCCTTGGCCCCGCGCACCGGAGAGCCCTCGATCGGCGCGGTCTTCGCCACGATCTTGTCCCACGTCGGGAAGTCGTTCGGCGGGCTGAGCGGGTAGCTGATGCAGGGCAGGCCCTCGGGCACGCCGGCCTTCACCTCGTCCCAGATGTCGAGCTTGCCGACGAAGAGCAGCTTCGACTCGCTGTGCTCCAGGATGTACCGCACCGTCTCGGCGTTGAGCGTCGGGTAGATCGCCACCGAGACGTGGCCCGCCATCCAGATCGCCAGATCCGACATGATGAAGTGCGCGCAGTTCTTCGACAAAATCGCGATCTGGCTCGCGGGCGGCAGATCCATGGACTTGATGTGGCCCGCCATCCGCCGCGCCTCGTCCAGCGTCCGCGCCCAGCTGAACTGGTCGACCTTGTCGCCGCCCAGCGGCTGCGTCATGTAAATCGCGTCGGCCTGCTCCTTCTCAAAGCGGTAGGCGCACTGGAGGAGCAACTTCGAATCGTCAATACCCGCCATCTCAATGCCTCTCTTCAAGGCCGCCCATCGTCGTGGCCCGGCCCGCTGGGGTTGGTCCCGGAGTTGATCGCGCCACGGCGCCGCCTTGTCAACCTCCGCCCCCGCTCGACCCCCTTCACATCGCGCGAGACAAACGCCCAAGGGCGCTGTAGAGTTCGGCCGGTCACAAAACCAAAAGGGCGTAACCTCGTTTCACAGGCCAACGCTCGGCATCTTGGGTGCCAAGGGCGTCACCGTCCTCGTCGAGGCGGCGCCACCTGTCCGGAGGAGACAAGAGATGAACAACCCCAGTCGACCCACGCCAGACCCCACGGAGCACGCCCGACGCCGGGCGACCCCGCGCGCCTCGCTGACCTCCATCGCCGCGCTCGCGCTGCTGATCGCGCCCCTGGCGGCCTGCGACCCCCAGCAGCCCGTCATCGGGACCACCGGCGCCGACTCAGGCCAGCAGGCCACCCCGACCACCGAGCCCGACGCCGCCCTCGCGGCCAACCCCGACGCCCCTCCCCCGCGCCTGACGGGCTTCTTCGATCAGGGCAACTTCGCCATCTTGACCGTCCCGCCCGGCCCCAACCAGACCGAGCCCCAGCTGCTCTCGATCAAGTCCCTCCAGGTCGAGGTCGAGCTCATCGGGCGCATGGCCCGCACCCAGGTCACCCAGGTCTTCCACAACCACACCGACCGACAGACCGAGGGCAACTACGAGTTCACGCTGCCCGCAGGCGCCGCCATCAGCCGGCTCGCGATGGACGTCGAGGGCAAGATGATGGAGGGCGAGCTCGTCGAGCGCGAAAAGGCCCGCCAGATCTATGAGCAGATCGTCCGCAGCCAGAAGGACCCCGCGCTGCTGGAGTGGCAGGGCGGCGAGCGCTTCAAGACCCAGATCTTCCCCATCGCCGCCAACGCCGACAAGACCGTCGTGCTCTCCTACGAGCAGCTCTTGCCCCTTCAGGACGGCCAGGGCACCTACACCTACAGCCTGCCCAACCTCCAGGGCCAGCCGGCCGGCTCCCTGATCCAGTCCTTCTCCTTCGCCTTGCGGGCCGAGGACGCCCTCGGCCTCAAGGTCGTCGGCTACGCCGCCCAGGTCGAGCAGCGGCAGCCCGGCGGCGCCGTCACCTTCAAGGCCGAGGCCTTCGAGCCCGCCGGCCCCCTGGAGATCGCCTTCGGCCCTGCGGGCGCCGACAAGGCCACCATCAGCTACGGCGCCCACGACAAGGAGCGCCTCTTCCTCGTCGACTTCGTCCCCGGCCTCCCCGAGGGCGAGCAGGCCGACATCTCCAACCTCGTCATCGCCCTGGACACCTCGGCCGGGATCGGCAAGGTGGAGCTGGCCCGCGCCATCGAGCTGGCCCGCGCCCTGCTCGCCGCCCTGCCCGGCGCCGCCCGCGCCCAGATCATCCACGGCGACCTCAAGGTCCGCGCCTGCGCCGCCTCCCCCATGCCCCCCCAGGAGGCCGCGGCCTGCCTCGACGGCCTCGACGCCGGCGGCGGCACCGACCTCGGCGCCCTGCTGCGCGCCGCCGCAGAGGCCACCTCGGGCTTCGGCGGCGCGACCTCCATCGTCCTGCTCTCCGACGGCAGCGCCTCGCTCGGCGAGCTCGACGGCGACCTGCTCCAGGCCTCCTTCCTGGCCGCCATCAAGGACCGCCCCGTCAACCTCCACGCCGTGGCCATCGGCCACGCCCCCAACGAGGCAGGCCTCGGCGAGCTGGCGCGCGCCGCACGCGGGCACGTCCTGCGCATGAACCCCATGGACCCGCCGGCCACCGTCGCCGTCTCCCTCGGCCGCCTCGTGCGCGAGCCCCTGCTGACCGACGTCCAGGTCACCGCCCTCTCCGGCAAGGTCGAGGGCCTCGTCCCGCACCGCCCCGTCAACCTCGCCCGGGGCCAGTCCCTGGCCATCATGGGGCGCCTGGACGAGGGCACCGCCCGCATCGAGGTCCGCGGCAACTGGCAGGGGCAGCCGCTTGCCCGCACCTTCGACCTGAGCGCCCCGGCCAAGGCCGAAAACACCCTGCTCCCCAACTTCTGGGCGCGCGCCGTCATCGAGGAGATGCAGGACAAGGCCATCGACCGCGACAAGATCGTCGCGACCTCCCTCGAATACGGCGTCATGAGCCGCTACACCTCCTTCCTCGTCCTTGAGAACGAGGAGGCCTACCAGCGCTTCCAGATCGAGCGCCGCAAGGAGAAGGAGCGCCTCGACAACCAGCAGCAGCAGGCCAACCAGCAGCAGGCCGCCCAGGGCAACATCAAAAAAGGCGAAGGCCGCCTTCAGGACGTCCTGGCCAAGAACGAGGCCAAGCCCGACGACCCCGCCCCTTCGGACGACGAGGCCCCCGGTGAAGGCGAGGTCGACGGCAAGGACAAGGCCGGCGAGGCGGAGAAGAAGGAGGAGATCGCCCAGGTCATGGAGCCCGCCGCCTCCGAGCGCCGCGCCGAGAACCAGCCCGCGCCGCCCGCCGAGGAGGTCGCCGATCCAGCCCCCGCCCTCGACAACAGGGTCTTCAAGCTTGACGAGGCCGACAAGGACTCCGGTGGCGACCGCGAGACGTTCGCCCTCCGCCCCGCCTCGCCCGCATCAAAGACGACCGGCAACATCGGACAGGGCGGCGGCGGCATCGCCGACGGGAGGCTCTCTGGAAAGGGGCGCGGTGTCGGCGGCCCCCGGCACGGCTGGATCCAGCCGGATCCTCAGACCTACCTCGCGCTGATCAAGGCGCTTGAGGATCGCAAGGGCAACCTCACGCTGGCCGAGCGACAGCAGCTCATGGACAACTACGTCCTGGCTGGCCAGCCTCAGAAGGCTCGCGCCTTCCTCAAGGAGTCCCTCGTCGGCGTCGACAAGGAGGCCGCGCCCCAGCACACCCTCGACCTGCTGGCCATGCCCACCGTCCGCGCCGCCCTCAACGCCGAGTTCACCGTCGCCATCCGCGCTCGCCTCAAGCAGCCCTCCCCCCCCGACTCGCTCGCCCGCGAGCACTGGCTGAACCTCACGACCCGCAACCAGCTCGACGCCGCCGTGGCCGACTTCTCCGCCGCCGGCCTCATCCCGACCACCGCCAGCGGCTTCCTGACCGACCTGCTCGACCGCAACCAGCCCCAGAAGGCCGCGGCCCTCCTCGACGCCTGGCTGAAGGGCACTGCCTTCACGAAAGATCAACTCTATCAAATACTTACAAACGACCGACGGCTCGGATCAAGGGTGCCCGTCCAGCTCCACGCCCTGAGCGCCGCCCTCATCGACGAGGGCGACAGCCGCCCCGAGGTGATGGAGGACTTCGCCGCCACGGCCCAGGCCGCCGGCCGCGTCGAGCAGGCGGCCGAGAAAGTCCTGGCCCGCTGCGCCGATCCGGGCGACGCGCTGGTCGACTGCAAGGGCTGGCTTTCGAAGCTTGCCAGCGTCGAGGCCGTCCAGGTGCGGATCAAGGGCCTCTTCGGCGAGGAGCTCAAGGCGCTGCAGGCCCGCCGCGCGCAGGACATGGGCAATGCGGAGCTGATCCGCCAGGGCGCCGCGCTGCTGGAGCAGATGGGCAACCAGGAGGCGGCCTTGCGCCTCTTGAGCGAGCTCGTCGAGTTCGCCCCCCACGACTTCGGCGCCCGCGCCGGCTACGCCCAGGCGCTGATCGAGCGCAAGGACATCGAGGGCGGCTGCGCCCAGCACGCCGCCGCCGTCCAGCTCAACCCCTCCGAGCGCGACACCTTCCGCACCATGATGGCGCTCCGACGCCAGCAGGAGGACAAGGCCAGGTCCCTGCGCGAGTGCATCGTCCAGGGCGTCTCCAAGCTGCCCGTCCACCGCGCCGTCTCGCTGGTGTTGACCTGGGAGGACCCCAGCGCCGACGTCGACCTGCACATCGTCGAGGTCGGCGGCGAGGAGATCTACTACAGCCGCAGGGAGTCCCAGCACGGCGGGCTGCTCTATTACGACATCACCGACGGCTTCGGCCCGGAGATCTACGTCCTGGGCAGCGGCCCCGCCGGCGAGTACGCCCTGTCGCTGGTCTACTACTCAGGCTCGGCCCGCAACATCAAGGGCACCCTGACGATCCTTCGCAACGCCGGCGCCCCCGACGAGAGCCGCGAGGACCGCGAGTTTGTCCTGGAGTACTCCAACTCCAGCCTCAAGATCCCCATCGGCGTCTTCCGCCTCTGAGCCTCCCCGCGGCCACCCCTCGTCGACTCACGGCCTCGCGGGTGCCAGCGGCTCCGCCAGCCACTCCAGCAACAGGCGCGCGATCTCCTCGGGCTCGTCCTCCTGCAGGAAGTGGCCGCAGCCCGGCAGGGACGTCTTTCGCGCGTGGGGGGATTCGGCCACCACCCGCGCCATCGTCTCGGCGACGTCGGGCAGGATCCTGTCGTTCTCTCCATAGATGATGTGCAGCGGCCCCTTGAACGAGGGCAGCCAACGGGCCAGCGACCGGATGCCGTCGACGTGCAGCCGGCTGGCCGTCCTGAGCAGCGCCGTCCGGGCCGAAGACTCCTTGAAGGGATCCAGGTAGCCCGCCATCACCGCCGGCGTCAGCCGCTCCTTGTGCTCGACGCCCAGCCGCATCGCCTGCCGCAGCCCCCACGGGCTGGCCGCAAGATCCCGCGCCAGCGGCACCCGCACCCCCAGCAAGAAGAGCCTCGCCGCCCAGGAGAGCTCCGGGTACACGACCGTGTTGAGCAGCGCGATCCGCGACACCCGCTCCGGGTGCCTGTGGGCCCAGTACAGCCCCACCGGCCCGCCCAGATCGTGGACCACGAGGTTGACCTTCTCCACCCCGAGCCCGTCCAGCGCGGCCTCAATCGCCCGATCCTGGTAATTGAAGCTGTAGGAGTCGCCCGCGGGCTTGTCCGAGCGACCGAAGCCCGGCAGATCCAGCGCCAACGCCCTGAAGCCGCCCGCCGCCACGGGATCCACGATGTTGCGCCACAAGTGCGACGAGGTCGGCCACCCATGCACCATCAGCACCGCCTCGCCCTGACCCGCCTCCAGCGCATGAAGCCTGAGCTTCGGCGCCTCGATATCGACAAACACGCTCCTGGACATCAACGCCTCCTCCTCCTCCTCTTCGCACTTGCGCGATGGAGCCTACGTCCTTGACCCCGCCCTGCCCAGCAAAAAGCGAGCGCGGCCGCCGCGATGGCTGATCCGGCCCACGGCCGCTGTTGGCTCCCCAACCACGCCCGCGTTGTGATAGACAGAGGCGACCCCAGGGCCACCCCAACGACCGAGGACAACCAGAGATCATGCGCAACCCAACGCTCGCCATCGGGATCATCGGCCTCCTGTTCGCCGGAGCAACGGGCTGCGCCGGCATGAAGGAGGCCGCGCCATCCAGCGCAGACGCGCCTCAAGACTTCCAGAGCGCCTCGGAAGAGGTCGAGCGGCTCACCGAGGCCATCGTCCTCAACAGCGGCGCCCCAGCCGAACGCCCCAGCCCCGCCGACCCCGTGGACGCCAGGAAGACCGAAGACACCCCCTCGGCCAGGAGCGACGCGGGCCGCGCCTTCGGCTGCGACGACGTGTGCGAGGCCAGCGCCGGGATCTGCGCCTCGGCCAACCGCATCTGCCAGATCGCCGCCCAGCTCCCCGACCCGCACTTCGCCGAGCGTTGCGCCTGGGCCTCCGACCAGTGCCAGGCCGGCAAGCGCCGCTGCGCCGAGTGCCGGTAGCCAACAACTCCACCCCCTGTCCCCCTCCTCGCTGCGCAAGGGAGGGGGGACGCTCGTATTACGGGATGGGTGGATCGGCGAGTCGACTTCGATGACGGGCACGTCGAGATCAACGAGTCGACTTCGTTGGTGAGCTCTGCACGTTGGCGGTCCACCCGGGCTCGCGCCCGGGCCTACAATTTGTCCAGGGACGCCCCTGCGGGGCTGGCGAAGGGGCGTCAACCTTCAAGCGACAGACCCCCTCAAGGCCGCTCGATGTCTGCTTGCGAGCCCCTGAACATCTCTTCTGAGCTCAACAAGGGTGACACGCCCCACGAACGCTGACACTCCGTCGCCAGCCCCGCCGGATGGCGGGGCGACGCAGGACAAAACCCAAGGCCCGGGCGCAAGCCCGGGTGGACCGTCAACGTGCAGAACCCATCAACGAAGTCGACGCGCCGATCTCGACGTGCCCGTCATCGAAGTCGACTCGCCAATCTCCCCTTGTCCACCAACGAAGCCGACTCGACGATCCCGACGTGCCCGTCAACGAAGTCGACTCGTCGATCTCTCCGTGTCCACCAACGAAGCCGACTCGTCGATCTCTCCGTGTCCGTAATACGAGCGTCCCCCCTCCTTGCGCAGCGAGGAGGGGGACAGGGGGTGGAGTGTGCGATCCCCCTTGCCCCAACCGCGAGCGTCCCTCCCCCTTGTGAAACGAGGGGGAGGACAGGTGGGGGAGTCAAGCCAGGGGCAGGACAGCAGGGGGAGTCAAGCCAGGGGGAGTGGAACGCGTGGGATCTGAATCGTGGCACCGGGCGAACAAAGGTCACCCACACACATTTTGTCATTGGCTGACAATTTTTTTGAACAAGGCCTGAAGGTGGATCGTCAAGAGTGGCGCGAGAAGGAACCAAGGGCGACACGAACACCCGACAGGAGAGGCCTGGACATGAAGGTTTTGCTTTGGACGGCAGCGGCGATCAGCATCTTGATGGGGGCTCAAGTCTCGGCTCAGGACGTCGACCAGACGCACCAGGGGCCGGAGCAAGGCTCGGCGCTTGAGTGCGCCGAGGGCGGCAAGGCCAGGAGCGCGGCGAGCCGCCGCAAGAGCGCGAAGCGCAACGACAAGAACGACGCCAGGCGCGCCGAGCCCACGAAGCCCACGCGCTCCAGCGACGAGGGCAAGCGATCCAAGGTTCGCAGGAAGCGCCGCAGCGCCCGCCGAGTGAAGCCCTGGACACAAATGCAGTTTACAGCGGCGATGGCGGTTTCGAACAGCGCCGACGAGGTTGAGGGGACGACCGCCACGGTCTTCCTGGGCGCCCCGTTGACCCAACGCTACGGCCCCGGTCAGTTCATGAGCCTGGGGGGCAGGTTGGAGATCGAGGATTGTGGAGGTGATTGCACCAGCTCAAGGGTGGGGCCTGCATTGCGGCTGGGGACGACGCAGGGCAGCCGCCGCAACACCACGCCCGACTGGTCGCTCTACGCCGAGGGCGCCCTGATGCTCAGCCTCACCGACGACCAGCCCGCCAACAGCGACGAGGTCTTCAGCAGCGACAGGCGCTCATCGGAGGGCCCCTCCTCCGTCGTGCCGAGGTTGAGCGTCGGGATGAGCTCGCCCGGCGTCAGCAGGGGGATCAAGAACGCCATCATCGGCGATGGCCCCATCGTCAGCTACAAGATCCTCCTCGCCCCCCTCTTCATCATCAACCACGCCGAGGTCGCCGTGGAGATGGGCGGGCCTGGAGGATCGGCCAACGATCCCCGCCTCATGTTCTTCATCGGCAGCGGTCTCTGACCACAACCCGCAATGGCGCCGCACTCCGCCCTGCCCGGTCGCAAGGACTTGCGCAGATCAAGGAGGGGCGCAAAGGCCATCAACAAGCCCGTCGAGCAACTTTGCCCAGTCACAAAGACTTGAGCAGTTCAAGGAGGCTGGCGCGATCGGCCTCGCCCAGATCCAGGCCGAAGGGGTGGCCGGGGGCCTCGCGGTCGGGATCGAAGAGATCGTCGAGGGTCCGCGTGGCCCCGCTGGCGGTCAGCGGGCTTCGGTCCTTCACCCCGATCAGCGAGGGCACGCGCCAGGAGCCCGTGGCGCGATCGGGGCTCAAGGCCACGGTCGGATCCGTGCCCACGAGGTCGACCGGGACCGGCGGGCCCGCGAAGGTCGGCGGCGCGTGGCACGACGCGCAGCGCGCCTCGAAGATCGCGAGGCCCTCCGGATCGAGCGCGCCCGTATCCACGCCGGGGTCCAGATCCCAGAGGTAGAGCGCCAGGGCAAAGGCGAGCTTGCGCGGGGGCCGCTGGCGCTCGTTGAGCGAGGTGATCAGCAGCGTCTCGACGCGGACGGCCAGCGCACCGAGGCTGTTGCGGAGGGTCGCGGCCCTGTGGAGGTGGGTCTGGTGACGGATGGCCCTCAGATCGGTGATGGCGACCGGGTTGTCCAGATCATCGCCAGTGACGTCGACGCGCCCTGGCCCCCAGGCGCTGCGCGGGCCGACGGAGCCCAGCGCGGAATCCCGAGTGATCGCGCCCAGATCCAGTCGCCCGTTGTTGAGGCCAGCGATGACCACGCCCTCAGGATCGCCGGGGGCCGGGGCGGCGTGGCAGGTGGCGCAGGTGGCCGAGAGGCCCCGCTCGCCGCGGGCCTGCTCGCTCCAGACGAGGCCGCCGACCTGCCCCGCGTCGTCCACCCAGAGGCCATAGCGGGCGGGCCCCTCGGGCGACCGGAGGGCCGCCGAGAGCAGCCCGCTGGAGATCGGATAGCTGAAGAAGGCCTCGCGGCCCAGCGCGATCAGCGCCGAGCGCTCCCAGGGCGTCCCCTCGACGTCCAGCGCGCCCCACCCCGACAGGTCCTCTTCAGGCCGCTCAAGGCCGATGTCGCCCAGGACGACGGGGCGAGCGCGCGGGTTGAAGGTGGGCAGGGCGCCCCAGCCCGCCTCGTCGTAGCGGTCAAGGCGCAAGGCGGAGTAGCCGTTGTCGGGGTTGACGATCGACGCCTCCAGGAGCTTCCTCCGAAAGGCCGGCTCTGAGTCGTAGCTTTGGCCAAGGGCGACGTCGGCGTCGACCAGGGGATCGACAGGCTCCACAGGGACACAGGCGCTCGCGGCCAGCGCCACGAGCGCCCCGCAGATCGCGCCCAGCCCTCGCCGCCAAGGCGCGCCGCCTTGAGGGCGAGACCCGGCGCCTGTGCGCGGCGGCGCCGAAGATGCGGGCGCTGGCGACGACGGGGGGCCTTCCCCGGCGTCTGGGCGCGCGGGCGCCGCCCTCAAGGCGGTCAGGGCCGGCGCGGCGCTCCGGCCTGCCCAGAGCCCTCGGCGCTTGTCCGCCTCGCTCACCCTGCACATTGGGAGTTCGAGCAGAGCCAGCGGCCGACGTTGGGATCGTAGGCGCAGTAATTGTCGCCGCCGCCGCAGTCGGCGTCATCGATGCACTCGTCCTCGGGGGTGTGGCAGTAGTAGGCGATGACGCCGCTGTAGAAGCCGCAGTCGCCCAGCGAGGGCGAGCAGAAGCCCTGGCCTGGGGCGCCGCAGTCGGCGTCGACGAGGCAGTCGCCGCGCGTCAGGCAGACGTTGTTGTCGGCGCGAAAGCCGCCGCCGCACTCGCAGACGAAGCCGCCGCACGCGGCGTCCTCAAAGCAGAGGTCGTAGGTGCAATACCAGCCGTCGTGGCCATTGCCGACGCAGCGGCCGTTGGTGCCCTCCTGGCACTCAGCATGGCTGCGGCAGGCGACGAAGTCGTCCGGAGCGTCCTTGGGGGGCGGGTCGAAGCTCTCCGAGCGGACGTCGTCGCAGGCGAGCGCCTCGGGGCGATGCCGCTCGGGGACGCGCGCGGTGGCGGCGTCGGGATCTTCGGCGTCGGGGTCTGCCGCGTCGGCTCTCACGTCGTCGGGGTCTGCGGCGTCGGCACTCGCGTCGTCGACCGGGGCATCCTCGACGACCACGGCGTCTCCGGGGTCGACGTCATCCGGGCGATCGGCGTCCTCGGAGGGGGCGGCGTCGGGCTCGACGCTCGCGTCGGCGGGGTTGTTGTATTCTGGCGGATCGGCGCAGCCGAGGCCGATGAGCAGCAGCGACGCGGTCAGAGTCGCGATCCGTAGGTGCCGTAGGTGCATGGTCAAGCTCCGAGGTCGGTCAGGGTCATCCCAACGCCTCTTTGTAGCACGGGGCGTGCCGGAGGTCGCCATTGACGCTCCACGCCGCAGCTGACGGCGCGCGAGGCCAACGCAGGGCGAGGAGCGCGGCGAGCTGATGACGCGCTTGTCGCGGCGCGGGCCTCAGGGGCTCAAAAATCCGTGAGGTGGACGGGGGCGCGTGGCCCAGAGCGCCAGAGGGACAGACGGGCGAGTTCTTGAGGGGGAGGGCGCGGCGAAGCGGACCTGGGGAATTCTGGATCTGGGACCCAGAGCGGTTTGAACCCAAAGGGCATCCTGCTATGCTGGGAAGGGCGAACTCAGACTCATCAAGATGAACCTGTCCTGGATGGCTCGTTCATGACCACCTCAAGACAGAGCAACGATGCCAGCGAGGTCCTGGGCCTCGATGTCGACTCACAGGACTTCTGCATGTCCTCTCCCCGCACCAACATCATCTCCCCTCAAGCCCGACGTCCACGCCATGGGTTCGGCCCGGTCCAGAGGGTCGCGGGTCGCCTCGTCGCGATCTCACCCATCCCGAGGGCGTCTGCGGCCGTCAGACGAGCCCCTCGACGCCCTCCTCCTCGGAGTTGGCGCTGTCCCTCCCGGGCTTCATCGGGATGGCCGCCGCATCGCGCCCTCGCTTGAGGGCTTGACCTCCGGTGCCAGAAGGGCACCCTGATGACTCTGGTTCAACAAGAAGAGCGAGCCTTGACAGAGATGAACATGCAATCCAAGCGAACCACGCTCCGAGCCCCGCTGACAGGCGCAACGACCCTGATGGCTGTCCTCGTCGGGTCCGCGCTCACAGCCTCCGTGGCCAACGCCGCGCCGCTGATCCTCACGAACCTGGATCCGGCCCGGAACGCCCTGAGTGTCCGGCAGGACGGCGTCATCAGCGCCACCTTCGGCGTGGACATCGATGGTGAGAGCGTCGGAGGTCGGGTCTTCGTGCGCGGCTCGGTCAGCGGGGCCCTCGCCTTGAACGTCTCGGTCGACGGGCCGACCATCAACCTCGATCCTGACGCGCTGCTCAAGGCCGGCGAGATCGTCACGGTGTCGCTGGGGGCCG
This sequence comes from Pseudomonadota bacterium, assembly GCA_005804885.1. Taxonomy (GTDB): domain Bacteria; phylum Myxococcota_A; class Bradymonadia; order Bradymonadales; genus SYOX01. Next base: position 61,135 of record SYOX01000212.1, read on the forward strand.
GGATCCTGGGGATCAACGGCGACAACCTGGTCTCGACCCTCCAGTGGCGCTTCGTGGCCGCGGCCGGCGGCTTTGGCACCTTCATCGACTCCGGCCAGAACTTCCCGCCGGGGCTGGGCCGCGCCGTGGCGCTGGCCGATTACGACGGCGACGGCGACATCGACGTCTTCGACGTCAAGGGGCTCAACGGCGGCTTCAGGGTGCTGCTCAACGACGGCGACGGCACCTTGACCGACACCGGGCAGGTCCTGGACACGAACGACCCGGCCAACGCGGAGGCCGGCGACATCGACGGGGACGGCGACATCGACGTGGCGGTGGCCTTCGGCTTTGGCAACCGCGTGACCTTCTTCCTCAACAACGGCGCGGGGATATTCAACGTCTCGCGCACCGTCAACGTCTCCTTCCCCTTCGACGTGACGCTGGAGGATCTGGACGGCGACGGCGATCTGGACGCGCTGACCTCGTTTCGCGGAGAGCGGCTCTTGAACGACGGCGTGGGGAACTTCACGGCCTCGGGCAACATCGGCGGCGGCAATGGGCGCTTCATGGACATGGGCGATCTGGACGGCGACGGCGACATGGACGCCGTCCTGGCGGGCTTTGGCCCCCTCCAGGTCTTTCTGAACAACGGCGCGGGCGTCTTCGCCAGCGCAGGTCAGGTCGACATCGGCGGCACCGCCGTGCGCGACCCCCAGCTGGGCGACATCGACGACGACGGCGACCTCGATCTGGTCAACTTCACCAGCGTGGGCCTGCGCGTCCTGCTCAACAACGGCGCGGGCGTCTTCACCGACTCCGGGCAGGTGCCCAGCAACCTGCGCAACGAGCGCGGCGAGCTGCGCGACGCCGACGGCGACGGCGATCTGGATGCCCTGGGCAGCGGCCTCGTCGGCAGCAATGCGCGCCTTTTCCTCAACAACGGCGGCGTCTTCACCGACTCGGGCCGGGCGCTGGGCGGCGCCGCGGGGCTTGGCATGGACATGGCCGACCTCGACGGCGACGGCTCGCTGGACATCTACTCCAGCAACGAGTCCGGCGGCGGGCGCGTCATCTTCAACCAGGCCGTGCCGCTCAACATCGTCAGCCTCGATCCTGAGCGCAACGCGCTGGCGGCCAGCTTCAACAGCGACACCATCAGCCTGACCTTCAGCGCCCCCATCGACCTGAACTCCTTCAGCGAGAAGATCCGCGTCAGCAGCGTCCTGCGAGGCAGCCTGCCCGGCGTGCCCAGCGCCAACGGGGCCACCCTCACCCTCACCCTCCTCACCCCCCTCGGCATCCCCAACGATCTTGTCACGGTCGGCATCGAGGCGGGGGTGCGCGGGACGGGCGGCGAGGTGCTGCTGGCGAGCTCCATCACCCAGTTCACCACCGAGGTCCCCGTCGGTATCTCGAACTTCGGAGACACGGGGATAACGGCCGGGACGGGGATCGTCGACATCGACTTCACGGACGTCACCCTTGACGGCAACCTGGACGCCGTGGTCGCAACGGGCGGCGCCACCCCCAACCTCGTCATCGCGCTCGTGGGTCGGGGTTTCAGGGGGTTTCAAGTCAACCAGGTGTTCGGCTCGAACGGGGTCCAGACCAACGAGATCGCGCTGGCCGATCTGAACGACGACGGCCTGCAGGACGCCTACATCGCCAACATCGCTGCGCCCGACGAGGTCTGGCTCAACGACGGCAATGGCCTCCTCGTCGACTCCAACCAGCGCATCGGCGGCGCCGTGTCCACGCTGGGCGTCGCGCTCGGCGATCTGAACGGCGACCGTCGACCGGACGCCTTCGTGACCCGGGCCGCCTCCAGCCGCATCCTGCTGCTTGACCAGGAGGGCGCCTTCGTCGACTCCGGGCAGGATCTCGGCGGGCTGGGCGAGTCGGTGGAGCTGGGCGACCTGGACGGCGACGGCGATCTGGACGCCTACGTCGCCCTCAACGGCCAGAACCGCGTCTTCTTCAACGCGGGCGACGGCCAGATGATCGACTCCGGCCAGCGCCTCGCCGACGTCAACACCGTCAAGGTCGACCTCGGTGATCTGGACGGCGACGGCGATCTGGACGCCGCGACCGCCAACGACGGCGCCGCCAACCGGGTGTGGCTCAACAACGGCTCGGGCGTCTTTGCGGACTCCAACCAGCGCCTCGGCGACGCCCTCAACACCCGGTCGCTGGCGCTGGGGGACATCGACTCTGACGGCGATCTGGACCTCGTCTACGCCGCGACGGGCGACAACGAGGTATTCTTGAACAACGGCGCGGGGATATTCACCGACTCAGGCCGGTCCCTGGGCGGCGACTTCAGCACCTCCGTCGCGCTCGCCGACCTGAACGGCGACAACAAGCTCGACGCGATGGTCGGCATCAACTTCGCCGACCGCGAGATGAGGGTCTGGCTCGGCAACACCGACCCCGCCCTGATCACCAACGCCGGCCTGAGCGTGAATGAGGGCGCCGGCGGGCAGATCTCCGACGCCGCCCTCCTGGTTCAGGACGAAGAGCAGTTCGACGTTGAACTCACCTACACCCTCGAGTCCGCCCCGGCCAACGGCGGCCTCCTGCTCAACGGCGTCCTGCTCGGCGTCGGCGACATCTTCACCCAGGCGGAGGTCACCGGCGGGACGCTGGTCTACCTGCACGACGGCGGCGAGACGACCTCGGATCGCTTCGACTTCTCGGTCGACGACGGCCTGGGCGGCCTGCTCGACGTCACCGCCTTCGACATCACCGTCAACCCCGTCAACGATCCCCCCGTCGCGACCCCGGAATCCTACGACACTGACGAGGACGAGACCCTGAGGATCAACATCGCCCAGGGCGTGCTGGACAACGACGACGACGTGGAGGGCGACGCGCTCGGCGCCGTCCTTGAGGGCGACGCCTCCAACGGCGTCTTGACGCTGGGCGCCGACGGCTCCTTCGTCTACACGCCCAACCAGGACTTCAACGGGACCGACAGCTTCACCTACCACGCCAGCGACGGCGTCGACGACTCCAACACCGTCACCGTCACCCTCACCGTCAACCCCGTCGACGATCCTCCTGTCGCGGCCGACGACGCCTACATCGTCGCCGAGGACGGCCTCCTGAGCGTCAACGCAGGCCTTGGCGTGCTGGCCAACGACAGCGACGTGGAGGGCGACGCCTTCACCGCGGTCCTGGAACAGAGCCCGGCGCGCGGCTTCTTGAACCTCAACCCCGACGGCTCGTTTGATTACACGCCCAATCAGAACTTCAACGGGACGGACGGCTTCACCTACCACGCCACGGACGGGCAGAGCTCCAACACCGTCACCGTCACGCTCACCGTCACCCCCGTCAACGACCCGCCCTTCCTGCGGACCTTCAACGCCTTCACCGCCTTCGAGGGGGGCTCCCAGGTCGTCAGGTCGGCCGACATCGAGCTCCTCGACCCTGAGCAGGGCCCCGCCGAGATCACCATCACCGTCGAGGCGGTCGCCGACAACATCACCCTCTCCAACAACGGCGTCCCGCTCCAGCTCGGCGACGACTTCCCGTACTCCGATATGGTCGCCAACCGGATCAGCTTCACCCACGACGGCTCCGAGGAGAACAGGGGTGAGATCGTCTTGAGCGCCGCGGACGGCCAGGGCGGGCTGCTCGACAACATCGCGCTGAGCATCAACATCTTCTTCGTCAACGACCCGCCGGTGGCCGTCGACGACGACTACGAGATCGAGGAGGACGGGACGCTGACGGTCGGGTCCATCGAGGGCGTGCTGGCCAACGACGACGACGTCGAGATCGGCTTGCTCAGCGCGGTGCTGGAGGACGACGTCTCCAACGGAGTTCTGGCCTTCGAGGACGACGGCTCCTTCGTCTACACGCCCAACCAGGACTTCAACGGGACCGACAGCTTCACCTACCACGCCAGCGACGGCGTCGACGACTCCAACACCGTCACCGTCACCCTCACCGTCAACCCCGTCAACGACCCGCCGGTGGTCGCCGACGACGACGGCTACGTGATCGCGGAGGACGGGACGCTGACGGTCGGGGCCATCGTGGGCGTGCTGGCCAACGACGACGACGTGGAGGGCGACGCGCTCGGCGCCGTCCTTGAGGGCGACGTCTCCAACGGGGTCTTGACGCTGGGCTCCGACGGCTCCTTCATCTACGCCCCGGATGGGGACTTCAACGGGACCGACAGCTTCACCTACCGCGCCAACGACGGCGCCGCGGACTCCGAGCAGGCCGCGACCGTCACGATCACCATAAACCCTGTCAACGACTCGCCTTTTCTGGACACCAACGAGGGCCTGAACGTCGGGGAGTCGCAGTCGGCGCTCATCACGGGCGCGGCTCTGGAGGTCGCGGACATCGACAACAGCCCGGACCAGCTGGTCTTTACGGTCACCACGCCGCCGGCGAGCGGCGCGCTGTCCCTCGGCGGCGTCGCTGTCCGGCAAGGCGGCACCTTCAGCCAGCAGGACGTCAACACGGGGCGCGTCCAGTTCACCCACGACGGCTCGGAGGTCGAGCAGGACGCCTTCGTCTTCTCGGTCAGCGACGGCCAGGGCGGCGGCTTCTCGGGCGGGCGCTTTGACATCGCGATCATCCGGGGCAACGACCCCCCGACGCTGGCGCGCAACGAGGGCCTGACGATCGACGAGGGGGCGGCGGCCGCGATCACGACCGATCTGCTCCAGGTCGAGGACACGGACAACGCGCCCTCGGAGCTGGTCTACGTCCTGGCGGTGACGCCGACGCTGGGGACGCTGACGCGGGGCCAGGCGGCGCTGGCTCAGAACGACACCTTCACGCAGCAGGACGTGGACACGGACGACCCCGACAGCGCCGTCCGCTACACCCAGAGCGGTGCGGAGGGGGCCTCGGACAGCTTCGCCGTGACCATCTCGGACGGCCTCGGGGGCAACATCGGGCTGACGGTCTTCGACATCGCGATCAACCCGATCAACGACGCCCCCGTGGTCACGGTCCCTGGCACCCAGGCGGCCGTGGAGGAGGAGGCGCTGGTGATCGAGGGCATGGCGGTCTCGGACGACGACACGCAGGACGCCGCGTTGGCCATCACGCTGGCCGTCACCAACGGCACCTTCACGCTCCAGGTCGACGAGGGGCTGACCTTCCTGGCGGGCGACGGCGCGGGCGACGCGCTGATGCGCTTCAGCGGCGCGCTCGACGCGATCAACGCCGCGCTGGCGCGGGTCACCTTCGTCGGCGACGTGGACTTCAACGGCGAGTCGACGGCGACGCTGACGGCCAACGATCTGGGGAACGCGGGCGCGGGGGGGGCGCGCGAGGCCGAGGAGAGCTTCACCATCGACGTGGGGGTGGGCAATGACGCCCCGACGCTGGCGCCCATCGTCGATCAGCGCAACGCGGAGCTGGACATCGTCGCGGTCGCCATCGAGGCCACGGACCCGGAGGGCGATCCCTTGACCTTCTCGGCCCAGGGCTTGCCGCCGGGGGTGGTGATCGACCCGGTCAGCGGCACGATCACGGGCCGGCTGAGCGTGGACGCCGCCGTGGGGAGCCCCTACACGGTCTCGGTCACGGTCAGCGACGGCCAGGCTCAGGACGCCGACACCTTCGCGTGGATCGTGAACAACACCAACCGCCCGCCGGTCGTCAGCGCCGGCGGCCCCTACACGGTGGCCGAGGGCGGCGCCGTGACCCTGACGGCCACGGGGGTCGACGACGACGGCGAGGCGATCTCCTTCACCTGGGATTTTACGGGCAACGGCCTGTGCACGGACGCCGCGGGGGCCTCGGTGGTCTTCAACGCGGGGGACGGCGACGACGTGGTGAGGGTCGGGCTGTGCGCCACGGACGGGATCGCGCTGGTGACCGAGGAGGCGCAGATCACGGTGCAGAACCAGCCGCCGGTCATCAACAGCGTGGCGCCGGCCTTCGCCTCCTTCGGCCGGATCTACACCTACCGGGTCCGCGCGGTCGATCCGGGCGATGATCCGATGACCTTCGAGCTGGTCAGCGGCCCGGACGGGATGGCCTTCTCGGGCAGCGTGCTGCGCTGGACGCCCACCCTGGAGCAGACCCTTGAGGAGCTGCACCCGGTCGAGCTCCAGGTGTGCGACGAGGACCGGGCGTGCGCAACGGACAGCTTCGTCATCGACACGGCCTTCGACGACACCGACGAGGACGGCATCCCCGATCTCTGCGAGATCACCTTCAACCTCAACCCCGAGGATCCGACCGACGCCGAGCTGGATCCCGACGTCGACAACATCAGCAACCGCGATGAGTGCCTCGACGGCACCGATCCGACGATCTTCAACGGCCCTGACGCGCCGGGGCTGGTCGCCCCCGAGCCCGCCGAGCGCATCGGCGACAACACGCCGCTGTTGAGGGTCACCAACGCGGTCGATCCGGACGGCGACCCGCTGACCTACGCCTTCGAGGTCTTCGCCGACGAGGGCCTGAGGGAAAGGGTCGCCGCCATCGAGGGCCTCCCCGAGGGGGGTGAGGGCGCCGAGCCGGGTGAGACGGTGGGAGAGATCGAGGTGGAGCTGGAGGAGAACCGGACCTTCTTCTGGCGGGCGACGGCCTCGGACCCGCGCGTGGCTGGCCCGGCCTCCTCGGTGGGCTCCTTCTTCGTGGACGTCGTCAACGAGCCGCCCAGCGTCCCGAGCCCGGCCAGCCCGGACGCCGTCGTGGACACGCTTCAGCCGGCGCTGGTCGTCATGCCCTCGGTGGACCCGGAGGGGGACGGGATCACCTACCTCTTTGAAGTGTACAACGATGAGATCCTTGAGGAATTGACGACGGCTTTTGAGTCGACCGAGACGACGAGGGCCACCGACATCTTCCTGGAAGAGGACAGGGTCTACTTCTGGAGGGCGGCGGCGCGCGATGCTCTGGAGGTGGTCAGCGACTTCAGCGAGCCGCTGAGCTTCCGGGTCAACACGGAGAACATCCTGCCGGCGGCCCCGGCCTTGACGCTCCCGGCGCAGCCCGGCGATCAGCTGCGCGACACCCCGACGGTCTTGAGCTGGGCACAGGTCGAGGACGAGGACGGCGATCCGGTCACCTACGAGATCGAGCTGGCCGAGGACGAGACCTTCAGCGCGGTGATCTTTGAGCAGCGGGATCTTGTCCCCAACGAGAGCGGCGCGGTGATCATCGCGCCGGAGGGCCTGGAGGAGGACAAGACCTACGCGATGCGGGTCAGGGGTCGCGATCTGACCGGCCCTGGCGCCTTCGCGGTCTCCTCCTTCCTCATCAACCAGGGGAACACGCCCCCCGACCTCGTCCTGACGAGGGCGCCGACCGCGGGCTCGCTGGCCCAGCGCCCGGTGGTGTCCTTCACCTTCGCCAACACCACCGATCTGGACGGCGATCCGCTGACCTACGACCTGCGGATCATCAACGTCGACACGGGCGCCGAGGAGTTCTTGATCGAAGGGATCGAGGAGGGGGGGGGTGACCAGACGACGGTCGATGTCGTGTTCCCGCTCTTTGGCAATTACACCTGGGCGGTGACGGCCGTGGACGACAAGGGGCTCAAGGGCGTCGAGTCCGCGCCGGTCGCCTTCCGCGTCATCGACGAGTTCGCCGGCGACTTCTTCGGCGGCTCGTGCGACTGCGCGACCCTGCCGGCCGGGTCCGCTCCCCTGCCCGCGCCGCTGGCCGCGCTCTGGATCGCCCTCGGGCTGGTCTTCAGCTTGCGGCGTCGGCGTTGAAGCGCCGCCAGTCCAGGGCGAGCCAGAGGGCGCAGGCCGCCATCGCCAGCGCCATGACGGCGGCGACGAGCTGGTAGCCGGGCGTCGCGATCATCCACGCGCACAGGGCCGCCGCGGCGGCGAGTCGGGCGAGCTCTCGGCGGGGCGCGCCGGTCCGGCCGTCGAGCAGGCCGCCGAGGGTGGAGGTGCCCCACAGGATGAGGGCAGCGGAGGCGGCCAGGAGCCAGAAGGGGTGGCTCTCGCGCAGCCAGAGGATGTGGATGGAGGCCAGGACGGTCAGGGCGAACTGGAGGCCGACGTAGGCGCGCGTGCGCGGGCTGATGGAGGCTTCGGGGCGGGCGGGCGGGTGGGGGACGGGCGCGGCGCCGGGGGGTCGCCAGCCGGGGGGGCTGGTGAAGACCTTGAGCTTGTCGGCCCAGCGGGGGGTCTGCCGCGCCAGCGCGATGAGATCGCGGAAGAAGAGCCACTGCGAGAGCGCGCCGTCGTGGGTCTGGTAGCCGGCCGGGGTGCCCAGCTCCGGCGGGTCGTCGGGGTCAAGGTCGACGTGGGTTCCGAAGAGGCGGTCCCAGAGGGTGAACATGGCGCCGAGGTTCTTGCCGATGTAGCGGGGGTTTCGGGCGTGGTGGACGATGTGCGAGCGCGGCGTGACGAAGATGAAGAGGCTGGGGCGGTTGAAGAAGTGGGAGTGGACGGTCAGGGCGTAGAAGGAGATGAGGGTGATGACGACGAAGAAGTGGGTGGGCGGGACGCCGAGCAGGGGAAGGGGCGCGTAGAAGATCGCGGAGTAGAAGTCCGACATCCAGGGGTGTCGGGTGGCGATGGAGATGTTGAAGGCCTCGCTCTGGTGGTGGACGCCGTGGATGGCCCACAGGCCGGCGACGCGGTGACCGGCCCTGTGGTACCAGTAGTAGCACATGTCGGCCAGGAAGAGGGACAGCAGCCAGGGGACCCAGGAGCCCTCGGGCCAGCGCACGAGGGCGAAGTTCTCGAAGGTGAAGTCGTAGAGCGCGATGAGCCAGGGTCCGATGAAGAGGCCCAGGATGACCCCGCCGAGGCCGCCGGAGAAGTTGCCGATCGTGTTGGCGAAGCCGTAGATCGAGCGGCCGCGGCGGCGCGCGGTGGCGACCTCGATCGCGATCAGCGCCAGGTAGAGGGGGATGCCGAGGGCATAGAAGCCGCTTGTCTCAAGTCTGCCCATCGGGCCATTGTGGGGCCACCGGGGCGCCCCAGGCAAGCGCCTCGGCGCGAGCGCCGCGCGGCCCCCTTCGGACCCGTGGCGCGCCTCGGCGAAGGAGGCTGGAGTGCGTGCCGGGCGCGCCCCCATGGGCCATGAATCGACGGATGGGGCGCCTTTGGCGTTGAAATCGTGGAGGCGGTCTGCTAGAAGATCAACGCTTCGACCTTGATGGTTGAGGTTCTGAAGGGCCGGGCGTGTTGTCCGGTTTCTGTTCTGTGATCCGAAGGGAGAAATCCTGGAGAATCACCCCATTCTCGGCGTGTTTCGGAAGGACCCTGAGCCACGCTATCAAGTTAGGACGTCGATAAGATTGGCGTCCATGTGAGTAGAGACATGTCCAAGAAGCTTTTCGTGGGTGGCCTGAGCTGGAACACTGATGATCAGGGCCTTCGCGCCGCCTTTGAGGTGCACGGCGAGGTCGAGGACGCCAAGGTCATCACCGACCGCGAGACGGGCCGCAGCCGCGGCTTCGGCTTCGTGACCTTCGTCAACTCGGACGACGGCCTCAACGCCATCGACGCGATGAACGGCACGGATCTCGACGGCCGCACCCTGAACGTGAACGAGGCCCACGATCGCCGCGGCGGCGGCGGCGGCGGCGGC
>SYOX01000213.1 GCA_005804885.1 Pseudomonadota bacterium
GAAGTCGACACAATGGGAGCAAAAACCCCAATCCACAGGCCCACTTCGACGCGGTGATCCTGCCCTGCGATCCGCTGTCGGCCGCCCGCAGGCCTGCGACCGACAGGGCGCAGCCCACCCCGCGTTTCCAGCCCCACCCGACGAGCCCGTCCCCCCTTGTGGGGGGCGGTGCGAGGAGCGTGGGGCGTTCGTCGAGCGGGGGGCGAGCGTTGGCTCGTCTTCGGGCCGGTGCTTCGTCTTTCGAGCGCGGCGATCGAGCCCGCGAGGCTCCTGGAGCGACCCGGGAGGTCTCTGCTCGGGCCTGCGCGCCCTCCAGGCGATCCGTCAAGGGCGAGCGGGGCGCCGGAGGAGGGCCAGGAGCCCGAGGAGGAGCCACGGGGCGGGGAGCGTGGGCGAGCCTGGGGGGGTGGCGCAGCCGTCGTCGCGGGCGGAGGCGGAGGTGACCTCGGGCTCGGCGACGAAGCCGTCGGGCTCCGGGGCGGCCTCGGGGGTAGGCTCAGGGGTGGCCTCGGGCTCGGGGGTGATCGAGGGGCAGGGGTCGCCGCCGTCGGGATGACAGAAGAGGGAGCCGGTGTCGGCGGGGTCGTCGCAGCAGAAGCCCTGGCCGCATTCGGCGTCGGCGAAGCAGCGGCGCGAGCAGATGCGGCCCTCGTCGGTGGTCAGGCAGACGGTGGCGACGGCGGGATCGCACTCATTGCTGTCGGCGCACGGGGCGCCGAAGGGCAGATCGGAGGGGGCCTCGTCGCCGTCGAGGACGGTGATGAGGTTCATCTGCTCGCGGGTGGCCTCTTCGAAGAAGCGCTCCCACTGCTCGATGAGCCCTTCGATCTGGAGCAGGTCGCGCTCGTTGACGTTGGCGGCCGAGCGGGTGATGAAGACGGTGGCCATGCGCCAGGTCTTCTGGCTGTCGACGTGGGTGGGCAGGCGCTGGCCCTCGGCGCGGATGACGTCGTCGATGGTGATGTCGACCCGGTCGCCGCGCAGGGTCTTGATCTCGCCGCCGGTCTCGGGAGGCGAGGCGGGCTGGATGCGGCCGCCGTTGGAGTCGCGCAGGTTGCCGGTCTCGGCGTTGCGGATGACGAAGAAGGGGGGGACCTGCTCGGGCGGCGCCAGGCCCATCATGTAGAGGTCCAGGTCGCTGAAGGTCATCCGGGAGGCGTTGGTGAAGGTGCTGAAGGAGCCGTCGCCGTTGTCGTTCCAGTCGTTGCCCTCCAGGGCCGAGTTGTGGGACTGCATGAAGTAGGACCAGTGCGACTTGTCGCGGCCGAGGTGGTCGTCCTTGACGCCGTCGCCCTTGTCGTAGCGCGCGAAGGCGCCCCAGCGGTGGCCGATCTCCTGAAGCCAGACGATGCGGCTGAGGTCGTCGCCGCCGTTGCGGGTGTAGAAGCGCCAGTTGTTCATGAAGATGAAGCCCTGGAGCTTGCCGTTGGTCTCGTCGAAGATGTCCTGCTCGGCGAAGTGGCGGTAGCCGATGCCGCGGGTGTCGTTGGACAGGGGCAGGTAGAAGGCGAAGGCGCCGTTGACGCTCCAGTCGATGACGATGGTGATGAAGTCGAAGTCGTCGGGGAACTCGGCGTAGACCCTTCGGGCGACCTCGTTGAGGGCGACATTGCCGCCCAGGCCGATGAAGCCGCGCTCAAAGAGCGAGCCGTCGTCGTCCTCCATGACGATGATCCGGTCGCGCACCTCCAGCGTCGAGAGCCCCAGCGCGGGCCGGGGTCTGTGCCAGTCGGCGTCGACGGGGCCGGGCTCGGCGCGAATGGCGTCGAGCGTCTGCCGCCACGCTGCCGAGCCCGTCGCGTCCCGCAAGCCCGTGGCCTCATCGAGCAGCAGCCCCCGCTTGAGATCCGCCGCGCCCAGCGGCGACACCCGCGCCTCGACGGGCGACCGCTCCGGAGCCTGCGCGCTGGCGCCGACGGCCACCCCAAGCGCCGCGACGGCCACACCGAGCGCCGCGACCCGCCGCAGGGTCGCTGCCGAGGTCGATCCGGGCGACGCCCTTCGGCGCGGCGCTGCCTCGCCCTCGATGGAGGGCGAGCGGTTCAGGTGAGGGCCTGTGTGGGAGAGGCCGGCGTGAGTGAGCGCGCGAGTGAGCGCGTGGGGGAGGTCGAGGCGACGCATGGTGGCACCGTGTTGCTGGAGGCTGTCGAGCGCGGGGCGCTCCTGATGGTGGGATTCAAGGGAGGGCAGTCGCCTCAGGCGCGCCGCCTCGCGATGAGGCCGAGGCCAGCCAGGGCCAGCAGGGCCAGGGCGGCGGGCGGGGAGGCGGGGCTCAAGGGAGAGGCGGCCTGACAGGTCTCGCGGACGCTGCCGGTGCCCGAGCCGACGTTGGGGGTCGGCGGGGGGCAGCCGAAGCCGACGCACTCGCACTCGGGCTTGACGAAGCCGTCGTCGGGGTCGTCGCAGCCGTCGGGATCATTGTTGGGATCGTTGTTCGGGTCCTCGGCGCAGGCATCGCCCTGGGTGCACTGACCCTCGACGCAGCAGCCGAAGCCGCAGTCGAGGTCCTCGGTGCAGGTCTCGGGCAGCTGGGCCTGGCAGAGGTCGACGCCGGAGGGGTAGCAGAAGCCCTCGCCGCAGCAGAAGCCCTCGCCGCACTCGTCGGCGTCGGCGCAGCGGCGCGAGCAGATGCGGCCCTCGTCGGTGGTCAGGCAGACGGTGGCGGTGGCGGGATCGCACTCGGCGGTGGCGGTGCAGGCGTCGCCGAAGTTGCGATCGGGGGTGACGGGGGTGTCCTCCAGGGTCAGGACGAGGTCGGGGACATTGCGGGTCTCGGTCTCGAACATCTCCTCCCAGCCGTCCAGCAGGTTCTCGACGAGGACCTGATCGCCGTCGTCGAAGGTCGAGCCCTGGTTGAGGATCAGGACGGTGGCGACGTTCCAGACCTTCTGGGAGCTGTCAAAGCCAGGGTTGCGGGGGCCTTCGGAGGTGATGACGTCCTCGACGCTGATGTTCTGCCGGGTCCCGTTGATGGTGATGTTGCGCTCGAAGGCCGGGGCGCTGGCCGGGTTGATGGTCTGCCCGAAGGAGTCGCGCTGGCCGCGGACGTCGGGGCCGGTGATCAGGAAGAAGTCCCGGACCTGGTTGGAGGGCAGAAAGCCCATGAGGTAGAGGTCAAGCTCGCTGAAGCCGAGCCGGAAGGCGTTGGTGTTGGTGGTGAAGGAGCCGTTGGAGTTGTCGCGCCAGACATTGCCCTCCAGAGCGGAGTTGGGCGCGCTCAGGAAGAAGGACCAGTGGGACTGGTCGCGGCCGAGCATGTCGCGGCCATTGCCGGGGCCGTTGGCGTAGTAGACGAAGGAGCCCCAGCGGTGCCCGATCTCCTGAAGGAAGACGATCCGGCCCAGGACGGCGTTGCGCCCGAGGTAGGTTCGGTAGTCGTTCATGAAGATGAGGCCGTCGAGGTTGGAGCCGGTGGAGTCAAAGACGTCTCGCCCTGAGAGGTGCAGGTAGCCCAGGCCGCGGGTGTCGTTGGACAGCGGCAGGTAGTAGGCGAAGGCCGAGCGCTCCTGCCACTCGGTCAGCGCCATGACCATGTCGAAGCGATCGGGGTAGATGCTGTACAGGACCCGCAGGACCTGCTGCCAGGCGGCCTGGCCGCCGAAGCTGGCCCGGCGGATCGCGCCGTCGTTGTCTTCGAGGATCAGCACATTGCGACCCCGGCGCACCACGTCGAGCCCGATGGCGGGGCGCCCGTTGGGCTGCACGAGGCTGGCGTCAAAGGGCGTGCCCTCGAGCTCGGCGATGTTCTTGATCTCCAGGCCGACCCCGATCCCCGATCGCTCCCGCCAGTCGACGGGGATGGGCAGCGGCTCGATCTCCTCAGGCGAGGGAGATTGCGCCGAGGCGACGGCGCTCAAGCCCATCAGGAGCGCCAGCAGGAGCAGGGAGGTTCGAAAGGGTGTCGCGTTCATTGGACCTCTGTGGAGACTCTCGCCGTCGTTGTCAGATGCCTGCGTTCAAAATCCGGATTCATCGAGGTCAAACTTCGATGGCATTTTCTTCTTGTCCTGATCGTCCTCCGCGGCTCCCTCGGCCTTGCGGGCCTCCTCGGCGGCCTTGACCCTGGCGGCCTCGGCGCGGGCGGGATCGTGGGCGCGCAAGACGAACTCGGCCTCGGCCAGCGCCGCGTCGTCGGCGTTGGCGGCGTAGAGGATCAGGTACTTGCGATCGGGCTTGAAGAGATCCGGGGTCAGCTCGAAGAAGCCGGCCATGATCCTGCGGCCCTTCTGCTCGGGGTAGGAGGTCGTCTGGGTCAGCAGGATCGGGGCCTGGGGATCGGTCACGTCGTAGAAGAGGACGAGGTACTGCGACAGCATCAGGGGCTGCGCGAAGAAGGCCATGTAGTGCAAGTCCCAGCCCGCGTCGGGCTTGGATGCAAAGAGTTCGCGCGAGTCCACCTTGCGGATGTACTTGATGAAGCTGTCGTCGCTGGAGAAGCGGGCCGGGAAGCTGCTCGTCGACAGCGCGATCCGCCCCTTGAAGGCGTCCGCGGGGCCCTTGGCCCACCCCGACGCGCACACCGACGCCACCGCGATCGAAAAGACCACGCAGAGCCCCACCTTGAGCGCCTGGGTCGTGAAGATGTCAGCTCGTCGAGCCATGTCGTCGCTCCTGTGTTGAGTCGAGTGGCCGAGCCCCGAGCGGGACGCGCCCCCTCCTACAAGACCCGTGCCGTTGTGTGAACCTCCCGTCCCATGAACGCCCAGGTTGACCGCAGCCTGTCGAAGCGCCGCCGCAGTGGTCGAGGTGGAGGGGTCAGAGTCGGGGAAGAAGGGGGATCGCCCTCAAGGGTGTCATCGACTGATATCTGTGATGGCCGTTAGGATCCTGTCGGCCTCTGGACGGCAAGATCCTCCGAGCCGCCTCAACGCGCCCACACCATAGCACCGCACCTCGCTGCTGCCCAACCCTCTCCCGACGATCGCCCCACGCTCCATGATCGCCCCCCCTTCGGGGACGCTCGTTGTGGGGGAGGAGGTGGTTCGCACACTCCACCCCCTGTCCCCCTCCTCGCTCCGCAAGGAGGGGGAACGCTCGTATTACCGACAAGGTGGTTCGGCGACGCTCGTAGTACGGCTTCGGGTGGATCGAGTCCCGCCCCGCCGACATCACCACCCGCCCCAGACGGCCAGTGATCCCGGCGAAGGCTCCTGCGGCCCGCCCCCCCAAGTCATCGAGCCCACCCAACGACCCCACCCCCTATCCACCTTGCCCGTAATTCAAGAGTTCTGACGTTGCAAGGGTTTGGTGGACACTTCGAAGAGAGTCATCGGGCGTTGTCGTCTTCGAACTGTGAGGGCGACATGTAGCCAATGGAGCTGTGTCGTCGCTTCCTGTTGTAGAACACCTCGATATACTTGAAGATCTCCA
>SYOX01000214.1 GCA_005804885.1 Pseudomonadota bacterium
GCCGCGCTGGTCGCCCTGTCCGGCGGCGCGACCCGAGGGGTGCCCGGCGGTGACGCGCTCGTCGTCGGCCTGACGGTGGTGACCGCGATCACCTCGGGCATCGCCTACGGCACCGGCAACACCCTGATCCGTAGCGTCGTCTCGAAGGGTCTGGCCAGCGAGGCCGCCCTGGGGGTCATCAGCCTGGCCGGCTGCCTCTCGCTGGGAATTATCTCGCTCATTCGGGTCGGTCCGGCCGGACTGTTCGCCTTCGAGGGTCCCGTCCTGATCGCGCTGCTCCTGGCCGGCGCCTGTAACGCCGTCGGATTCACCGCCGTCACCCGCGCCCTGGCCAGCGAGCCCGACTTCCTCGTCTGCGACGAGCCCATCAGCGCCCTGGACGTCTCCATCCAGGCCCAGATCATGAACCTCATGGAGGAGCTGCAGGAGCGCCTGGGCCTGACCTACCTCTTCATCGCCCACGATCTGGCCGCCGTCCGCCACATCTCCGACCGCATCGCCGTCATGTACCTCGGCCGCATGGTCGAGATCGCCGACTCCCAGTCCCTCTACACCGACCCCAGGCACCCCTACACCCAGGCCCTCATCTCCGCCGTCCCCATCCCCGATCCCGCCGTCGAGGCCACCCGAGAGCGCATCGTCCTCCAGGGCGACGTCCCCTCACCCCTGAACCCTCCCCCCGGCTGCACCTTCCACACCAGATGCCCCTTCGCCTGGGAACGCTGCAAGCGAGAGTCACCGCCGCTGCGCGACACCGGCGGCGGCCACCGCGTCGCGTGCCACCTCACCGACGAGCCCGAGCGGCGCAGCGCCCCCTGACCGAAGCGGCCCTGCCGCAGCCCCACTCTGGCGCCCCTTCAAAATCTCAAGGAGATTCTCGATTTTATCGAGGGGCCGGGCTGGCTTCGGGCTTGATGGCCTCAAACTTGCGAAGTTGGTTGAGATAATCGCCGGCCTGCTCCTCCTGGCCGAGATCCCTGTGCGCCATGACCAGAAAGCGGAGCGCGTCCTTGTGGACCTGCGCCTCGACGGGCCTGGCGTCGATCGCCCTCCTGGCGACCTCGATGGCCTCGACCGGGAGCGCCAGCGCGAAGAGGCTGTCGGCCAGGGCCAGGTGGAGGGAGGCGGCGCTCTGGGGGTGGGCCGCGGCGCAGGCGGCGACGAGCGCCTTGAAGGGCTCGGGGCTGGGCTGCCAGAAGACGGTCGTGGTCGCCTTGAGGTGGGCGCGCAGGCGCGTGGCGAAGAGCGTGCACGTCGCCGGCTCCAGCGGCGACCCAGCGGCGAGCAGCGAGGTGACGTGCTCGCCGAGGAGCAGCTCAAGCCGGCCTGTCGCCACGGCCGGCTCAACGCGGGGGATCCCGGCGGCGCTGATCGCCGCCTCGTCCAGCGCCGACACCAGCGAGTCGCCCTCGGCCTCCCGCACCAGCGCCGAGAGCCGCAGCAGCGCCTCCGCGTCCAGCGGGCGCGCCTCGATGAGGGCCCGGATCATCAGGCCGGAGCGCGCCAAAGGGAGCGCCCGCTCGTCGAGGTGCTCGACGACGCGGGGCCGCGCGGCCCTGAAGAGCGCCCGCGGGGCCTCGAACTCCAGCTTCGGGAAGCCGTCCAGATCCAAGGGCGCCCGACCGGGGAAGTGGCGGGCCAGCGCGACCTCCGAGAGGGCCTGGTGGGCAAAGAGGTCCAAGGGCGACCCCAGGGAAGGATCAGCCCTGAGATCGAGGGCGACGGAGGGGGACGAGAGCCTGCGCTCAAGCCGCTCGGGCGCCGGGGCGAGCGGGGCGCCGGAGGCCACCAGGAGGAGGTCGCCGGAGGTGAAGCGCCAGATCTGGACCGCCGGGAAGGCGGCGCGCACGGTGTTGAGGATGCGGGCGATGATGGCGTCGTCCAGCGCGTAGAACTGGAGCCACTGGACGAAGAGCCCGTCGTCCTTGAGCCGCGCGCGGGCGAGCTGGAAGAACTCCAGGGAGAAGAGGTTGGCGACGCCGCTGATCCAGGGGTTGGAGGGCTCGCTGACGATCGCGTCGTAGCGGCGGTCGTCGAGCTGGAGCAGATCGCGGGCGTCGCCGTGCAGCACGGTCAACCTGGGGTCGTCCATCGCCCCGTGGTTGACGTCCCCGAAGAGGCGCGCGGCCTTGATGACAGGCTCGGAGAGCTCCGCGACCCTCACGCTGGCGGCGCCGTGCAGCAGGATCGAGCCCGCCGTCACGCCGCTGCCCAGCCCGATGACGAAGACGTCCTTCGGATCGCCGGGGTGCAACAACATCGGCAGGTGCCCGAGCATCTTCTGGGTCACCATGTCCGTGCGCGTCGTCGAGGCGTCGGACTTGCCGTTGACCCTCAGGAAGCGGTCCTGGCCGGCGTCGAAGACCACGACGGTGGTGTCGTGGCCGTCCTCGTGGAAGAGCACCTCGGCGCCCTCGAAGCTGGCCTTGAAGTCCTCGAAGGTCACCGGCACGGGGATGTCTCGCCGCTGGAAGAAGCCCGCGCCGAGCGCGAGCGGGTCCCAGACCCCCGCCCACAGCACCATCCCGGCGACCAGCGCGATCAAGGCGCCCGCGATCTTCAAGCGGCTGCCCACGCTCAGCCCGCCGTGGACCGCGAAGACGATCCCCCCGAGCAGCCCGCTGGCCGCGATGCCCAGGATCAAGGAGGCCTGGAGCCCCAGGGCCGGGATGATCACGGCCCCCGACAGCGCCGCCCCCACCAGCGTCCCCAGCGTGTTGATCGAGAACACCCGCCCGACCTCGCCGCCGAGCCCCTCCATGCGACGCACCAGCGCGCGGATCCCCAGCGGGAGCGCCATGCCGATGAGCGTGGTCGGGACGATCATCAGCCCGAAGAGCATCGCCACCTCAAGCGCCTGCAAGAGCGCGAAGGCGCCCTCCGCGTCCGAGAGCAGCAACCGCAAGCGCGCGAAGACAAAGGGGAATCGCTCATAGATCGGCATCGCCGCGGCGACCGACGCCGCCACGCCCACCTGACACCACGCCAGCCCCAGCAGCGCGTCGCGCTCCTTGCGCAGCGCCCTTGCCGCGATCCCGCCCCCCAGCGCGATGCCCGCGATGAAGGTCATCAACATCACGCTGAAGGACTGCGACGAGGACCCAAAGACCAGCGCCACGAGCCGCATCCAGACCAGCTCGTAGAGCATCGTCACGCCGCCGCCGACCGCCACGACCCCCAACACCGCGCGGGCCTGCCTCGGCGAGAGCGGCGCCCCAGGCGGCCGAGCGCCCACCGCACGTGGTCTCCCTGCGCCCTGCGGCCGCTCCTCCCCAGGCCCCCCCTCAACCCCGACCGCCGCCTCAAGGCCCTGCGCCGCGACCTCCGCCTCAAGGCCCTGTCCCGCGATCTCCGCCTCAAGGCCCTGCGCCGCGACCGACGCCTCAAGGTCCCGCGCCGCGACCTCCACCCCGAGCCCGCCCGCCTCGGCCGTCGAGCCCCCGTCGAGCCCGTCGACACCCTGCGCCTCGGCAGGGACCTCCTGGCGGGCCGCGACCGGCTGCGGCGCGGCCAGGGGGCTGCGCGACAACAAGAGGGAGATCAGCCCGACGCCGACGTTGACAGCCGCCGTGGCGATCATGGCGAGGTCGAGGCCCAGCGCCTCGACGATCCAGAAGCCCCCGAGCACGCAGCCCGCGACGGCGCCGACGGTGTTGAGCGCGTAGAGGGCGCCGACCCCGGCCCCGATCTCGGCGCTCGTGCGGACCAGCAAGCGGCTCAGGACCGGCAGCGTCCCGCCCATCAGCGTGGCCGCAGGCAGCAAGAGGACCACCCCCAGGCACACCTTGATCAAGAGCAAGCCCCCAGAGCCTGGCCCGAGGCCCCTGGCCAGCGTCAGGTAGATCTCCGACGCGAAGGCGAAGATCGTCGGGAAGAGCATGCACAGCGCGCCGATGCCCAGCTCCAGCCACGCATACAAGGCCAGCGGCGACGCCGACCTGTCGGCGCGGCGCCCGAAGAGGGCATTGCCCAGCGCGAGCCCGCCCATGAAGGTCGACAGGACGATCGTGTGGGCCAGCGCGCTGCCGCCGATGAGCAGCGAGAGGCTGCGACCCCACAAGATCTCATAGACCAGGCCCGTCGCACCCGAGGTGACGAAGCAAGCCACCACCATCCCACGGAAAAAGGACCACGGCCCAGCAACTTTGGAACTCAAGTCGCACCTCACCATGCCAACTTCGCCTTTCTCTGCGTGCCTTCGACTCTTAGGTCAGACGCGCCCGCCTTGTCAAACTCATCTCCGGTCCCTCCAGGGCGGTGTGACCCTGCTCGAACAGGGCGCTCGCCGACGCCCTGCTGGCGGGATCATTGACCCCACGAAGGGCGCGGGCGACAATCGCCAGGACCCTATCACCAGGCCAGGAGATGCGATGACCGAGGGAAGCTCCGCACAACAAGACAGCAAGCTCAACCCCACAGGCACCGGAGGGGCAGCCAGCGACAAGAAGGGCATGGCCCTGTACACGAAGATCCTGATCGGCATGGCGATCGGCGTCGTCCTGGGCCTGCTCGTCGGACCAAACTCCTCCCTCATGCCCCAGACCGCCGTCGGCCTCAGCGCCCGCGCCCTCGTCGTCTCCTCACCGGAGGCCGTCGCCGACAAGGACGCGGTCGTCGCTCTGGCCACCGGCGTCCGGGACGCCCGCATCGTCGAGGAGCGCCCCGTCGCCTCGCCTGAAGAGGCGCCCTGGCTCCAGATCGAGTGGACGCTGACCCCCGCCCTGCTGCTCAAGCAGAAGGCCAAGGGCATCAAGGGCGCCGAGGAGGCCGCCGCAGGCTCCATGACGCGAGGCTGGGTCAAGGCCGACGCCGACCAGCTGACCCGCTACTCGCCCATCGGCCGAGGCATCATCGACTGGACCGAGTGGATAGGGCGCCTCTTCCTGGCCCTGATCAAGATGGTCGTCGTGCCGCTGGTCTTCTTCTCCCTCGTCGTCGGGGTGGCCTCTCTGGGCGACTTCAGGAAGCTCGGGCGCCTCGGCAGCCGAACCCTCGGCTTCTTCCTGGTCACGACGTTCGTGGCCGTGACCATCGGCATCGGCCTGGCCAACTTCGTCAAACCCGGCGCGCTCTTGACCCCCGAGGACAGAGCGCTGCTGATGAGCTCCTACCAGGAGAGCGCCGGGGCCACCGTCGCCGGGGCCGCCAACGCGCCCTCTTTCCTGGACCAGGTCATCGGCATCGTCCCGACCAACCCGGTCAAGGCGCTGGCCGAAGGCGAGATGCTCCAGATCATCTTCTTCGCCCTGATGCTCGGCATCGCCCTGACCTTCCTCAAGGGCACGCGCGCCAAGCTCGTCGTCGACGTCTTCGACCGACTCAACGACGCCATGGTCATGCTCGTCCACATCGCCATGAAGCTCGCCCCTGTCGGCGTCGCAGCCCTGCTCTTCAAGGTCGTCGGGACCACCGGCGTCTCCGTCCTGCTCTCGCTGCTCGTCTACGGCCTCGTCGTCGTCCTCGGCCTGGTGCTTCACTTCGGCATCACCTACGGCCTGACGGTCCAGTTCGGCGCCCGGCTGCCCTTCCTCGGCTTTTTGTCTGCCCTCAAGGAGCCCATGCTGGTGGCCTTCTCCACCTCCTCGTCGTCGGCCACCCTGCCCGTCACCATGGAGGCCTGCGAGTCCAACCTCAAGATCAGCCCCCAGATCGCCAGCTTCGTCCTGCCGCTGGGCGCCACCGTCAACATGGACGGCACCGCGCTCTACCAGGGCGTCGCGGCGATCTTCATCGCCCAGATCTACGGCATGGACCTGACGCTGGCCGATCAGGCCGCCATCGTCGGCTCGGCGACCCTGGCCTCCATCGGCGCCGCCGGCGTCCCCGGCGCCGGGCTGATCACCCTGGCCCTCGTCCTGACCGCCGTCGGCGTCCCCACCGAGGGGCTCGCCCTCATCCTTGGCATCGACCGCCTCCTGGACATGTTCCGCACCACCATCAACGTCGTCGGCGACTGCACCGCCGCCGCCTTCATGGCCCGCCTCGAAGGCGAGGACATCCGGATCGTCACCCACGCCGAGGACGCCGCCAACCCCGACATCGGCTTCGAAGGCCGGCTCGACGGCGGACCCCACCCCACCCAACCCGATTGAGCACTCCACCCCCTGTCCCCCACACTCCACCCCCTGTCCCCCTCCTCGCTGCGCAAGGAGGGGGGACGCTTGAATTACGGGCAAGGTGGGTTGCACTCCACCCCCTGTCCCCCGAGAGGCACTGCCTCCCTCGCTGCGCAA
>SYOX01000215.1 GCA_005804885.1 Pseudomonadota bacterium
ACCAGATGGCACTGGCCGTGACACAGAACAATCATCCTCCCAACAACCTCTCAACAACAACAACCCCCACCACGACGGGCTCCGATGAGATGTGACCAAGAGACAGCCTTGCGCAGCGAGGAGGGGGACAGGGGGTGGAGTGCGCGGGACAGGGGGCGGTGCGAGGAGCGTGGGGCGATCGTGGGGCGCTACCCCCAGACGATCTGGCGGCCGATCTCCCAGGCCGCCTCGGCCTCGATCGCGCCCCCGAAGACGATCATGTCAGGCGCGGACCGCTGCACCTCGAAGGCCCCGAAGCGATCGACGGACCTCTGAAGGTCGAGATCGCCCCGGTCCTTGGACCGGATGAAGACGGCCCCCTCCTCAAAGACCACGAAGAAGGCCTGGCGCTGACCCGAGCGCGCCATGCGGACGACGTGGCGCATGGCCCGGTCCTTGGACACGGGCGACCTGAAGGCGTGCAGCGCGACGCCGCCGCGATCCTCGCGGGCAGCGTCGGCGGCGATCTGGAGCAGCGCGGCCTCGCATTCGTCCAGCAGCTTGCCCTGCCGCTTGTTCTCCTCGATGAGCCGCGACACCCGACCCACCGCCACCTCGCTCGGCGCGCCGATCACCTCGATGAGCGCGTCGAGCAGCCTCCCCACGCCGTGATGCTGGGCCAGCGCCTCGGGGCCGACGGCGTACCGGAAGCGGTGGACATTGTTCTGGATCTGGCTCACCCCCAGGATCTTGAAGAGCCCGATCTCGCGCACGTCGGCCAGGTGCGTCCCCGCGCAGGCCTCGGCGTCGAGCCCCTCGATGTGGACGACGCGCAGCCTGTCCGAGGGCACGAAGCCACCCTGGTAGATCGAAAAACCGTGCTCGGCCTCGGCGGCGCCGCGCGACCTGACCTCGGTCCAGATCCGGGCGCCCGCGAAGATGGCCGCGTTGATCCGACCCTCGATCTCGGCGATCTCGTCACCGTCGATGGGCTTGTAGTGGGCCACGTCCATGCGGCTGGCCTCGACCCCCTTCTGCGCCCCCATCTGCCGGACGTGAAAGCCCAGGCGCTGGCGCAACACGGCGTTGAGCAGGTGCGTGGCCGAATGGCCCCGCATCAGCGCATGGCGCCTGCCCCAGTCCAGCTCGACCCCCACCCGCTCTCCGACAAGATCCGAGGGCGCCCCCCTGTCCAGCCGATGGAAGATGGTCCCGCCGCGGATCTGGCTGTCGACGACCTCGAAGCGCTCGCCGTCGATCGTCAGGACGCCGTGATCGCCGGGCTGGCCGCCGCCCTCGGGGTAGAGGATCGTCCTGTCGAGGGCCACCCAGTCGCCGTGGACCCCCGTGACGCGGGCGTCGGCGACCTCGGCGCGGGCGTCCTCGTCGTAGAGCCTGTCCGTGGCGGGCAGATCCGTCGGCAGCGCGACCTCTTCGGCCCGCTGCCCCAGGCCCATTGAGCGGCTCAGATAGGCGGCGGGGAAGCCGTCGGAGAGCTCCACCTCAAGGTCGGACTCGGCCCTGACGGTGTCGATGATCTCCTGGACGGGCATCCCGAGGGTGCCGTAGTAGAAGAAGAGGCGGGCCTCATCCAGGGCGGTCGCCCCCTCCCTGACGAGCCGCTCGATCTCGCGGACCAGCTGACCCCGGCTGCGCTCCATGGACTGAGCGAGCCGCTCGACCTCGACGGCGACGATGTCCAGCAGCGTGTCCCGCTTCCCCTCAAGCTCGGGGAAGTCGCCGACCATGGCGTCGAACTGCATCCCGAAGACCTCCACCGCCGACAAGCCCACCGAGGACGACTCCAGCAGCCCAAGGACGCGCTTGATCAGGTGCCGGGTCATGTAGCCGGCGTCCTTGTTCGAGGGCAGCACCTGATCGTTGAGCAGGAGCAGGACGGTGCGCGTGAAGTCGCACAGGCCGTAGACGGCCTCGACGGGGCCCACGGCCTCCGAGAGCGCGCGGCGGCTGACCCCCAGCCGATCGGCGATCATGGCCTGGGCCTTGTCGTACTGCCCCGACGTCTCGATGTCCTGACCCGACATGATCCCGAAGTAGCCCTCGACAAGATCGCCGCCGAGATCGACGCCCGCGGCCTCGCTGACGACCTTGATGAAGCCGGGCGAGACGGCGGCGTAGATGTTGGGCGTCCCCTGCGAGGCCCACACGATGCGCTCGACGCCGTAGCCCGTGTCCACGACGCGGGTCGGCATCTCCTCATAATGGACGCCCTTGATCTCGTAGGGGCCGCCCTCGGCCTCGCGCAGCATCATGAAGACGAGCGTGGCCACCTCGATGCCCTCGTAGATCACCTCGAAGCAGGGGCCGGCATTGCCCCCGCCGGCCCAGGCCGCTTCGACGTAGGTGATCTTGCGGGCGTCGGCCCCCAGCGCCTCGGTGAAGAAGCGGTGGCACAGCCGGGTCGTCTCCTCGATCCAGTAGATCTCCGGCTCGCCCTCGAAGTTGAAGGCGTGGTGACCCAGCATCGTGAAGCTCGACAGGTGACGACCTGAGCGTCCGATGTTCTCTAAGTCATTGGTCCGTATACACTTCTGGGCCACGACCAGCGGGTTGGCCGGCGGCAGAAGCTGACGCCCGATGACGTGGGGCTGGAAGTCGCAGATCGACGCCGACGTAAAGAGCAGATCCTCGCGCCAGAGGCGGGCCAGCACCGGGTAGGAGCCCATGGCCTCGTGCCCCTCGGCGGCGAACCAGGACAGCGCCCGCGCCCGAAGCTCCCCCACCGTCCAGGCCCGCTCAAAGACCTTCTTGCCGATGAAGGTGTACTGCACGTCGTCCTGAATCCCGCTGAAGATCGTCGCGGGGTCCAGGGTCCAGAACCACGCGCCGCTGCCCGGGCAGCGCTTTCGCACGAAGCCCTGCTCCGTGAAGTATCGGGTCTGGTAGATCTCGGCCGGAAACTGGCTCATCGCTCAACGCTCCAAAAGCAAGCGAGGCGAGCAGTCCATCGACCGCCCGCTCGCCTTGATCGCGAGGGCGGGCCTTTGTAAGCATCGCTCAATTTCAGGGCAACCGCCCGCACACTCCACCACTCCACCCCCTGTGTCCCTCCCGCACACTCCACCCCCTGTCCCCCTCCTCCCTCCGGAAGGGGGGGACGCTTGACGTTGCAAGGGTTTGGTGGACACTTCGAAGAGAGTCATCGGGCGTTGTCGTCTTCGAACTGTGAGGGCGACATGTAGCCAATGGAGCTGTGTCGTCGCTTCCTGTTGTAGAACACCTCGATATACTTGAAGATCTCCA
>SYOX01000216.1 GCA_005804885.1 Pseudomonadota bacterium
GCCTGGGGCGGCGGGCTCAGGGGCGCTGCCAGCGGACGGTGATGCCGTTGAAGACGGGGGTGACCTCGTTGTCGGTCGTGGTCAGCTGGACCTCGACCTGGGCATAGCGACCTCGGGGGAGGTTGAAGGTGGCCGGCGAGGTGGTCTGGGTGGGGGAGTAGGCGGACCAGTTGGCCTGGTCGGTGCTGGTGCGGGCCTTGACCTCGATGGAGGTGTTGGGGGGGGTGTCGCCGGTCCACTCGGCGCCGTCGAACTGGCACAGGTTGTAGCCGCAGTCGAAGGTGACGATCCAGCGGCCCTGTCGCACGGTGAAGTTGCGCAGCTGGAAGCCGGTCATGTCGGAGTAGGTGTAGGGGCCTGCGCCGACGGGGTAGATCCCGAGGCGCTGGCCGGAGGAGTTGAGCTTGTGGGCGTTGTTGTCGTTGCGGTTGACGGCCCAGATGTTGCCGTCGTTGTCGACGGCCACGCCGATGGGGTGCCCGCCGACCGGGTAGGTCCCGACGACGGCGCCGTCCGAGGCCCGCATCTTGGTCACGTTGTCGCTGCCTGAGTTGGCGATCCAGACGAAGCCGTCGCCGTCGACGGCCAGGCCGCGCGTGTAAGAGCCGCTGTTGTTTCGGAATTCCTGCCACTGTCGGTTGCGCGGGTTGTACTTGAGCACGTTGTGCTGGTCGTAGTTGCCCAGCCAGACATTGCCCTCGCCGTCGACGGCGATGCCGTAGAGGGAGCGGCCGAAGGGGGGCGTGAGGGTCTCGATGAGCTGCCCGGTCTCGGTGTTGATCCGGGAGACGACGCCGCCGCCGCGCTCTGCGGTCCAGAGGTTGCCCTCGGAGTCGATGGCGATCCCGTAGATGTTGCCGGGGGTGTTGATGACCTGATCGACGACGTGGGTCTGGCCGTTGATCCGCATGACATTGCGGTCGTTGAAGGAGGCGACCCAGACGTTGTTGCTGGCGTCGATGGCGATGCCGCGGGGCAGGCCGCCGACGTTGATGGGCGGGTCGACGCAGTCCTGGCCGTTGCAGTCAAAGAGCCGGACGCGGTGGACGTTGTTGCTGCTGCGGTTGGCGACCCAGACGTTGCCGTCCAGATCGACGGCGGTGCGCGAGGGGTTGTCGCCGACGCGGTAGCGGCCCTCCTCGACGCCGGTGACGGTGTTGAGCTTGGAGACGGTGTCCTCGTCGCTGTTGGCGATCCAGATGAAGGGCAGCGTGAAGGTGCTCCGGCCCAGCCTCAGGCCGCCGTCCTCCCCATTGCCCTCGACGCCGAGCGCCTCGCCCTCAGGGAAGCGATCGTTGGTCCCGCTCCACTCCTCCTCGTAGCAGGACTCGCCGCAGGTGCCGCAGGCGTTGCGCAGCCCCTCGTCCTCCAGACCGTCGCAGTCGTTGTCGATCCCGTCGCCGCAGATCTCCTGGGGATCGACCTGATCGCACAGGCCGCAGGAGTTGGTCACGAACTCGTCGGTGAAGCCGTCGCAGTCGTTGTCCACCCCGTCGCACACCTCGGTCTGGGGTCCGCAGATGGAGCAGCCGCCCGGGCCCTCGTCGACGCGACCGTCGCAGTCGTTGTCCGCGCCGTCGCAGATCTCGGCGGTGGGGGTCACGGCGCCCTCGCAGACGGTCCAGAACTCGCCGTCGCACTCGCGGGTGCCGTTGGTGCAGGCGCCGATGCCGCGGGTGTGGTCAGGGCCGGGGTAGCAGACGGCGTCGCCCGAGCAACCGCAGCCCTCGTCGACGAGGCCGTCGCAGTCGTTGTCCAGGCCGTCGCCGCAGGCCTCGTCGGGGATCTCGGCCGCGCAGGTGCCGCAGGAGTTGGCCAGGCCCTCGTCGATCAGGTCGTCGCAGTCGTTGTCGAAGCCGTCGCACAGCTCGGCGGGATCGGCCTGATCGCAGGCGCCGCAGGCGTTGCGCAGGCCCTCGTCGATGAGGCCGTCGCAGTCGTTGTCGATCCCGTCGCAGGTCTCGACCTCGGGCAGCACCTGGCCCATGCAGGCGCCCCAGTCGGCGCCCTGGCAGCTGTTGAAGCCGCCGCGGCAGATCCCGACGCCGAGCGTCTGGGGAGGCCCGCCGTAGCAGGGCTGGCCGGTGCGATTGTCGCAGTTGCAGCCCTCGGAGGACTCGTCGATGGTGCCGTCGCAGTCGTTGTCCAGGCCGTCGCCGCAGACCTCGGCGGTCAGCT
This sequence comes from Pseudomonadota bacterium, assembly GCA_005804885.1. Classification (GTDB taxonomy): domain Bacteria; phylum Myxococcota_A; class Bradymonadia; order Bradymonadales; genus SYOX01. Next base: position 2,179 of record SYOX01000216.1, read on the forward strand.
CCCCGCAGACGCCGCAGGCGTTGGTCAGGCCCTCGTCGGCGTCCCCGTCGCAGTCGTTGTCCACCCCGTCGCAGCTCTCATCGGCCGGGACGATCTGGCCGAGGCAATCGCCCCAGGACCCGCCCACGCAGGTCTGGATGCCGGACGTGCACGGCCTGTTGCCGATCGTCCCGTCGTCGCCGGTGTAGCAGCTCCGCTCGGCGCCGTCGGCGCAGGGGCAGCCGGGATCGGCGTCCCCGTCGCAGTTGTTGTCCAGCCCGTCGCAGACATCCTCGGCGCCCGGGAAGATATCCGCGCGCGCGTCGTTGCAGTCCGCGCCGCGCGCGCACCCTTGCCCGAAGTTGTCGCCGTCCTCGTCGACGCAGACCGGCGCGGGGCCATTGCCGCCGTCCCCCTCGTCGCCCGCGTCGCTCTCAGGGTTGCCGTTGTTGTCTTTCGCGCCGCCGCCGCCGCCGGGCGTCTCGTCGCTGCAGGCGGCCAGCCCGGCCAGGAGCGCGACGAAGAGCGCGCCCCGAAGCAAGGCCAGCGCAGGGAGTCCCGCCTCGCTTGCGCCTGAAGATCGGAGTTGGGTGTTCATGGTGTCATCTTGAGGTGTGGACCGCAGGGTCATTGTCACTTTTGGCCTGCTTGAAGAGTTCGCGCCGCGATGCCAGCCAGCCCGCTACTCTATAGTCTAGTGGATTCGAAGGGTTGCGGTCAACTCACTGGTCGCGCATGTGGAGGCGGACCAGGCGGGCGTACTCGCCGCCCTGTCCCATCAGGGCCTCGTGATCGCCGCGCTCGATGATCTGGCCGTGCCGCAGCACGAGGATCTGATCGGCGTCTCGGACGGTCGAGAGCCGATGGGCGATCACGACGCTCGTGCGCCCCTTCGTCAGCGCCGCGAGCGCCTTCTGGATGAGCACCTCGGTCTGGGTGTCGACGTTGGCCGTCGCCTCGTCCAGGATCAACACCGGCGGGTTGAAGACCAGCGCCCGCGCGAAGCTCAACAGCTGCCGCTCGCCCGTGCTCAGGGTCCGGCCGCCCTCCTCCAACACGTGATCGAGGCCGCCGAGCCTGTCGATGAAGGTGTCCGCGCAGACCGCCTCCACGCAAGACCTCAGGCGAGCCTCGGTCACCTCGATCCCCAGCGTGATGTTGTCACGCACCGTCCCGGCGAAGACGACCACGTCCTGCGGCACGATCGCGATCCCCGAGCGGAGCCTCTCCAGAAGGTAGCGCCGCGTGTCCACCCCGTCGACGAGCACCTCCCCCTCGGTCACGTCGTAGAAGCGCGAGATGAGGTGCGCGATCGTGCTCTTGCCCGCCCCGGTGTCCCCCACCAGCGCCAGAAAGCCGCCCGACTTGATCGAGAAGCTCACCCCGTCGAGGACAACCTCATCCTTCGAGGGATACTTGAACTTTACGCCTTTGAACTCGATGTCGCCGCGCTTCACGGTCAACGAGGTGTCTGCCCCCTCGGCGTCCTTGACCTTGGCGCGGGCGCCGAGCACGTCGAAGATCCGCTCCCCTGCCGTCAAGGCCGTCTGGACGAGGTTGAACTTCTCGGTCAGGTTTCGCACCGGGCGCCACATCTGGATCGTGTACTGCACGAAGGTCAGCAACACCCCCACCGTGATCGCCCCCTCGACGACGCGCGAATGGCCGATCAACAGCACCGCCGTGGTCGAGATCCCGCTGACGATCATCATCCCCGGCCTCAACACGCCCCAGGCCCGGATGACGTGCGTGATCGAGCCCTGGTAGGCCACCGTGAGCGCCTTGAACTCGGCCCGACGGCGCGGCTCGCGCCGGTAGAGGTGGTTCTCCCTCATGCCGGCGAGGTTCTCGGCAAGCCACGCGTTCATGCGGGAGCGGACGGCGCTGTTGGTCCTCAGCGCCGGGCGAGCGTATCGCCGGTAGAGCAGCGAGACGGCCACGAGCCACGGGAAGCTCAGCATCATGATGGCCGCCAGCACCGGATCGAGGCCGAACATCACCACGATCAGGACGATCAAGAACAGGATGTCGCGCATCCCTTGCGCGAAGGCGTCCGAGAAGAGCTCCGAGACGGACTCGACGTCGAAGGTCGTCCTGTTGACCAGCCGCCCGACCGGGTTCTTGTGGAAGAACTCCTGGTCCATGCCCGTGACGTGCCCGAAGACCTCGACTCTGAGATCGTGCACCACGCGCTGACCGAGCACCTGGACCGCGTAGGTCGTCACCGTCGCGAAGAGCCACATCAGGACGGAGACCGCCAGCACCAGCACCCCGAAGAAGACCACCGCGGCGCCCGACTCGCCCCCATCGGCCAGCGGCCCGAAGCGCGCCAGCGCCCCGTCGGCCAGCCCGTCAAAGAAGGCGGCCACCTCGCCCGTCTGGCGCACCCTCGTCTCGCCCATCCTGTCTATCGCCAGCCCGATCACATAGGCCGGCACCGTCATCATCAGCGCCTCGCCGATCGCCAGCGCGATGGAAGCCGTCGCCAGCCCCTTGTGCGGGCTGAGGTAGCCGACGAGGCGACCCAGCAGCGCCGTGTCCATCAGCCGCGTCTCGACCCGCTCCTCAGCCAGCATCCGAGACAGGATCGGATCGTTGGACACGCTCTTGAGCGCCTGCCGCTCTATCCGCGAGGCGGGCGCCTCTCCACCCGCCGCTGCGCCATCAGCCATCCCCTAGCCCTCCTGGCTCATCTGCTCGAAGGCCACCTTCGCGTAATAGCCCTCCTGCGCCATCAGCTCCGCGTGGGTGCCCGACTGCGTCACTCGCCCCCCCTCCAGCACCAGGATGCGATCACAGCGCCGCACCGCGATGACGCGGTGCGAGATGATGACCCCCGTCCTGCCCGCAAAAGCCTCGCCGAGGTTGTCCAGGATCCCCTCCTCGGTCCTCGCGTCCACCGCGCTGAGGCAGTCGTCGAGGATCAGCACGCCCGGATCGGCGGCCATCGCCCTGGCAATGGCCAGCCGCTGGCGCTGACCCCCCGACAGGTTCACCCCGCGCTCTCCCAGCAGCGTGTCGTACTTGTCCGGCAGCGCCTCCAGCTCGGAGTCCAGGTGCACGAGCTGCGCGAAGCGCGCCGCGTCGCCCGCCTCGTCCAGCGCCAGCCCCAGGTTGCGCTCGACCGTGTCGCTGAAGAGGAAGGTGTCCTGCGGCGCGAGCACGATCTTGCGCCGCAGGCTCTCCAGCGTCAGCTCCCGCACGTCCACCCCGTCGACGAAGACGGCCCCAGGCGGCGGATCGTAGAGCCTGACAAGGAGGTTGACCAGCGTCGACTTCCCGCTGCCCACCGGACCGATGATCCCCAGCGTCCCGCCCCCCGGCACCTCGAAGGTGACGTCCCGGAGGACCACCAGCGGCTCGCTCGACTCGCCGTCCTCCCCCACCGACGCCGCATGCGCGAAGGTCAACCTTCGAACCGACAGCGCGCCGACCCCCGAGGCCGTCGTCGCGCCCTGCGCGTCCTTGATCTCGATCGGCTCGGCCAGCAGCGCGTCGATCCGGCTCAACGACGCCCTCCCCCGCTGAAAGAGCGAGACCGCCCACCCGAAGCCGATCATCGGCCCCGCCAGATAGCGCACCAGGAAGAGGAAGGCCACGAAGGTCCCCAGCGTCATCGTCCCGCGTACCACCTCCAGGCCGCCGTAGATCAACACCAGCGCCGTCGACACCCCCAGCATCATCTCCAGAGTCGGATCAAAGACGCTGCGCACCCGCGCCAGGCGCAGGTTCTTGGACAGGTGATGCGTCGACATCGCCTTGAACCTCGACCGGTCAAAGGACTCCCGCGCGTAGCCCTGGATGATCCTGATGCCCGCGAAGCTCTCCCGGGTCCGCTCGGTCAAGACGCCCAGGTGCGCCTGGACGTCCTCGAAGTAGTCGTACTCGGCGTGCGAGAGCTTGTTGGTGACCAGGATGATGACCGGCAGCGGGATCATCGCGATCAGGGTCAGCTCCCAGGACAGGCTCGCCAGCACCAGCAGCACGAGGCTGACCAGCATCACCGTGTCGCTCCCCACCAGCACGCCCGGCCCGATGGCCATCCGCACGGCGTTGACGTCGTTGGTCTGGAGCGACATCAGATCCCCGCTCTTCGTCCGATCGTAGAAGGGCCGCGACAGCTTGAGCAGGTGATCGATGATGGCATTGCGCACCCGCTGGCCGATCTCGTGGCTCGGCACCGCCGTATACATCAACATCGGGTAGCGAAAGAGGTTGGCCGCCAGCTGGAGCGACAGGTAGATGACCAGCGACCCCATCAAGCCGAAGTCGTCCGCCTTGACCCCGAAGAACTCGAAGATCTGGGGCGTGCGCGCCGGCTCACCCGTCAACGCAGCCTCCGTCAAGTCCACCGCCACCGCCATGAAGACCGGCGAGACGATGTCCGTGAAGTTCACCATGAAGAGCGACGACAACCCGACGGCGTACTTCCATCGCTCGGGCTTGATCAAGGCGAGCATGCGCCGGATGTCATGAAGGAGCATCTTGGGGTTCTTCGATGGGGTGGATGGAAGGGGCGAAAACGGAAAGGCTCAGAGCAGCAGAAGTGTGCATGGCCTCTTCGCTGTCAACCCTCTTTCCTGAACAGGCTTCAAGAGGGCTGCCGAGCGCCCCACGCTCCTCGCACCGCCCCCCACAAGGGGGGACGGGCTCGTCGGGTGGGGCTAGAAATCCAGGGTGGGCTGCGCCCTGTCGGTCGCAGGCCCCCGCGCGGCCCAGGTCGACACATGGGGCAGCAAAACCCCCAATCCACAGGCCCACTTCGACCCTGTGATCCGGCCCCGCGATCCGCTGTCGACCGCCCGCCGGCCTGCGCCCATCGGGCGCAGCCCGCCCGCGCATCCAAGCCCCACCCGACGAGCCCGTCCCCCCTTGTGGGGGGCGGTGCGAGGAGCGTGGGGCGATCCGCGAGGGTGGACCGACTCTCCCCTCCTCGGCGCCCTGATCCTCATCGCCGCCGATAGACGACGTAGCCCCCCTCGGCGTAAACCCGCGTATACTCTTCTGAATTTCTGAAGTCGTCGAAGTGCGCCTGCCAGACGCCCTCGCTCCAGTCCCCCAGGTAGAAGGTCCCCTCTCCCTCCGCCAGGATCACCCAGTCCATCCGCGTCGTGGTGTAGCCCATCGGCTTGTCGCTGGCCACCAGCACCTTGTGGCCGGTCAACGCAGGCAACATCCGCGAGGGCGCCGCCACGGATCTGCCGTCCTCCGGGATCTGGGCGAGGACGCGCTCAATGACCGCCACCTCGTCCTTGCCCCTTAAAACTTGAAGCTGTTCCGAGGAAAAGACCACCGTGAGCGACGACAGGCTCATCGCCAGGACGAGCCACGCCGCCGTCAGCCGACGCCGGGCGAGCCCCGATGCGTCCCCGACCCTGGCCCAGCGGGCCAGGACGCGCGGCAGGCTCGCGTAGAGCGCCGCGACGATCAGGAGGCTGTAATGATAGGTGATCTCGGCGGTCGCCGCGTAGGGGCGCGTCACCAGCAGGTTGATGGCCAGGTAGGGCGCGGCGACCACCGCGGGGATCCCGGCGACGCCGATGAAGCCGGTCGAGCGCGCCACCGCCCAGAGGTAGCCGAGCTTGTAGCGGGTCAACACGATCGACGCCGCGTAGACCGGATCGGTCAACAGGCGCTTGAGCATCTCGGGCGCCGTCGACCCCCAGCCCGCGTACCAGGATTGGGTCGCGGCCCCCGACGCCGAACCATATCGAGGCATGACCAGCTTGACGACCCCGATCCACCACGCGCCGCCGGCCATCAGCGCCGCGACGTAGGGCCAGGGCGGCCACCCGAGCGGCTCGCCGCTCTCGCGCCGATCCAGCCAGCGATCGAGCATCGCGCAGGCGCCCAGCGCCGAGACCGCGATCCCCATGTCCTCGCGCACCATCAACATCGCCCCGCAGGCCAGCAGGAAGGCCACGGGGCGCCGCGACTCGTGAAAGTACCAGGCCCAGAGCATCGGCGCGACGCCAGCGCCGTAGAAGTAGAAGCTGTTCAAGGGCTGGTAGAGCATCGTCGGGCTCACCAGCAGCCCCAGCGAGAGCGCGAAGGCCGGCCCGCCGCCCAGGTGGCGCTGCGCGATGAGGTACATCGGCCAGCAGGCCAGCACGATGAAGGCGTTCCTCATCACCAGCAGCGTGTCGAGCGAGGGCCACAGCGCGTAGAAGGGCAGCATGAGCCACGCCACGGGCGTAAAGTGGATCGCCCAGTGCGACTCCAGCGGCGGATCATGCAAGAGCGACTGCAGGATGGACCCCTTCCAGCCCTCGCCGGCCAGAGCGCTGCGGAAAATCTGATCGTAATAGGCCGAGTCGCGCGCCAGGATGTCCCCGAAGTGCGCGTACTTCAACACGCTCAACGCCCCGAAGGCCACAAACGCGGCCAGCATCGCCCCCGTCAGCACCCTTCCCCAGGGGAGGCGCTCAAACCTCGGCCCCGCGAAGGCGCCCACTCCCGCGACCACCCCGGAGAGCAGCAGGCACAGGGCAGCCCGGCTCACCGAGGGGTCTCCAAACAAGAAATCGGGCAGCAGCGCGATGGGCACGGCCAGCGCCAGCCCGACGTGGTGGAAGTGCCCCGCCCTCGACATCACCACCCCGAAGAGGGCGCCGAGGCAGGCCAGCGCGGCCGCCTGGGGTGCCCCGAGCGCCAGGCCGAGGGGGAGCAGCGCCGCGGCGCCCAGGATCGCCGCGATGAGGGGCGATCCGGCCAGGCGGCGAGCATCCAGAGGCGAGGGGTCAGCCGCCATGATGGCCTCATTATTCGGGCGGGGTGCAGATCCAGTGGCGGCCCAGGACGGTGCCCGCCCCTGCCCCCTCGTTCTCCTGGTGGAGGACGACGAAGCCCTCGTCGGTCGACGCCACGACGGGCTCGGAGGGCGCCCTCGACAGAAGGTCGGTGAGGCTGAAGGGGGCCGCGATGCGCGCGCCGTTGTCCTTGAATCGGGCCATGAAGACCTCGGATCGCCCGTCGCGCTCGGCGACGAAGACGGCGGCGTACTGCGCGTCGGGGCCGCCGGCCACGGTGGCGTCGCGCACCGTGTCGAAGCCCTGCTCGATGGGCAGCTTCGATCCGCCCGCGATCGCCCTGTCCCGCTTGATCTGGGCTCGGAAGAGCAGCCCCTCGTCGCCGGACTGCTCGGTGAAGGCCAGGATCGTCCCGGTCGTGATCCGGGCGTGGCCGTGGCTGAGCACCCGATCCTGGGTGGTCGAGATGTTGACGTCCGTGCCCTGACGCTGGCCGTCGAGGCTGACCGTCCGCAGGACGAGGTTGACCGAGGCCGCGCCCTCCCTGTAGGCGACGTCGTAGACGTCGGCCGACCGCGTCAGGATGATGGGCTCGACGGCGTCCTCCTGGGTGAAGGTGATCTGGACGCCGGCCGAGTGGGGGATGTCGCGCTCACCCTCCAGGGAGGTGCCGTCCTTGTTGACGATCATGAGGTAGACGTCGCTGGTGTCGACGACGGTCGTCCACACCACCGCGAAGCGCCCGCGCTGCTCGTCCCAGTCTATCGACGGGCCGTCGACCGACTTCTCGATCCGCCCGGTCATGCGGTCCTCGGTGGTGAACCACAGAGTCTTGGGCTCGACGTCGAACTCGCCGCCGACGTCGATGACCGCAAAGCGCAGCTGCTCCTGGGACTCGCCGTTGACCCGCGCGCTCGCCTCCCACACCACCGCCCAGACATCCCCGTTCCAGATCAGCGCGGGGTTCTTGGGGTCCTCGCCCGGCAAGGCGAGCCCGAGCGGGCTGCCCTGCGGCCTCCCGAGCTTGTCCACGCGGGTGAAGACCAGCCCCGTCGCGTCCAGATGGACCGCCCCGATGGCCTCGCCGTTGTAGGCCATCGAGAGGTCGCTGGTCGAGGCCGCGGGCAGGAACTCGATCAGCTCGCCCTGCGGGGAGCAGCCGGTCTCCAGACAGCGGCCGCCGTCGCAGACGAAGCCCTCCCCGCAGTCCTGGCCGCCCTCACAGGCCAGCAGGCAGCCCGTACCTTCGGCATTGCATTGGTAGCCGCCGCAATCCTCCACCCGACAGTCCGCAGGCAGGTCGAGGACGAGCGAGCAGCCCGACAGCGCCACGAGGGCGCTGGCGACCAGCATCAAGAGGCTTCGGTTCATCGCTTGAAGGCCGCCCTATTCGTTCATGCTGCCGCGTCGATATCCCTCGAGATCGACCGCGACGTACTTGAAGCCCACCGCCTTGCAGCGCGACAGGATCGCCTCGCGCGTCTTCGGATCAAGAACTCTGGACAGCTCGTCCTGGCCAAGCTCAATCCGCACCATCTCGTCGTGGTAGCGCACCCGGAAGACTCTAAAGCCCAGGTCGCTCAACACATCCTCACACGTCTCGACCTTGCTCAAGCGCTCCTCCGTGATCGCGGTCCCGTAGGGGAAGCGGCTCGACAGACAGGCGAAGGCCGGCTTGTCCCAGACCTCCAGGCCGATCTGACGGCTGGCCTCCCGCACGTCCTCCTTCGTAAAGCCGGCCTCGACCAGCGGGCAGAGCACGCCGCGCTCCTTGGCCGCCGCCAGGCCCGGCAGGTGCCCCTTCAGATCCGTCACGTTGGTCCCGATGACCGTCCGCGCTCCCTGCCCCGCCTCTTGCTGGAGCGCCTCGGCAATGTCAAAGAGCGCCATCTTGCAAAAATAGCAGCGATTCTGAGGGTTTGCCCTGTAGGCCGGGTTGTGGATCTCGTCCGACTCCCGCAGGACGTGCCGCACCCCGATCCGCGCCGCCAGCGCCTCGGCCTCCTGCCGCTCGCGCGCGGGCAGCGAGGCGCTCACCGCCGTCAAGGCCACGCACCCGTCCCCAAGAACCTCGTAGGCGACCGAGACCAGGAAGGCCGAGTCCACCCCCCCCGAGAACCCGACGATCACCTGGCCCAGCTCGCGCAGCCGTCCACGCAAGTGCGCCATCTTCTCGTCGAGCGTCGCGTCGACCAGCCCAGGCTTGAGGTTGTGCGCCCTGGCCGCCTGCGGGTGCGCGAGGGGTGCGGAGGGCGTCAGCTCTGTCGTCATGTCGCTCCTGTCTCTCAGGGATTGGCCGTCATCTTCTGAAGCGTCACGTTCAGCAGGTAGACCTCGTCCCGACCCAGCACGATGTTCCGGATCCAGCGGTGGTAGCCATCTTTCTTGAACTCGACGAAGTACTTGCCCGCCGTCAGCTTGACGGGCTCGAGCGGCGTCTTGCCCGCGGGCTTGCCGTCGAGCAGCACCTCGGCGCCCTCGACGTTGGCCTTGATCTCCAGCATCCCGAAGAAGGTCATCGCCTTGAGGGCGACATCCAGGCCCTTGTCGTCCCCGGACAGCACCTCGAAGCTGGACTTCGAAGGGATGTAGTCCTCCGCAGACACCGACAGCGTGTACTTCCCTGGGCGCAGGACCAGCTCCACCGACTTCGAAGACGACACCGGAATGCCGTCCACGACGATGAGCGGATCCTCGGCCCCCGTCACCGTGATGTTGACCTTGCCCGTCTTGGGCATGTTCTGGAGACACTCGGCGATGTGCTTGAGCACCTCCTCCTTGTCCCCCGCCTCCGGCGACACCTCCAGGTATCGCTTGTACAACATCGCCGCCTCGCCGTACCCCTTGCGAGACCGGTTTATCTCCGCGAGGTTGTAATAGACCGCCGGGTACTCCGAGGGGCGAAGCTGGAGGACCTCCTTGTAGATCGGGATGGCCTGCTTGAAGTTGCCCCGCCGCGCGTGGTCGTCGGCCTCCTCCAGGAGCTTGTTGATGTCGACCTTGGCGCCCTCAACGGCCTTGTCCTTCTTGCTCTCCCCGCCTCCACCACCCTCCTCGGCCAGCGCCGACCCCGATGACGACACGATCAGAACCGTCACGCACAAGACCGCCCACATTGCATTATTGAACATCTCAACCAACACCTCGATGGGCCTCTTCAGCCATTCCTGCCCCTCTAAACCGCTGCGCGGTGGCCCTTGGCCAGACACCACCGGCCCACCTGCAACGCAGTGTATCACGCATCCTCTTCCGGGGGGAGGATCAGAAGACCCACCTCGGCAGCCGCGCCGCCCAGCCACGGCCACCCCCGACCGCCACCAGCGCCACGCCCGTCACATCCCCGATCGGGATCACCCGACCCTCGATGCGCCCGCCCTCGTCCACCGTCACGTAAAGGTGGTCCCGAGGCACCTCCAGCCTCCCCCCCGGCAACCCCAGCGAGGCCGGCGTCCGCGCCAGCCGCCTGCCCCGGCCGCGCGGCTTCGTACCCCGCCCCAGACGCCCGAGATCCCCAGGCAGCGAGGCCTCGGCACCGTTGACCTCCAACCTCCCCCCCGCCCACTCCACCGCGTCCCCATCGACGGCAACCACCCGCCCCAGCGCCCTCGGCACCTCGCCGCCCCGCTGGCGCACCTCCACAAGCCTCCCCGCCGACGGCGCCGAGAAGCGGGCCGAGATCCCCTCCAACACGAGGACGTCCCCCGCAAGCAGGCGCCGGTCCAGCGCCGACGAGCCCACGTCCAGCAACCCCACGATCCCATAGCCCACGATCCCAAGCGCCAGAGCCGCCAACCCCAGGTTCCCCGACCTCCAAAGCCGCGAAGGCCCCCCCGACCCCGACGCGCCGACGCCGCGCTTCGACGCCTTGCCAGGGGCCTTCTTTCGACCCGTCGAGCCCTTCCGCGCCAACTTCGGCTTCTCGCCACCGCGCCCCTCGCCCTCCGCCCTCGACACGATCTCCCTCAACAGCGCGTCGTCCCGACGCCCCGACGACCCGACGCCCTTGCCCGACCCCTTCGCGCCCCGCAAAGGCGCCCGCCCCTCACCCTTCCCCGCTGCTGACATCGGCCTGCCCTCCTGGCGCGCACCTCAACCCGACGACCTCCCGCCTCCACCGGAGGCCTTGACCAAAGACCCCCACCCCATCATCGCCCAAAGCGCGCCAACCCCCAGAAAATCACCCCCTCCGTCAACACCCCGCCCCGTGACCGTCAACATCCTCAGCGGCCTCAAAGGGTTGCGTCCCGACGCAGCCTCGCCCATCGTATCTCAGCCGCCATAAGGGCACGCCACCCGCCAGGAGCCATGAAAAAGAACGCCCCCCCCAGGTTCAAGCTCATCGCCAATGTCTCGGAGTTCGCCCTCCTCCAGCCGCTCGCCCGGACCCGCGGCCGCCTGATCGCCTCCGCGCTGACGGCCTACGCGCTCTTCTTCGGCGGCGGCCTCTACGTCGCCCACGCCATCAACGACACCTCCACCTCCGTGTTCCTCAACCTCGCCCTCATCACCCTCGTCATGCTCCTGATGCTCATCGCCAGCTACATCGGCGGCATGCTCTTCGGCGACCTCTTCTTCCCCGGACGCTGGCGCGAGCGCGTCCTGCTCGGCCAGAACCTCCAGATCCAAGCCGACGACCCCGAAGCCATCGACCCCACCCTCCACCGCGACTTCAACGCCCACTTCCTCGCCGCCGTCGCCGTCATCACCATCGCCAGCTACTTCGCCCTCAACCTCGCCAGCGACAACTTCCTGAGCGAATACAATGAGATGGGCTTTCACCTGACGCGCCTGCGATCCGACGACGAGGCCGAAAAACAACAAGCCCTCAAGGAGCTCGCCCGCAGCCTCTACACCGACCGCTGGCACGAGAAGAAGGTCTCCTCCGCCATCCTCAAGGAGCTCGACAACCCTGACGAGCAGACCCGCCGCATGGCCATGTTCACCGTCCGCCGAACCTGCCCACGCTCCGACAGCCACGAACCCCGACGCCTCGTCCTGGAGGTCGAGCGCGCCTGCCTCATCCAGGCCCTGCCCCGCCTCGTCGAGCTGCTCGATCAAGGCAGCCCCGACTCCCGCGCCGACGCCGCCCTGACCCTCGGCGCCCTGGCCGACCGCCGCGCCACCCCCCACCTCGCCCGCGCCCTCAAGGCGGCCTCGGGCAACGAGATCCTGAGCCTCGGCGCGATCCGCGGCGCCGTCCTCCTGAACGATCCCGAGCTCGCGCCCGCCATCACCCCCTTCATGAACGCCGACAGCCCCCTGGTGCGCGCGCACGCCTTCTGGGCCCTCGGCAAGCTCAAGCACGCCGAGCCCTACGACGAGGCCATGGCGATCTTCGAAAAGGCCAAGGGCGTCGACCGCTGCGCGCCCCTCGTCTACCTCCTCTACGTCGCCCGCGAGGCCGACGTTCAGCGCTTCAAGGATCTCTTCCTCGTCGATCGCGAGGACACCTCCGAGTGCCCCCACGTCATCTGGGAGGAGGTTGACGGCGAGAAGACCTACATCATCTTCAAGGAGAGCCAGCGCGGCAAATACCTCAAGTACGTCGCCAACGCCGTCGGCATCAAGGAGCGCGACTGGTTCGTCTACGTCGCCTCCGATCAGGAGATGCCCTACGAGCTGCGCAAGCTCGCCACCGACATCGTCCGCGAGATCGACCGCCGCCCCTGACCCACCGCCTCAAGCCCCCTTATCGCACCCTCAGGCCGCCCCCGACCCACGAGCAGGCGCACGAGCGAGAGCAACCATCTCGCCGCGCGAAGGCGCGCCGCAACCCGACCTCGACGACCTCGTTGACCCCAAGCCGGATCGTACTGAACCACGCTCAAGCCACTTACATTTTGGGCCACCAGGATGCCCAAGATGTAAGTGGTCTGAGCGTGGTTCCGGATCAGTCGTCCTTCTCCGACGAGGCGCGCTGCAGCGCCTCCTCGATGTCGGGGAGATCGCGCTCGGTCACCGGCGCAGGCAGCCGGTACTCTTCGTTGAACCAGCTCGACAGGTCGAGCAACTTGCACTGCTCGCTGCAGAAGGGGAAGTGCGGGTTGCCCTCGCGCTGGATGGGCTCGCGGCACCGCGTGCACCGGGGTCTGCGGGCCTTGGGGCGATACTCGGCGGGATCGTCAGCGGACATCTCGTCTACCTCGGCGGCGTCGCGGGCTGGGCCCACGGGGCGCGCCTGGAGAAGGCGCGCGGGCGTCAAGAGGGTCGCAAGAAGCCACTTACCCCCTCGCCGAGGCTTGGGGGTAAGTGACCGAAAGGAGGTGTCATGCCATGAATGATGGCGCTTCACTGAGTCCAACAGGGTCGGCCGGGCTGACATTTCCCGGCCGACCTGAAAAGAGGGCTCAGCGGACCTCGGGATCCAGGCCGCCGTCGGTGGCGGGGGGACCGGAGAGGCCGTAGAAGCGGGCGATGCGCTCGGCGCCGGCCTTGCGGGCCTCCTCGGTCCTGGGATCGCTCTCCAGGACGAGGGGGATCAGCTCGTCGATGCGGCTGACGAAGTTGAACTCCATCTCGCTCTTGATGTCCTCGGAGATGTCGATGAGGTCCTTCTTGCAGCGCGCCGGCAGGACGACGCGGCGGATGCCGGCCCTGTGGGCGGCCAGCACCTTCTCCTTGATGCCGCCGACGGGCAGGATGTTGCCGCGCAGCGTGATCTCGCCCGTCATGGCGACGTCATCCCGGACGCGGATCTGGGTCAGCAGGCTCAGCAGGCTGGTGAAGATCGTGATGCCCGCCGAGGGGCCGTCCTTGGGGATGGCGCCGGCGGGGAAGTGGATGTGGAGGTCGTACTGCCGCACGAAGTCCTGGCCGAGGTCGAACTCGTCGGAGTGGCTGCGGATGTAGCTCATCGCGGCGCGGGCCGACTCCTTCATCACGTCGCCGAGCTGGCCTGTCAGGACCATCTCGCCCTTGCCGGGCATCCGGGTGGACTCGATGAAGAGGATGTCGCCGCCGGCCGCCGTCCAGGCCAGGCCCGTGGCGCCGCCCGGATCGGCGGTGCGCTCGGCCACCTCGTACGGGAAGCGCTCCGTGCCGAGGTAGTCGCTCAGGTCGTCGGGCGAGGGCTTGCGGTGGACGGGCTCCTCATTCTCCTCGGCGACGGCGACGGCGACGCCGCGGCAGATGTCGGCGATGCGGCGCTCCAGGGCGCGGACGCCGGCCTCGCGGGTGTAGGAGTTGATGACGGCCTTGATGGCCTCGTCGTCGAGCTCGAGGTGCGAGGAGGTTATCCCGTGGGACTCGAGCTGCTTGGGAACGAGGTACTCGCGGCTGATGTGGAGCTTGTCGTACCCGGTGTAGCCGGGGATCTCGATGATCTCCATGCGGTCGCGCAGCGGCGCGCTGATGGTGTCGAGCATGTTGGCCGTGGCCACGAAGAGCACGTTGGACAGATCGACGGGCACCTCGACGTAGTGATCGGAGAAGGTGTTGTTCTGCTCGGGATCGAGC